>DATKDL010000251.1:0-33057 GCA_035512695.1 Anaerolineales bacterium | reverse complement strand
TCCGGTTTACAGAGCGTAAACTTGACCGTCAGCTCATCAACAGCCTCAACGGACGAGATCTTGCCGCCATAGTCGCAGCTATCCGCCGCGAGCGACATCGGCTCGAACGCCATCTCTTCGGTGGGTTCGACCATTGCCTCGGTGGGTTCCGGCGCTTCAGTCGCCTCGGGGGCTGCCGGCTGGCAGGCCGCAAGCACGAAGGCGGCCATCAGCAGCGCGGCCAAAAGGGTAAATAACGGTTTGTTTTTCATATTTTCTCCTCCAGAGAAATAGTTTGGGGTTGTGTACGGTAAAGGGAGTTGGGTTGGATTGGGTTGATCGTTCACCTCCTGTGAAATCGCGTGATGGGTTCGTACGGCCCTCTATATTACACGCACTTTATGACCGGACGTTCAATTATTATAACGTGAATGGGGGTTTTCTAACCAGTTATTAACGATGAGGGGAGTACGCCCAGATCGCGCCCCACAATCGAAAACGCCTCCAATCCCCGGTCCAGGTCGTCGCGGGTATGGGCGGCGGAGATCATCACTCGAATGCGGGCCTTCCCCTGCGGGACGGTCGGGAAACCGATCGCCATCCCAAAGACACCGGCGTCGAAAAGCTTCCGGCTGAATGCCTGCGCCAGCGGGGCTTCGCCGAGCATGACCGGGGTGATCGGGGTCTGCGTCAGACCGGTATCGAAGCCCAGGTTCCGCATCTCGTCCTGGAAGTAGCGGGCATTTTCCCAGAGCCGGTCGACCAGGTCGGTCGACTCCTCCAGCAGATCGATCGCGGCCAGGCAGGCCGCCACATCTGGGACCGTCATCGCCGACGAGAACAGGAACGGCCGGGCGCGCTGGTGCAGCCACTCGACGATCCGGGCATCTCCGGCCACCACACCGCCCATCACGCCGAAGGCCTTCGAGAGCGTCCCGACTTCGACATCGACTTTTCCGTGAAGGTCGAAATGGTCGACGATCCCGCGGCCGCCGCGGCCCAGAACACCTTCTCCATGCGCGTCATCGACCATCAGGATCGCGTCGTGGTCTTTCGTGATCGCGTAGATCTCGTCCAACGGGGCAATATCCCCATCCATGCTGAAGACCCCGTCGGTGACCACCAGGCAGCGGCGGTAGGCGGCCCGGTTTTCCTGCAGGACCCGGGCGAGGTCGGCCGGGTCACAATGTTCATAGCGCAGGATCTTCGCGCCGGAGAGGCGACTGCCGTCGATGATGCTGGCATGGTTGAGCGCATCGGAGACGATGGCGTCATCTTTCCCCACAAGGGCCGGGATCACGGCCAGGTTGGCGGCGAAACCGGACTGAAGGGAGATCGCCGCGGCGACGCCCTTGAACTGCGCCAGGCGCTGGTCAAACCGGACGTGCAGGTCCATCGTCCCGGCGATCGTCCGCACCGCCCCGGGGCCGACCCCGAAAGCATCCATCGCTTCGCGGGCGGCCGCGATCAGCCTGGGATGGTTGGCGAGCCCCAGGTAATTGTTCGAACAGAAATTGAGCACCCGCCGCCCGTCGACCTCCAGCCAGGCCCCCTGTGCAGTCCCCAGCGTCCGGATGTGGTTGTAAAGCCCCGCCTCCCGCAGCTTGTTCAGTTCATCGTCGATCCAGTCGAGTTTTGGCATGGGGGTTCTCCTTGGGGGCGAGTATAGCAGACGAATGGGCGAATGGGCGATTCGCCCACTCGCCCACTCGCCCATTCGCTTTCTCGCCCATTCGCTTTCTCGCCCATTCGCTTTCTCGTATGGTAGAATAACCGGCGCGCATCTCGCGATCCCGGAGGGATGGCCGAGTGGACGAAGGCGGCTGTCTTGAAAACAGCTGTGGGCTTAAACCCACCGGGGGTTCGAATCCCTCTCCCTCCGCCTGCCGGCCGCCATCGCTCACCGGGCGCTGCGCCTGCAAATTAAGAACCGGGCCAGAAATTGGTTTTGATCAAATGGGGAGGTGCCAGAGTGGACGATTGGGGCCGCCTGCTAAGTGGTTGTCGGGCGTATAACCCGACCGAGGGTTCGAATCCCTCCCTCCCCGCCTTTTGAGTTTCGTGCCGCGGCCCAACAATTCTCGCCCTCGTAGCTCAGCGGATAGAGCACTTGCTTGCGGAGCAAGGGGTCGCGTGTTCGAGTCACGCCGAGGGCGCCTGGAGCGAGGGAACCCCTCGCTCCTTTTTTTCGAATGAGCGAATGAACGAATGGGCGAATGGGCGAATTCGCCCATTCGACTATTCGCCCATTCGTTCATTCGCACTCAACAGAATGTATGAATTCCCCCTCATCATCATTGGCGCCGGGCCGGCCGGTTTGTCGACGGCTCTACACCTGCTCGCGCTCGACCCGGCCTGGGCGGAAAAAATGCTCGTCCTCGACCGGGCGGTCCACCCGAGGCACAAGCTCTGCGGCGGTGGGGTGACACAGTTGGGGCTGCGCTGCCTGCGCAATCTCGGTTTTCCGGACCCGCTGCCGATCCCGCACGCCCCGATCCGAGACGCCCGCTTTATTTACAAAGATCGCACGGTCCACGTCCGCGGGCGGCCGGAATTTGTCGTCTTCCACCGGCGGGAGTTCGACCACTTCCTGGCCGTCAGCGCCCGTGAACGCGGGGTCCGGATTCTGGAGGGCGTCCGCGTCAAAGCGATCCGGATAGAAGCGGACGGCGTGGTGGTCGAAACGGAAACCGGCGTCTACCGGGCGCAGGCCGTCGTCGGGGCCGATGGCTCACGCGGGATCAGCCGCCGCTTCTTATCGGGCCTTGCGAGGGTTTCGAAACCCCGCAAGGCCGGCAGCGAACCGGCGGCCCGTGTGGCGCGGCTGCTCGAAGTCGTCCAGCCGGCCGAGGCGGATGCTCCGCAGTTCCGGGACGGGTTCGCCAGCTTTGATTTCACGCCGGTGGCCGGCGGGCTCCAGGGCTATGCCTGGGATTTTCCGGCCCGTGTCGGCGGCGAGCCGAAACACAACCGGGGGGTGTATGACGCCCGCATCGCCCCGCACCGTCAAAAAGCGCCCCTCCCGGACCTGCTCCAGCAAGCCCTGGCGGGAAAACGAACCGACCTGAACGGCGCCAAAATAGAAGGACACCCGATCCACTGGTTCAGCCCGCGGAACCGGCTGTCGAGCGAACGGCTGATCCTGGCCGGCGACGCGGCCGGCGCCGAACCACTTTTGGGAGAAGGGATCGCCCCGGCGCTGGTCTACGGGAAGATCGCCGCCCGTTCGATCGAAGCGGCCTTCCGTAAGCAGGATTTTTCTTTCAAAGACTACAAACGCCGCGTCCTGCTTTCAGACCTGGGAGGCTACCTGCTGCTGCGCTGGTGGGTCGCCTGGTGGTCTTACCGTCTCAGCGACCGGCCGTGGTTCATGCAGGTGATGTGGACCGCCGGGAAGGGGATGGCCTGGTTGGCGAGCGGACGAGGTAAAGAATAGGCGAATGGGCGAATGGGCGCCTGGGCGAATTCGCCTATTCGCCAATCCGCCCATTCTATAGGAGACGACCAACCTTTGAAACCGGATATCCTTTTGACCAACGACGACGGGATTCTGTCCCCCGGACTCTGGGCTGCGGCGAGCCGCCTGGAGGAACTCGGCTTTGTCCACGTGGTGGCCCCGCGGGAGCAGTCCAGCGGGATGGGGCGCAGCCTGCCGATCTATTCCGATGGGATCATCGAGGAGCAAACCGTGCGGGTCAACGAAAGGGACTGGCAGGTCTTTTCGGTCGGCGGTTCGCCTGCACAGGCCGTGATCCACGGGGTCCTTGAGGTCCTCAAGCGGAAACCCGCCCTGGTGGTCTCGGGCATCAATTACGGAGAGAATTTCGGGACCGGGGTGACCATCTCCGGGACGGTCGGCGCGGCGATGGAGGCTGCCGGCCAGGGGATCCCGGCACTGGCCGTTTCGCTCGAAACGGATAAGCATCACCACGAATCGTATTCCGATGAAGTCGATTTCTCCGCCGCCGCCGAATTAACCGTCCGCTTCGCACGGCTGCTGCTTGGCCATGAACTGCCGGAGGACGTCCACCTGCTGAAGATCGAGGTCCCGACCATGGCCACCGCGGAAACACCCTGGGAAATGACCCGGCTGTCGATGATGCGCTACTACGAATCGCTGCCACCGGCCCGGTCGAACTGGTCCGAACCGGCCAGGCTCGATTATCGAGTCTCGGCCCATCTGAAGGACTTCCCGATCGATTCGGATGTCTACGTGACGCGCATTGCAAAAAAAGTGGCCGTTACCGCCCTGAGCCTGGATCTGACGTCGCGGGTTTCGCTGACCAGGATGGATGAGGTCATTCGTGCTGCGATGGAGAATGATTAGGCGACAAGCAGGCGGGATCGGGCCAACAAGCCCGATCCCGCTGCTTGTCGCTTAACCTTTCAATACATCCAGCATCCGTCCGTGCAATGCCGGGTTGGCCGCCACGATGGATGTCACCGGCCGGAGGTAATCCGCCTCGCCGGCCAACCCGGTAACGCGGGCGCCGGCCTCCTCGGCAATCAGCCCCCCGGCCGCCACATCCCAGGCTTTCAACCGCAGCTCCCAGAACCCGTCCAACCGGCCCGCCGCCACGTAGCACAGATCCAGAGCAGCCGACCCCAGCCGCCGGACCCCCTGCGTCCGGACGGAGAAACGCTCGAAATGGGACAGGTTGTTGTCGGGGTTGGTCCACGAATCGTACGGGAACCCGGTCACGAGCAGCGCCGACGACAATTCGGTCACGCCGGTGACCTGCAGGCTTGCCCCGTTCAGAAAGGCACCCTGCCCCCTGATCGCCGTGAAGCATTCGTCACGGGACGGATCGAAGACCACCGCCAGCCGGACCCGGCCGTTCTCGGCGAAGGCGATCGAGACGGAGTAGATCGGGATGCCGTGGGCGTAATTGACCGTGCCGTCAAGCGGATCGAGATACCAGGAATAAACCCCGTTCGCGCCGTGCTCTCCGCTCTCCTCGGCCACCACGTGGTGCGCCGGGTATCGCCGGCGGATCTCGCGCAGCAGGTAGGCCTCCGACCGGCGGTCCATCTCGGTCACCAGGTCGATGGCCTGCTCTTTATGCTCGGCGGCGATCGGACCGCCAAAACCAATTTTCAAAATCTCGCCCGCCTGGCGGGCCAACTCGGCAACCATGTTTATGTCTGGAACCATATCCATATTTTACATGGCCAAAAGGCAAAAACGGGGGCGAAGCGCCGGGGGGAAGGTTCCCCTCCGACCCGGCGCTTCGCCCCCGTTTTTGCCTTTGCTTGACACATCGGTACCCCTGTGCTAAATTTCAGAGCAGGCATGATTTCCTTAAGAACCGATCCGAAGATTGGGGCGGCGAATTTTGAAGCGGCTGCGGCTCGGCCGCAGCCGACCCAAAATTCACCAATCCCTGGAATTTTCGGAAAGGTTCTTGAGTCAGAGAAAACGGCGATGGCAGGGGCAGGAGCACGACATTGACCAAGACCCGCACTCAGATGATGGTCGAGCGGTTGCGCGATCTGCAGGCTTCCACGCCGGACGTCCAGGCCTCCGCCATCGTCAGCGTGGACGGGCTCTCGATCGCCTCGGCGCTGCCACAGGAGGTCGAGGAAGACCGTGTCTCGGCGATGTCCGCCGCCATGCTCTCCCTGGGTGAAAGAATCGCATCCGAGCTCGGACGAGGATCGCTCGAGCAGGTGTATATCAAAGGGGAAAACGGTTATGTCTTGCTGATGTCCGTCGGAGAAGAAGCAGTGCTCACCGTGATGGCCAGGAAAGAGGCCAAGCTCGGCCTGATCCTGTTGGACATGCGCCGTGCGGCTGAGGACCTCGTCAGCCTGATCTAGGAACAACGTCCCCAAAATGGATCCCATCCCCCCCAGCGGTTACTATTATCCCAACCGGTTCGCCCTGATCACGATAGACGGGATCAAATCCGTGATGGGACAGAACGGCCTCAATGCGATCCTGAATCTGGCGCATCTCTCCGACCTGATCGACAACTATCCTTCGGGCAATCTCGAGAAGGATTTCGATTTTTCCAAATACTCATCGATCAACCTTGCGCTCGAGGAGATGTACGGGCCGCGCGGCGGCCGCGGGTTCGCCCTGCGCGCCGGTCGGGCCCTGTGGGCGGATGCACTCAAGAACTTCGGCGCCCTCGCGGGCGTCGGGGACCTGGCTTTCAAAGTGCTCCCGCTCCCGGCCAAACTCCGCATCGGCCTCCCGGCGATGGCCAAGATCTTCTCCCAGATCAGCGACCAGCACACGACGGTCAAAGAGGGCGCCAACGAGATCATCTACACCATCCACCGCTGCCCGGTCTGCTGGGGGCGGTCCGGGGAGGACAAACCGCTCTGCTTTATTGCCGTCGGCCTGCTTGAGGAGAGCCTCAAATGGGTCTCCGGCGGCAGTGAATTCCGCGTAAACGAATCGAAATGCATCGCCGTGGGGGACGAAGTCTGCGAGTTTATCATCCAGAAAAACCCCAAGGTCGTTTGATGGCCGGCGGAAAAAATACCGTCCTGATCATCGAGGACGATCTCGACGTCGCGGAGATGCTGAACGCCTATTTCCGCATCCAGGGCTACGAGGTGCTCACAGCCGATTGGGGCGAAACCGGGGTACAAACCGCGGTCACTTCCGAACCCGATTTGATCATCCTCGATATCCGCCTGCCGGACATCGACGGCTTCGAAGTTGCAGCCCGTTTGAGAGCCAACCGCCGGACACAGGCTATCCCCATCATCTTCCTCACCGACAAGCGCCAGCGCGTCGACCGGATCAAGGGTCTGACCCTGGGAGCCGATGACTACATCACGAAACCGTTCGATATCCAGGAACTCCGGCTGCGCGTCCGCAACGCCCTGCGCCGGGCCGCCCAGGGCCCCCCGGCCAACCCGATCACCAACCTGCCGGAGGGTGAGGTGGTGGATGAGCATCTCCGGCAGGTCCTGGACGACCCGAACGGGTGGTCGCTGCTGGTTGCCCGCATCGAGAACCTCGATTCCTTTCGGGAGGACTACGGTTTTGTCGCATCGGATGATGTCCTGCGCGCCATCAGCGTGCTGATCGAGCGCGCCGCCGGCGAGTCGATCTCCGATGAGACCTTCGTCGGCCACCTGTCCGCATCAGAATTCGTTCTGGCCGTGCCGGCCGGAAAGCGTGAGGCGATCAGCCTGCAGATTTCCAAGCGGCTGGCCCAATCCGTCGAACTGTTCTACCCGGTCGATGTGCGTGAAGGCGCCGAACCGATCGCCAACCGCATCCGGGTCAAGCACGGATCGTTGGGACCGCCCGAGATCCGAGCCTCGACCGGCCCGGACGACTTGAAGAAGAGGCTGGTAGCGACCATTGCCTGACCCACCGGTCACAATCGTCATCCCGACTTACAACGAAGCGGAGAATCTGAGCAGGTTGATCTCCGCTTTGTTGATTCTGGAACTGCCGGGGCTGCGGGTCCTGGTCGTGGATGACAACAGCCCGGACGGCACGGGGGAGATTGCCAACGGGTTGGTGGAAGCACACCCGGATCAGGTCTCCGCCGTCCACCGTCCCGGCAAGGGCGGACTGGGGCCGGCGTATCTGCACGGGTTCGGCATCGCGCTCGAGAGGGGGGCTGCGGCGGTCGGCCAGATGGACGCCGACTTCTCACACCCCCCGGAGAAATGGCCCGAGCTTGCCGCCGCGGCCGAGCAGTCCGATCTCGTCATAGGGTCACGCTACGTCCCAGGCGGCAGCGTCGACCGGGATTGGCCGTTCTGGCGCAAAGGCCTGTCGGCCTTTGGAAACATGTACGCTCGCTCGATCCTGGGTCTCCCTGTTCGGGACGTCACCGGGGGGTTCCGCCTCTATCGCAGGGAGCTGCTCGAAGGGATGCCGCTGGACCGGGTCCGGTCGAACGGATATGTCTTCCAGGTCGAGATGGCCTACCTGGCACGCCTGTGCGGGGCCCGCGTTCAGGAGGTGCCGATTTATTTCGCCGACCGGCGCTGGGGGACGTCCAAGATGTCGCTGCGGATTCAGCTCGAGGCTGCGTTGCGGGTCTGGCAGGTCAAGTTCGAATACAGGGACCTGGAAGGATAAAGGCCTGCGGCTCCCGGAAGCGAGCAGCGGATATTTCGCAACTCGCTTCCGGGAGCCGCAGGTCTTTATCCTCCCACAATTTCCAGGATTTTTCCCCATTCATCGAAATCCAGCGTCTCCGCCCGCCGCATCGGGTCGATCCCGGCCGCCGCCAGCACTTCCTCCGCCCGCTCCTTGCTCCAGGCCATCCCGGCGGAGAGCGAATTCCGCAGGGTCTTTCGCTTCTGGCTGAATCCGGCGCGGACCAAACGGAAGAACAGTTCGCGGGTCTCCGGGGGGAAACGCGGCTCGGCGTGCAGATCCACCCGCACGACGGACGAATCGACTTTGGGCGGCGGGTAGAACGCCCCGGCCGGAATGCGCAGCACCGTCTCCGGCCGGCCGTAGACCCCGACGCTCAGCCCCAGCAGGTTCATGTCCGGTGGCGCTGCGCAGATCCGCGCCGCCACCTCCTTTTGGACCGTCAGGACCAGGCGCCGCGGTGGGTGGGCGTTCTCCAGCAGGTGCCGGAAGATCGCCGAAGTGATGTAGTAGGGGATATTGGCGACGACCAGGTAAGGCTCGTCTGCATCGATCAGTTCCCTGGGATCGACCGCGAGGATGTCCGCCTGTACCAACCGGACGTTCTCCGCACCGGACAGCACCTCCTCAAGCGGGCCGAAAAGCTCCCGGTCGATCTCGACCGCCACCACCCGGCGGGCCGCCGCGGCCAGCGCCAGGGTCAGCCCGCCCAGGCCAGGCCCCACCTCGAGCACCACGTCCCCGGGGCCTACCCCCGCGGCGTCCACGATCTTCTGCAGAATCTCCGGACCCGCCAGGAAATTCTGTCCAAGACCCTTGCGCGGGCGCAGACCGTATTTTTTCAGCAGGGCTCCAATCTCCGATTTCTCCATCGGCTCCCACTTACGCCTTTTTCATGGAAGGATCCACAGGATCTGTTCCGGCGGCGGGATCGGGGTCAGGAAATAAACCGTCACCGTCTGCGACCACGAGACCCAATCCTCGTCCGAGTAACCCAGGTCGATCCAGTGCCCTCCGGAAACGCCGGCTCCGATATCGGCGATCACACCGACCCCATACCCGGGGACATACACCTGGGAGAACACCATGGCGTTGTACCAGGACCGGATCACGGCGACCATCCCCTTCTCAAGCTGCAGCCCGCTGGCGGTCGTATTACCGCAGGCGTCGATCCCGAGCCGGCAGGGGGAATAGGAGGTCGCAAAGGCCTGGACGGTCCGGTAATATTCGATCGGCCCGTCCGGCGTGTTCATCGTGCGGACGACGATATTCGTCCCGTACCCGACGATGCGCGGCTGCGGCTGCGCCGCGATCCATTCGGCTTCCGTCCGGCGCTCGACCTCGACCCCGTCCTCATATCGGACCCGGATGCGGCTGACCTGCAAACCGAAAGCGCCCACCTGGACGACCTGCTGGGTATCGATCTCAAGATCCGGAGCCGGCTGGGTCAGCGTGTCGAAAGCCAGGGTGACTTGTTCGAGCAGGATCTCCTCTTCGACCCGGACCACGCGGACCTCATCCTCCGGCGGGACGGCGGCCTCGGCAGGTGGCAGGCTGTAATCCAGTCCTTGCAGGCTCAGACCGCCTTCACGCAGTGCCTCGCCGACGGTACCGGCTGCGGTCCAGATCGTCAGTTCGCGGCCGCCGATCTGCGTTGTGACGGGGCGGGCGGGCGCCAGGCTGACCGTGAGCGCACCGGCGAGCGTCGTCTCCGGCGAGGGTTCGACCCGGTCTCCCACCCGCAGGATGACCCCGGCTTCCAGCAGCGCCGCCCCGACCGTCGCGGCGGTGGTCGTGATCCGGCCGCCCTCCCATGAGAGGACACCCGCCCGCTGCACCTGGATGACCCCACCATCTTCCACGCCCCACGCGGCGCCGGGGTCAAGCGGGAGCCCATCCAGGAAAACGGCGTCGCCTTCCGCCAGGACGACTCCGGCCGCGGCCAGGGCATACGCCGGACTCGCGCCCGGCGAGATCCCACGGTGCAGCCTCCCGTCGGCGTAGACGGTCACCGGCAGAGTTTCCGGCGCGGCCGTTTGCCATCCCGCGCCGGACAGGATCAAAAACAAAACGAACACCGCTCGTTGCATGCCGCAATCTTACCCGCGAGGACATAAAAAGCGGAACCCCCGGCCGGTGAACACCGGCCGGGGGTTCCGCTTTTTATGATTCATTCCGGGCAGGCACCCCGGCGGCACCCGAAGGGTCCTCCTTAGTGCTGCTTCCTCTCGGACCTGGCACGGTTCGCAGGTCTCCGCCGCGCCGGACCCGCCCGGAGGGCGGAGGATACCCCGATTTTAGGACTGTGTCAACAAGAACACTGATTTGAATGATAAAAGCGGATTTTCACTGATTTTAAAATCAGTGAAAATCCGCTTTTATCATTCAAATCAGTGTTCTATTTTACAGGTCAGGATGCGCGCTTTCGCCCCAGATAGATGCCAACGAGAATGATGACCACCAGCGCGACCGCTCCCAGGATCAGGGCCAGGTTCGAGATCAACCGCTTATTCCAGCGAAAGCAGGTACAGGACCAGGCTCGCGAGCTGCTCTTCCGTCACCTGCTCAGCGAAGGTGAGCGGCATGATGGTCGGATCGGCGCAGGGACCGGTCGGGCAATCCGGCGAGATGAACGCTGCCGGGTCGACGATCGATTCGTGGATGTACTCCTCGGCGGTCATGCCTTCGACGCGGGTGGCGGCAACGGTGGCGATATTGGTCAGCTCCGGTCCCACGGGCCCGACGCTGACGCCCTCGATGGTGTGGCAGGCGGGGCAGCCGAGGGAATTGAAAACGATGCGCCCGGCCAGGAGCGGATCATCCTCCGGCGGGACCAGCGGGCTCCGGGCGATCATCGCCTGTCCGGTCGCCTCTGCTTCCCAGTTCTGGATGAATTTGGCCAGATCGCGGATCTGGTCCGGCCGGAACGGGCCGCCGAACTGCTCGGCCCAGGCCGGCATCGCATATCCCTCCCCCTTGCCGGGGTACAGGCCGGGACGGGTGGAAAGCGGACGGCCGCCCGAAACGGTGGCGATGATGAAATCTTCCAGAGTCCCGCCCCAACCGAGCTCGGCCATGCGGCCTTCCGGTCCGAGGTCGAAGAAGTGGGCTTCGTTGAATGGGGCGCCGATCCCGCCTTTGCCGTCTATCCCGTGGCATTCTGCGCAGGCACCTCCATACAGGGAGGCGCCGGTTTCGATCGAAACGGCCAGTTGTTCGGTCTCGGTCCTGGCCAGGTTGTCGTTCTCTTTGAAACCTTCATAAACGAGCAGGACCGTCGAAAGGATGACGAAAAGCAATCCGAGCAGCGCTTCGGTGAAAATTTTGCGGTTGTCCATTGTCCGTGTGTCTCCTACTCCCGTTTTCCCGCCCGTCTATTCGTGCTGTGCGCCGTCGATCCGGTTCCCGGTGTCTACGATGTACACCACGCCGGGGTCATCGTCGAAAACCGGCACGGCGGCATTCGGACCCGGGGTGGCGGCCAGCTCGGTGCCGTCCGGTCCGATCGCCTGCAAATTGAACAGGTCGAGCGAGCGCGGCGCCGGGCCTAGAATCCACGTACTATCCCGCTCGAACTGGGACCCGTGGCAGGGGCAGATGAACTTGTCATCGCTTTCTTGCCAGTTGTAGAGGCAGCCCAGGTGCGTGCAGACTTTATAGATCGCCCGCACACCATCCTCCGTGCGGGTGATCCAGAACTTGCCGCGGGTGTTGACGTTCGGCCCGGCGTTGATCTCGGGGATATCGGCCAGGGTGAGCCTGAATGTGCCGCCGAACTCGCCTTCTTTGAAGCGCGGGAACGCAAAAAGGATGGTCGCACCGCCAAAGGGGACTAAAAAGAAACCCAGCGAGGCCAGCCATGCAATATTCATGAACTCCCGCCGGGTCACTTCGACATTCGCTTCTCCGGCGCTCTTGTCATTTGCGGCGGGCTGGTCCGTTTCTGCCTGAGCAGCTGCATCCGTGTCCGTCATGTCCTTCTCCTTGAGAAACTCCTTCTCCCGAAATGTTGGTCCTGCCTGGAAACCGATCCGGAAATTTGGAGGTTCGGTTCCAAGCGCGCTGCGCTGTCCGGGGGTAAACCGAACAATTGAGTGTCTCGCCGGGGCAGCGCTCCGGCGAGACACTCAATTGTTCGGTTGGTCAACTACCACTGGCTCGCAGCATGTGCGGATGAAAGTGAATTATAGCACAAGAGATAATAACGGCAACCTCCATACCTCGGGCAGCTGAACTTCCCCGGTGAAGATCGCCCGCAGCAGCACGCCCACCAGGACCAGGCAGATGACGGCATACATCAGCATTTCGGGCCGCTCCGACCGCCCTTTGGTATACATGAACATCCCGGGAAGCGCCAGCAGGCTCACGAGCCCGTACAGCAAGTGGACGTTCCGCGCCGGTCGCAGACCGATCACCCACATATAACCGCCGAGCAGGAACTGGACGGCCAGCAGTATCTCGGCGATCACCAATGCACCCCAAAAAGACGAGTCAACCCCCTGCTTGCGCAGGAACCGGAAAGAGCCCCAGGCAGCCAGCAGGATGAAATAATACAGGGCGGTATTCGCGAGCGCGTCGTGGATTTCTGAAACCGTCATCGTGTTTATCTTTTGACCAGGCGGAGAGGGTGGGATTCGAACCCACGGAGCATTGCTGCTCACGCGCTTTCCAGGCGCGCGCGTTAGGCCAGACTACGCTACCTCTCCGTTGAGCGGGCGGGATTATAACATGACGTGCAAGGTCCCACGTCACTCGTTCGGAAACATCCCCGCAAACACCTCCGGCGCGTAGCGGGCGACCATTTCGGATGAGAGGGCGTTGGCGCGGCAGATTTCGGCGTACAGACCGGCGCTGGGCCGCATCCTGCGAGCCTGGGTCTGGAGGTCCAGCTCCCACAGCCCGAACCGCTGCGTCCAGCCGTTCCCCCACTCGAAATTGTCGACCAGGGTCCAATGGAAATAGCCGCGGATCTTCCAGTTGAAGTTAGCCGCCAGCCAGACCTGCCGCAGATGCTCGACGAGGTAGCGCGGACGAAGACGATCGGAGGCGTCCTCGATCCCGTTCTCGGTGACGTAAATCGGGAGACCGAACCCTTTGGCCCAGCGCAGCGCCCTGGCAAATTCGGCCGGCCGGTTGGCGATGAAACCGTTCGGACTGACCTCGGCGTCCTCCGGAAAGCTCCGCCGTCCAAATAACACGCGCGGCGCAAACGGGGCAAAACGGACCAGATCGCTCGTGTAATAGTTCAGACCAAAGAAATCCTGCGTTCCGCGCGCCGCAGATGCGCGCGGCAGACCGACCGGAAGGCGCAGCCGGCCGGTTTGCAGCGCTCGAGGGAACGCCTCGTTGAACCGGCGCGAGTGAAAGGCGCTGATCCAGCGATCCGGCGGGAACCAGGGCCGCTGCGGCGCCATCCCGCGGTAGTGGTGGGCCATCCCCACCTGCGCATCCGGCCTGATCCGGTGGATGGCGTGGTAGGCGGCGATATGAGCATCCAGCAAGTGAGACATCACGCGGCCCGCGGCGAACGGGTCCGTGGCGCCCGGAGGAAACACCCCGGTGATATAGCCCAGGGTCACGTACACATTCGGTTCGTTGAACGTGATCCAGAGCCGGACGTGATCCTTCAGCGCCTCGACCACTCGGACCGCAAACGCCTCGAACGCCGCCGTCCGGTCGACGACCCAACCGCCTGTCTCGGCCAGCCAGAGCGGGTCGCTGAAGTGGTGCAGGGTCGCCATCGGTTCGAGACCGCGCTCGGCCAGGCCGCGCGCCATGTCCCGGTACCGGTCCAGGGCGGCTTCGTCCCAACGGCCGGGTTCCGGTTCGATTCGGCTCCACTCGACCGAGAAACGATGGGCGTTCTGCCCCGTTTCGGCGGCCCGGTCGAAATCCTCCCGCCAGCGCCCGCCCCACCAGTCGCAGGCCTGGGCGGCGGAGCCGGCGGCGGCGATGTGCCCGGCCTGCTCCCAGGCGTGCCAGCTGCTGTTCGCGTTGCTGCCCTCCACCTGGTACGCAGCCGTGGCCGTCCCCCACAGAAAGTCGCGCGGGAATGTGAGTCTTGCTTCTGCCATGAGGGCACGATTCTAAACGAAATTTGGGGTGTACGTCCGGAGCGGCTTCACCGCTCCGGACGTACACCCCAAATTTCCGAGTCCTTTTATGTTATTCTAGCCCCCATGGCGACCGTTTTCATCGCACTCGGGTCCAACCTGGGGAAACGTGACCGCAACCTGGCCGCGGCCCGCCGGCTGCTCGCCGGAGCCGTCCGGATGACGGAGCCCTCCTCGATCATCGAGACCGAGCCCTGGGGATACACCGACCAGCCCGCCTTCCTCAACCAGGTCGTGCGGGGCGAGACCGATCTCGCTCCGGCCGCGCTGCTCGCCGAACTCAAATCGATCGAGCGCCGCATGGGCCGGACCGAGACCTTTCGCTTCGGACCCCGCCTGATCGACCTGGACTTGCTGTATTATGATGACCTGGTCATCGAACAGCCCGGGCTGTCGATCCCACACCCGCGGCTGCACGAGCGGGTGTTCGTGCTCAGGCCGCTGGCGGAGATCGCCCCCGGTTGGATCCACCCGGTGTCCGGTCAGACCCATCTCGAAATGCTGCACGCACTGGAGCATGGTGAATGGGCGAATGGGCGAATGGGCGAACCGCCGATTCGCTAATTCGCCCACTCGCCCATTCGCCCACTCGCCCACTCGCCCACTCGCCCATTCGCCCATTCGCCCACTCGCCCACTCGCCCATTCGCCCATTCGCCCATTCGCTCCCCGGAGAAACCCACATGCAATCCACTTCCCTCGACTGCCCGAACTGCGGCGCACCGCTCCAGGTCCACCCGGGCGATTCGGCCGTGACCTGCAGTCACTGCGGCTCGGACATCCGGATCACCTCCGATCGCGAAGCGGTCCCGTTCTTCGGCGCGTCCTCGGAGCGCCCCCAGGGGGTCGACCTGGCTGCGGTCCGCCGCGAGCTGGCAGCCGGGAGGAAGATCAACGCCGTTAAGCTTGTGCGCGAACAGACCGGGCTCGGGCTCAAGGAGTCCCTGGAATACGTCGAGGCCCTGGAAGACACGGAAGCGCCTTCGCCGACGGAACTCGCCCGCACGACCCCGCCTCCGCTGCCGGCCGACCTCGACGAGGTGACCGTTCTCCTCCGTTCGGGGAACAAGATCGAAGCGATCAAACGTTACCGGGAGCTCCGGGATACCAGCCTGACCGAAGCCAAGGCGGCCGTAGACGCTCTTGAACGCGGCGAGTCGATCCCGCCTTTTTCCCCTCCAGCCGCCTCCCCGCGCGACCGGCGCACGGAATTGGTCCGCGAGCGGATGGCCCACCTGCCAACCGGGGCGGCACCCGGCTGCGGCTGCTCCCGGATCGGATTGTGGATCGTCTTGTTCATGATGCTGGTTCTGGGAGGCTGCGGCCAATACGTCCGCACGACCGAACTGCACGCCTGTGCCGTCGATCTGATCACGACGAACGCGGCGATGCGCCAACGCCTCGGCAGCCCGATCACGGTCAGCCCGCTCGTCCTTGTGATGGGCTATTCCTCCGAAACCGATTTTGGCGGAAACACCGACCGCAGCGCAGGCTACTTCGCGATCGCCGAAGGGCCGAACGACAGCGCCTGGCTGTATGTGAACGCCTTCGAGAACAGCACCGGTTTCTACGGGGTCCGGTTCAACCCCATCCCCAATCGCGAGGACCTGCTCGTCACGCGCACCGGCCAGATCGAGGAATGCGGCCGCCCAAGATGAGCCGCCGGCAAGGATGTATAATCCTTCTATCCATCCTGACCCCTGGAGAAAACGATGACCCAAAACGACCTGAAACCCCTCAACTGGGATCCCGATCCGGAGATCGGCTACTCCGTCGAGCGCCGCCCGGATGGCGGAATGAACGTCACCTTCACCGATCTGAACCCCGCGACCCTGCTGCACTGGCGCGAGTTCGCCCTCGAGCACCTGATCGATTCCGACCGCCAGACCCGCAACCTGTACGATCTGCGCCGGGTCGAGACGATCCCGACGGAAGCGGTCAGCCTGGCGATCGAGGCCAACAGCGATCCGGCCTCCCGAAACATCCGGCTGGCCGTCGTCGTGGCCAATGAATCGGTCCGCCGGGCCGTGTTCGAGATCGCCGCCCTTTCGACTGCCCCCGGCGGCGGGTCCAGCCTGCAGCTTTTCACCAGCATGGACGCAGCGGAGGATTGGCTCTCTCAGCCGCTCGACACGCTCCTTTAAGAAGCGCAAAACCGATGGGTGCAGCGAGTGAATGTCGCCGCACCCGTTGTTTTTACGAAATCCTCGCGCGTGACATTGATCGATAACTGGAAAGCCCGCACGTACGTGATGGGCATCCTCAATGTGACGCCGGACTCGTTCTCCGGCGACGGCCTGCTGGCGGGAGGAAGGCCGAATCCGCTCCGGCAGGCTGCGGACTTCCTGGCCGCGGGGGCCGATATCCTGGACGTGGGCGGCGAGAGCACCCGCCCCGGCGCCGAAGCCGTCTCGGAAACAGAAGAGCTGGCCCGCGTCCTGCCCGTGATCCGGGCGATCCGGCGGGAATTCCCCGAAGCATTCATCTCGATCGACACCTACCGCGCCGCCGTGGCCGATGCTGCGCTGGACGCCGGCGCCCGGATGGTCAACGATGTCCGCGCCCTGCGGGCGGACCCGGAGATGGCTCCTCTGCTCGCTCAAAAAAAGGTTCCGGTCGTCCTCATGCACAACCGGCTCACCCCGGCCAGCGCCGAGGTTCGCGATCGGCTCGGGGGTCGGTACGTGGGCGTGCCGTACCAAAACCTGCTCGAAGACGTCCGGCACGAACTGCTCGAGAGCGTCGCCCTGGCCCGGGAAGCCGGGGTGGCTAAAGATCGGATCATCCTCGACCCCGGCCTCGGGTTCGGAAAAACCGTGGCCCAGAGCCTGGAGCTGCTCAACCGGCTGGACGAATTCAAAGCTTTGGGCTACCCGCTCCTGATCGGCCCTTCGCGGAAATCCTTTATCGGATACACACTCGATCTCCCCCCGGACGAACGCATCGAAGGCACTGCTGCGGCTGTCGTGATCGGTATCGTGCGCGGAGCCAATATCGTCCGCGTCCACGATGTGCCCGAGATCGTGCGGACCGCCCGGATGGCGGACGCCATCCTTGGAAGGGCACGGTGAATTATTTCATAAGCCGCTTTGAGCGAAATCTCCTCCGTGCCCCTCCGCCGGGTACTTCTCCATCACCAAAGCGTCCTCTCCACCACGATAATACCGTCCCCAGGTTTCAATCGGCCGGTACCCGAAGCGTTCGTAAAGGCGGATCGCTTCCGTATTGGAGACCCGCACGCACAGCCGAATGACCTCCGTGTCCAGTTCCGCTTCGACGGCACGCAGCAGTTCGCTCCCAATCCCCCGCCTCCGGAAATCCGGGTCGACTCCGAAGGACGCGATCCAACCCGCGCCCCATTCCCGCTCCCCCATCACAAAACCGATCAACCGCTCCCCGGCGAGTGCTTTCAGCCGCACGATGCGCGGGTAGACCAGCGCCAGGACCACGTCGAGCACCGGCCAGAAATCAAGCGGGAAACAGCGCCGTTCTAGCCGGTAAACGGCAATAACGTCCCGAAACCGGAGCGGCTCGATCCGGACCACATCGGTGTGGAACGTCGCCAGGGAATGCGTTGCCATTTGTCCATTTTACAAAAAATGAAAGCCGCGTGGAACTTCGTCCCACGCGGCTTTCATTTTTCACTTCCTGGCCTGCCCGCCGATGAAGTTGCCCAGCAGGCTGGTGAATTCCATCGGGAAGATGAACTTCGTGGACGGGCTCGTCCCCATCTCCTTGAGCGTCTCGAAATACTGGAGGGTCAGGGTTTTCTGGTCGATCGTCTGGGCGGTCTCGAAGATCCGCTGCAGCGCATCGCCGAAACCTTCGGCCCGCAGCAGCTGGGCCTGTTTGTCGCCTTCCGCTTCCAGGATGTTGGACTGCCGCTGGCCGTCCGCCCGCAGGATGGCGGCCTGCTTCTCGCCTTCCGCCACGTTGATGGCGGCTTCCTTCTGGCCGGTGGACTCGGTCACCAGGGCGCGCCGGTCGCGCTCGGCCGACATCTGGCGGTTCATGGCGTCCTGGATCTCGCGCGGCGGGATGATCTCGCGGATCTCGACGTTGGTCACCTTGACACCCCAGCGTTCGGTCACCTCGTCCAGCCGGACGCGCAGCAGGTTGTTGATGTGCTCGCGTTCGGAAAGCGCATCGTCCAGCGGGATGCCGCCGATGACGGCCCGCAGGGTCGTCGTCGCCATCCCCTGGGCGGCCGACTCGAAATTGCCGACCGCCAGGACGCTCGCTTCGGCGTCCAGGATCTTGTAGTACCAGATGAAATCGACGGAGATGGCGGCGTTGTCTTTGGTGATCGAGGTCTGGTGCGGGATCTCGCGCACCTGCTCGCGCAGGTCCACTCGCACGCCCCGGTCGACGACGGGGATCAGGAAAACGATCCCGGGCCCCTTGGGCCCAACGCTGCGCCCCAACCGGAAGACGACCATCCGCTCATATTCAGGGACGATCTTGATCGCCGCCGCCAGCAGCAGGACGACCAGGCTCCCGACGACGGCGGCGATGCAAAGAAAGATCGCGCCCCCCTCCAGGGCCTGGGCAACTTCAGATGCAAACATAATGACCTCCTTAGTGTTTTGAAAAATTCGGGGGCGCTGCGGGGTAGTGCAACGCTGCGCCCCCGAATTTTTCAATCATTCTTCCGACTCAACTGCCTCCACCTCCAGCAGCAACCCCTCCCGTCGGATGACCCGGACCCGCTGTCCGGCCTCGATCGGGTCCGTGCTCTGGGCGGACCAATCCTCCATATTGACGAAAACGGTCCCTTCAGTGTGAACGACGGTTCGGGCGACGCCAACGGCGCCGATCAACCGGCTCAGATCGTGGGTCGGGAGCCGGAGATGGATATCCAGGGATTTCGTGGCCACGATCCACAGGAACCCGGCCGACAGCACGGACATCGCCAGCGCCAGCCAGGGGTTGACTCCGGGAACCAGCCCCTCCCCTCGAAATAGATAAGCCGATCCGATCACCAGACCGGCGATCGAGCCGCCCAGCAGGATCGGGCGGTACCGGGACGGCCGGAACGCCAGGACAAACAGGAGGAAGCCGGCCAGGGCGACTCCGAGCGCCCACCCGTTTGTTTCGAGCGTATAGGTCTGCCATCCCGCAACCGCCAGCGCAAAGAACGCCCCCAGTTCAAAGAACCCGGTCCCGGGCGTCAGCAGTGCCATCACCACCAGCATCAGGCCGGTGACGATGAACAGGTAGGCCACATCGGGGGTGAGGAGTAAATCGATCATGAGTCAAAGGAATTATACTCATAAGCCAGGCACCAGGCACTCTGTTATCATTAACCCGTGACCGTCGCCTTTACGCTCCCCGGGGGCGTCCCGGTTTATGCCTTTTCGCTGCTGGTCGGGGCGGGAGCATCGCTGGGGTTTTGGCGCCTCATCACGGGCGTCTCGCAGGAAATCCGTGGACAGGCCGTCGCGGCCGGGTTCGCCCTTATGCTGATCGGCCTGGCCGGCGCACGGCTGGTTTACCAGTTCAATCACCCGGCTGCTGCGGTCGAAATCCCGTTCGGCGGGCTTTCCTGGGGCGGTGCGTTGCTGTCCGGCTGGGCGTCCCTGCCGCTCATTTCACGGGCAACAGGCATCCCGGCGGGAAGATTGGCGGACGCCGTCTACCCGCTCCCCGCCGCCGTGCTGACCTCCGCCTGGCTGGGCTGCTGGGTCGACGGCTGCGCCTACGGGCCGCCGACCGATGCCTGGTTTGGGCTCGCAGCCCGGGACGATTGGGGCAACCTCACCGTCCGGTTCCCGCTCCAATTCCTGGGCGCGTGCCTGGCCTTGCTGACCCTGGTCGGCGCGGATTTCATCCGAACGAAGACGGCGAAACCCGGCCTCACCGCCGGCCTCTGGCTCACCGCCACCGGACTCCAGTTCTGGTGGCTCCAATCCCTGCGCGTCGACCCATCCCCATTCTGGCTCGGCTTCCCGCTCAACCTGTGGGCGGCAGGCGTTACCGGCTTGCTGGGGATTCTGCTGGTCCTGAAAAGTTTCAGGACACGGTTGAAAGCTTAAAGGTGACCCACTTGAAACTCACCATTGCCCTCGCCCAGATCAACACCGTGCTCGGGGACGTCGAAGCCAACCTGGAGACGCATCTGCGTCTGGCCGCCGAGGCCCGAGACCAGGGAGCCGACCTGGTTGTGTTCCCCGAGCTTTCCCTGACCGGGTACGCCCTGCAGGACCTGGCTCAGCAAGTCGCCAGGCGCCCGTCTCCGGCGGACCCGGTTTTTAAATCGCTGCTGGAGGCCAGCCGGGGCATCGATCTCGTGGTCGGCTTTGTGGACGAAGACGACCGGCACCGTTTCTTCATCGCCGCAGCCTACCTGGCCGGCGGTGAGATCCGGCACATCCACCACAAGGTCTATCTGCCGACGTACGGCCTGTTCGACGAAGGCCGATTCTTCGCCTGGGGCGATCGGGTGCAGGCCTTCGACACCCGCTTCGGCCGGGCCGGAATCTTGATCTGCGAAGACTTCTGGCACGCCTCCCCACCCTACCTGCTCTGGCTGGACGGCGCCGACCTGATGATCTTCACCTCGGCCTCGCCGGGCCGTGGGCTCAACACCGAACCCAGGCTGGAATCGGCCCGCTGGGTCGAACACATCAACCGGGCCTATGCCAGCCTGTTCACGACTTTCGTGGTCCATTCGAACCGGGTCGGGTTCGAGGACGGGCTGCATTTCTGGGGCGGGGCGACGATCTTCGACCCGAACGGCGAGCTGGTCGTCCAGGGACCTTACCAGGAGGAAGCGCTCTCGATCGCCGAGATCGACCTGGGCCAGCTCCACCGCACCCGGTCCCGGTTGCCGCTGCTGCGCGACGAACGCACAGCCCTGGTCCAGCGCGAGCTGAGCCGCATCATCGGGACAGGAACCGGAAGACAGTGATAACGAACGAATTGGCGATAAACACCGAATTGGCGAGGGAGATCCTGACCGGTTTTATCCGCTCCGAGGTCCGGCGGGTCGGGATGGAACGGGTCGTGCTCGGGCTGTCCGGGGGGATCGATTCAGCCCTGGCCTGTTTCCTTGCGGCCGAGGCGCTGGGACCGGAGAACGTCCTGGCCGTCCGGATGCCTTACCGGACCTCGGCACCCGACTCGCTCGCCCATGCCCGAGAAGTGATCGACCTGCTCGGGGTACGATCCGAGACGATCGAGATCACCGGGATGGTCGATGCGTTGTTCGAACAGTTCCCGGACGCGGACGAGCGGCGGCGCGGCAACGCCATGGCCCGCGCCCGGATGATCGTCCTGTATGACCAATCGGCGGCCTTCAACGCCCTCGTGCTGGGGACGGGGAACAAAACCGAGATCCTGCTGGGCTACAGCACGATTTACGGCGACTCAGCCTGCGCCCTCAACCCGATCGGCGACCTGTACAAGACCCAGGTTCGCCAGCTTGCCCGGGCCGCCGGCATACCGCCGGCGATCATCGACAAGCCGCCATCCGCCGATCTGTGGGCCGATCAGACCGACGAGGGGGAGCTCGGCTTCACCTACGCCGACGCGGACCGCTTGCTCTACCACATGGTCGATATGCGCTACAATCCCCAGGCCTGCGTGGAGGCCGGGTTCGACGCTGGCTTCGTCGACGATGTCGCCCGCCGCGTCCGACGCAACCATTTCAAACGCGTCATGCCCCCGATCGCCAAACTCAGCAACCGCACGATCGGTTACGACTTTCTCTATCTTCGAGACTGGGGGACCTGAATGAGGGTCAAAAAAGATCGCTCAGCGGGCAAAGCCCGCTGAGCGATCTTTTTTGACATATTCATGAGACTCCACATCCCCCCCTCCCTCCGCTCCCGCCCATTCCGCCTGCTGTGGCTCGGGCTGATGATCTCCATCGCCGGGGCGCAGATGCAGTTCTGGGCGCTGCTCTGGAATATCCGCCTGCTGGCCGGGGAGGAGTTCGCGCCGATCGCGCTCGGCGGGATCGGGCTGGCCCGGCTGATCCCGCTGGGGGTCTTTTCATTGATCGGCGGCGTGACGGCCGATCGGCGGAACCGCCGGGCCGTGATGGCCGTGTCGCAGACTTCCATGGCCCTGGTCGCCTTAACCCTGGCCGCCCTCTCTTTCCAGGGCCAGCTTGCTCTGTGGCAGATCTACGGCCTGACGGCGCTGCAGGCTGTCGCCGGGGCTTTCGATCTGCCGGCCCGGCAGTCGCTGACGCCCAACCTCGTCCCGCAGATCCACCTGTCAAACGCCTTCAGCCTGACTTCGATCGCTTACCAGGTCGGGTCGATCGCCGGACCGGCGATGAGCGGGATCGTGATCGCAAACCTGGGGTTGCAATACACCTACCTGATCAACGCCGCGACATTCCTGGCGGTCTTGCTGGCGCTGGCGTTGATGGGCCAGGTGCCGCAGGACCGGTACGACCGCTCACCCGGATCGAGCGGGATCGAGGCCGTCCGGGAAGGGTTCCGGTTCCTGAAGGGCAGACCGATCATCCTTTCGTCGATGGTGCTCGACTTCTTCGCCACCTTTTTTTCCTCGGCCAATGCGCTCCTGCCGATCTTCGCCGCGGATATCCTCAAAGTCGGGGCGGTAGGTTACGGCTGGCTATCGGCCGCGCAGTCGATCGGGGCGACGACGGCTGCTGTGATCATCTCCCAGCTCGAAGGCCTCCGCCGGCAGGGGCCGGTCCTGCTCGGCGCCGTGGTCCTGTTCGGTCTGGCGACAATCGGCTTTGGGGTTTCGACCTCGTTTGTGGCGTCCATGCTGGCGCTGATGGTGATCGGCGGTTCGGATTCCGTCAGCGCCATCATCCGGAACACGATCCGCCAGGTGCGCACCCCGGACAACCTGCGCGGCCGGATGGTCAGCATCAACCAGCTCTTCTTCGTCGGCGGGCCACAGCTGGGCGAGATCGAGGCCGGAGCCGTCGCACAGCTGTTGGGGGCGCCGTTCGCCGTGGTGAGCGGGGGCGTGGCGTGCATCCTGTCGGTGTTGTGGATTGCCCGGCGGTGGCCGCAGTTGAGACAGTATTCACACGAGACCGGGGATTAAAAATTGAACAAAAATAGGGCTGCGCTCACTCACCCGTCATCTGTTCAAGAATGGAGGACTTCCCACTCCCCCATCAATTCCGCCAGCCGCCTCTCCTTCTCCGCGTAATCCTCCCCCAGCTTCTGAACCCTCCCGAGGTCTGCCGGTGGGTTTTCCAGCCGTTTCCCCAGCTCGGCCAGCTGCTCCTCCAGGATGTGGATCAGAACCTCCACCTCCCGCAAACGCTCTTCGCGCCGCCGGATCTCCCCCTGCTCCTGGTTGCGGCGTCGCTTGTGTTCGGCATAGGCGACCCGCTCCTCGGCGCCGTTCTCAGAACCGGCCGGCGCAGCGGCTTGCTCAGATCGGTATTCGACGTACGTGCCTTTGAAGACGCGCAGCGCGCCGCGCTCGACATCGATCTCCCAGATCTGGGTCGCCAGCCGGCCGATCAGGTAGCGGTCGTGCGAGACCAGGATCGTCGTGCCCTCGTAATTTTCCAGGGCCTCTTGCAGGATCTCCTGGGCCGGGATGTCGAGGTGGTTGGTGGGCTCGTCGAGCAGGAGCAGGTTGGCCGGGGTCAGCGCAAGTTTGGCCAGCGCCAGCCGGCCGCGCTCCCCGCCGGACAGCATGCGGACCTCTTTGAAGGGGTCCTCACCGGTGAACATAAACCGCGCCAGGTAGCCCCGCACCTCGCCGGGGAGCATCCTCGGGCTGACCGTGTTGATCTCCTCGATCAAGCTGTTGTTCGGGTCCAACCCCTCGTGGGCCTGGGCGAAATAAGCCGGGTCGAGGCTGGCGCCGAGCCGCACCTCCCCTTCCAATGGTGGCAGTTCCCCCAGGATCGTCTTCAGAAAAGTCGACTTGCCTGCGCCGTTCGGGCCGATCACGGCGGCGCATTCCAACCTGTGCAGCTCGAGATCGGCGGTCGAGAACAGGGGATGGCCCGGATAGCCGGCCTGCAGGTCCGCGGTGCGCAGGACGATGTTCCCGCTGCGCCGGCCGGGTTTCAGCCGGATATCCAGCCCGCGCTGTTTGACGACCGGTGGGGTCAGTGCTTTGATCCGGGTTTCGAGCTCCGCGACGCCCATCGGGGCCCCGTAATCGACCTCCGAAGCGATTTTTGCCCAGGCCACCCCGCGCACCCCGTCGAACCCGACCTGCTCGACGGCCTCCAGGTACCGGCTCAGCCGGCGCAAGCGGCCCTTAGCCTGGTCGACGCCCTGGCCGGCGATGTTGCGCTTGATAAAGTCCAGCTCCTTGAGCAGCCGAGCCTGCTCGCTTTCGAAATGCCGGATCCGGTCGGCCCAGCGGATCTCTCGCTCGGCGACGTAGGTGGAGTAATCTCCGCGATAGACCTCCATGCTGCCGCGCCACATCTCCAGGATATGGGTCGCCACCCGGTCCAGGAAATAGCGATCGTGCGAGACGATCAGGGCAGCGCCGTCCCAGTTCCCCAGGAAACTCTCCAGCCACTCGACCGCCTGGATGTCCAGGTGGTTGGTGGGCTCGTCGAGCAGGAGCAGATCGTGTCCGGAAAGCAGCAGGCGGGCAAGCAAGGCGCGGGTCCGCTGTCCGCCGGAGAGCTTCGACAGCGGATATTCGTAATCGGCCGGGTCAAACCCGAGCCCGGTCAGGACCTGTTCGATCTGGTTCTCGTAGCTGTAGCCGCCGCGGGCTTCGAAACGGGCCTGGAGCGAGCCGTAGCGCTCAAGCAGTTCGGCCAGATCGGCCTCCGACAGATCCCGGCTTCCGAGTTCCACCTCCAGCCGGCCCAGCTCGGTTTCCTGCTCGGTCAGGTTTCCAAAGGCGGCCAGGCATTCCTCCCACAGGGTCCGTTCCGATCCGGCACCGGCCTCCTGGGGCAGATAACCGACAGAGACCCCGCGCGCAAAATTGAACGACCCGCCCGAAGCCGCACCGCGGCCCGCCAGGATCCGCAGCAAGGACGTCTTCCCGACCCCGTTCGGCCCCACCAGCGCATAGCGCGCCCTGTGCGGCAAACTGAAACTGACTCCCGAGAAGATGTCGACGGGGTCGAAGGATTTGGCGAGGGAGGTGACGGTGAGGAGGGACATGGAATATAACGTGCAACGTGCCAGGTGCAACGTGCCAGGTGGCGGGTGAACGTTGCACGTTGCACGTTGCACCTGGTTCCTGAAATTTTACTGTACAATACCCCCACGGGCTCGCCGGCTGCGGCCTGATCTTCCGTTCCGAGCCCGACCTGATCGACGGCGCCCAGTACATGTTCCGGACTCTGCGCCTCTCCGGTCTGCCGGCCTGGACGGTCGAACAATGGGATTTCGGCCGGATTCAGAACACGCTCCGCACGGAACCCAACAATGCCATCAGCCTCGAATCCGGCGCGACAAACAACTTCGTTTTCATCGCCGACGGGACAACGCTGACCGTTTATGCCAACGGGACACGGCTGACCGGTCTGACGATCAGCCAGCTCGCCGCCGGAAGGTTCGCCGTGATCGCCTGGCAAGCGTCGGGAGAGACAACCTGCCTGTACGAGAACTACTGGATCTGGGAACTGGGTGAATAGGATCTCACCTCGGCGACGGGTGCTGGGGGCGCTGGTACTGGGGTTGGTTTCATTCGGCTGTCGTGTCCTGGCTCCGGAGCCTACCGCCACACCGACGACCACCCCCTCCCCCACCCCGTCGACGACCCCTTCTCCGACGGCGACACCCACCGAAACCCCCACCCTGACCCCGACGCCGACCGAGACGCCGACAAACACCCCCACTCCCACCGAAACCCCGATCATCGTCTCCCAACCGGAGCAGGTCGATCTGACCGGCCCGGACCACGCTGGACGGCCGGGCTTGAGCGGGACGGTCCGCACGGTGGATACGCGGCATTTCCGTATCTTTTACACGCTTTCCGGAAGCGACGCGGTCGCCATAGAGGACGCGAATGGTAATGGGATCCCGGATTACGTCGAGGCGGTGGCCGAGGCGTTGGAGTATTCGCGGGGGGTTCTGATCGAAGTGCTCGGCTGGGCGGACCCGCCGCCCGACGGGAGCATCGGCGGTGATTCGCGCTACGACATCTATCTCCAGGATCTCGATTTCAATATCTCGGGGACGGCGGAAGGCGGGCAGGGGCAGATGTTCGTCGGCGACAACCCGAACACGCCGGCGATTGAATGGTATTCGTCGGCCTCCTTCATCCGGATCGACAACGACTTCGAGGAAATCCTCGAACTGGGTTTCCCCGTCTCGCAGCTCACTTCCATGCGCAACACGGTCGCTCACGAACTCATGCACGCGATCCAATACGGATACGACGCCACCGAACCGCATGGCTGGCTTTGGGAGGCGACGGCGACCTGGGTCGAAACGCTGGTCTACCCGGAAGTTCGGGACGTGCCGATGTATCTGACAGCGGCCTTCAAATCGACGGACACATGTCTGTTGGCATATGGGGGCGACGAACGCCAGGAAGACCGGCTGCATTGGTACTCGCGCTGGCTGTTCCTGCGCTATCTGTCCGAACAATATGGACCCGAAATCATCCGGGAGATCTGGGAACAGGCGGTCCGCGAGGACGGCTACGAGACACTCGAGGCCGCCCTGGCGGAATATGGCACCGATCTGGACACGGAGATCCGGGGCTACGAGGTCGCCCTCTTGCTGCGGGCCTTCGAGTTCGATCTGAATTATCCCACCGTGCGGCTCGAAGCCCTTATGGACGGACCCGGCTTTCTGCGGCCCGAGACCGGGATCGGGCAGCTGGGGGCCGACTTTCTGCGGATCGACGGCGAGGGGGTGGTCGAGGTCATTTTGCGGCAGCTGACCGAGGGGATCCTGGTTGGGATCGAAACCGAAGAGGCCGAGATCTACCATCTTGTGGATGGCATCGGGGTGATCGACCTCGACCGGTACGATCGGGTCTATCTGATCGCCCTCAACCTTGCGCGGGTCGAAACGGAATCGGATTGCGCCTTTGCGCCGTATTCGGTCGAGATCCTCCCGGGTGAAACCGCCGGCGCGCCGGATGAGACCCTGCCGACCGGCGCCTACCTGCCGCCGTTCGTGGAGGGGCTCAAAGATCCGGATTGAAATTTCCCGATTTCCGGTTGCAGAGTTCGCGAAAAGGACGACAATGGGGTGAGCTTCAGGCTCACCCCATCGTCGTCCTTTTCCCCGGACCGCAAGGTCCTGGTGTTATAATCGCAAGCCGATTCGGACCATGAGAAAATCTCCTCCCATCTTCCTGCTGGTCGCCTTCATCGCAGCCGCTTCGCTGACGGCTTACCTGGCCTTCGGAACCGTGCGCGACCTCTTCGCCGCCTGGAACGGGACCGGACCGGCCGGTTTCATTCCGGTCGATTCGCCCAACACCGGACCCGGGACCCCGTCGCCAACCGTGGTGGCATTCGATCCGAACGCCCCAATCCAGCCGGCGGGCTACCCGACACCCCATCCATGGGACGGGGACGCAAGGGTGACGATCCTCGTCATGGGCCTGGACTACCGCGACTGGTCGGAGGGAAACGGCCTCGCTCGCACCGACTCGATGATCCTGCTGACCATGGACCCTGAAAAAGGTACCGCCGGGATGCTGTCGATCCCGCGCGATCTGTGGGTGAACATCCCGGGCTACGGCTACGGGAAGATCAACACCGCCTTTCAGACCGGAGAGATCAACCGCCACACCGGCGGAGGCGCAGGCCTGGCGATCGAGACCGTCGAGCAGCTGCTTGGGATCGACGTCCACTTTTATGTCCAGGTCGATTTCGAGACGTTCGTCACCATGGTGGATGAGATCGGCGGAGTCAAGCTCGAAGTTTCGGAGGAGATCGAAGTCGACCCGCTCGGCGACGCCCCGCCCAAGACGCTGCAGCCCGGCGTGCAGACCCTCCCCGGCGCCATCGCCCTGGCTTATGCCAGGGCCCGCAACACGCCCGGCGGCGATTTCGACCGGGCCGCCCGCCAGCAGCAGGTGATCCTGGCGATCCGCGACCGGGTCTTGAGCTTCGACCTGATCCCGACCCTCATCGCCCGCGCCCCGACCGTATACCAGGACCTCGCTCAAGGCGTCCGCACCAATCTCACGCTCGACCAGATCGTCAGGCTGGGTCTCCTGGCCGGCCAGATCCCGCCGGAAAGCATCGCCAGGGCCGTGATCGGGGAGCCGCAGGTCACTTTTGATTGGTCGTTTGACGGGCAGTTCATCCTGCTCCCGATCCCCGACCAGATCCGGCTGCTGCGCGATGAAATCTTCACACCCGATGCGGCCGCCAATCCGGTCACCGCAAACATGTCCCTGACCCAGCTCGTCCTCCAGGAGGGCGCCCGCGTCGCAGTCCTGAACGGGACGACGACCCCGGGCCTGGCCGCCCTGACGACGGAGATGCTGTCTGATCTCGGCGTTTTCGTGACACTGACCGCAAACGCCGACGGGCTGTATCCGGAGACGACACTTTACGATTACACCGGCAAGCCGCACACCTTGCAATTCCTCGTCGAACGGCTTGACATCAACCCGGCCCGTATTTTCCACAGCTACGATCCCTCCAGCACGGTGGACGTCGAGCTGATCCTGGGAAACGACTGGGTCGCCGACGGAGGTTCCCCATGAAACGAACCGGTTGGCTGCGCTGGATCGCCGTCATCGGCTTTGTGCTCCTGATCGGCGCCTCGGGAACCTACAGTTTTTCAACCGCCCGCCATTTCGCCCTGACTAGCCCTTTCGAGGGCCTGGCGGGTTTCGCACCGGCCGATTCCGAAGCGACCCCCCGGCCGGAGTCGGGCGACGAGGAGAGCGGGGAAACGGAGGAAAATGGAGGTGCAGTCCCTGAGGTCAGCGGCGATGAGATCCCCGAATCCGGTTGGGAGGGCGCCGACCGGGTGACCATCCTGGTGATGGGCCTGGATTACCGCGATTGGGAAGCGGGGACCGACGCCCCCCGCACGGACACGATGATCCTCCTGACCGTGGACCCGGTCAGCCGCACGGCAGGGATGCTCTCGATCCCGCGCGATCTGTACGTCAATATCCCGGGGTTCGATCCCGATCGGATCAATACCGCCTATCGCTTCGGTGAGATCTACGACCTCCCGGGCGGCGGGCCTGGCCTCGCGGTCGAAACCGTGGAGCAGTTAGTCGGGGTATCGATCGATTACTACGCCCAGGTAGACTTCGACGTCTTCGTCCGGATGATCGACGAGATCGGCGGAGTCAAGCTCGACGTCCCGTCCGAGATCACCGTCGACCTGATCGGGCCGGAGCCTCCCAAAACGCTCAAACCCGGCGTGCAGACTCTGTCAGGCGAGGTCGCCCTGGCCTACGCCCGGGCCCGCAACACGCCCGGCGGAGATTTCGACCGGGCCGCCCGCCAGCAGCAGGTCATCCTGGCGATCCGTGACCGCATCCTGAGCTTCGACCTGATCCCGATCCTGCTGACGAAGGCCGGAGTATTGTACGACGAACTGGCCAGCGGCGTTAAGACCGACATGTCCCTCGAGACGGCGATCGACCTCGGTTTGCTGGTATACAGCATCCCCGAGGAGAACATCCGGCGCGGCCAGATCGGCGAATCGGAGATCATCTTCTACACCACCGCGGACGGCGACCAGGTGCTCAAACCGATCCCCGACCGCATCCGAACCGTCCGAGACGAAATCTTCGGGACGGCCGGCCTCACCAGCCCGCTGGCGGGTCTGACTGCCGAAGAACGCGCGGCGGCGGAAAACGCCAATATCCAGATCCTCAACGGGACCTTCCGGGACGGCCTCGCCAGCAGCACCCTGGATTACCTCAACGGGCTCGGCTTCACGATCCCGGCCGAAAACGCCGGCTCGACCGAAGATAAAACGGTCTATACCCAGATCTTCGACTACACCGGCAACCCCTACACGGTCCAGCGGCTGGTCGAACTGCTCAACATTCAGCAGCACCTGATCTTTTTGCGCTACGATCCGGAGAATGCAGTGGATGTGATGGTGAGTCTGGGGGATGATTGGGCGGGGCAGCTTGGTCCTTGAATGAAAAAATGAACCCCTGCCGGGGGCAAGCCCCGGCAGGGGTTCATTTTTTCACTTCCTATGGAATCTCTCTCCGGCTCCATCGAACGCATCACCTACTACAACCCCGAAAACGGCTACACCGTCGCCCGCCTCCGCCCGGACCGACGCCGCGCCGCCATCCCGGCACACGGGGTCAACCGGGAAGGGCTGCTGACCATCGTCGGCAACCTGCCCGAACTGAGCCCGGGGGAATATCTCAAGCTGCAGGGCGATTACACCAACCACCCCAAACACGGTTTCCAGTTCCACGTCCAGATCTGCGAGCAGAGCCTGCCCGCCACGATCGACGGCATCCGGCGCTACCTCGGCTCCGGGCTGGTCAAGGGCATCGGTGCGAAGATCGCAGACCGGATCGTGGACGAGTTCGGCGAGGAGACCCTGACCGTCATCGAGGAGCAGCCCGAGCGGCTCCGGGATGTCCCCGATATCGGCCCAAAACGCGCCGGCTGGATCGCCGTGGCCTGGAACGAGCAGAAGCAGATCAAGGACATCATGCTCTTCCTGCACGGTCACGGGATCACGACCAATATGGCGATCAAGATCTACAAGACCTACGGCGATGCCGCGCTGCAAATCGTCCGGACCGACCCCTACCAGCTCGCCCGCGACATCTACGGGATCGGGTTCAAGACCGCCGACAAGATCGCGCAAAACCTGGGCCTGGCGGCCGACCACCCCTCCCGGATCGAGGCCGGGATCGTCTACACCCTCAACCGCTTCACGGACGACGGCCACGTGTATGCCCCGCGTAGCGACCTCGTAGCCGAATCGGCTGCACTGCTCGAGCTGGCCCCGGAACGGATTGCGCCCGGGATCGAGCGGCTGGCGGCGATCGAGCACGTCAAACTCGACGTCCTCCCCGGACCGGCGAACGCGGATGCGATGATTGCCGAAACCCCGGTCCCGTACGCCGGCGAGCAGGTGGTCTATCTGGCCCCGCTGTACTACGGCGAGGTCGGCGTGGCCCGGCGGGCGGTCGATCTGCTGCGCGCCCTGCCGTCCCGGCTGTCCGATATTCCCCCGGCTTTCCTGGAGTTCCCTGCGTCGCTCTCCGATCTACAGGGGGAAGCGATCCGGACGACCCTCACCCATCCGGTCAGCATCCTGACCGGTGGCCCAGGCACCGGCAAGACGACGGCGCTGCGGGCGCTGATCGACATCGTCGAGGCGCACGGCAAACGCTTCGCCCTGGTCTCCCCGACCGGCCGGGCCGCCAAACGGCTGTCTGAAGCCACCGGCCGACCCGCCAGCACGATCCACCGCCTGCTGGACTACTCCCCGACCCGCGGCTTCACCCACGACGACGAAAACCCGCTCCCGGTCGACCTGCTCGTCGTGGACGAGACCTCGATGCTGGACCTGATCCTGGCCAACAGCCTATTCAAGGCCCTTGAGCCGGGGACGCACCTGCTGCTGGTCGGGGACGTTGACCAGCTCCCCTCCGTCGGCGCCGGGGACGTGCTGCGGGACCTGATCGCCAGCGATGTCGCCCCGGTGACCCGGCTCGACACGATCTTCCGCCAGGCGGCCGGCTCTTACATCATCGCCAACGCCCACCGGATCAACCGTGGGGAGTTCCCGGAGTTCCCGCCGCCTGTCGCAGTCGATGAGGACGCCTTTCCGGGCGATCTCTTCCTGTTCCCGGCCGAGGACGCCGCGGCGGCCGGGGACTGGGTCATCGAGGTGGCGACCAGGCGGGTCCCGGAGCGCTTCGAGTTCGACCCACGCTCCGACATCCAGATCCTGGCGCCGATGTACCGCGGCCCGGCAGGGATCCGGGCGCTGAACGAAAGGGTACAAAACGTCCTGAACCCCGGTTCGCCGCTGAAACCCGAAAAGACCCTCTTCGGCCAGGTCTACCGCCCGGGCGACCGGGTCATGCAGACGCAGAATGACTACGATAAGGATGTCTTCAATGGGGATATCGGCCGCGTGGTCTCGATCGATGCGCTCGACCACACGATGACGCTGGCGTTCGACGGGCGGGAGGTGGAATACGGCTGGACCGAGTGCGACCAGATCACGCTGGCCTACTGCATCTCGGTCCACAAATCGCAAGGGGCCGAGTACCCCGTCGTCGTGCTGCCGCTGGTGACGGCGCACTACATGATGCTGCAGCGCAACTTGCTCTACACGGCGGTCACGCGGGCGAAGAAGCTGTGCGTCCTGGTCGGCAGCCGCAAGGCCATCGCGATCGCGATCAAGAACGACCAGGTCGCGCGCCGCAACACCGCCCTGGACAGGCGGCTGCAGGAGGAGCAGGCCCGGACTTACAGGACCTGATCGGCCGGGACGTCGACCTTCTTTTTGGCCTGCTGGTCGGCGTAAGCCTTCATCCAGGAATCGATCGCTTCCGCCAGGTTGCCGTCGTCAACGACCAGCTCTTTCTCGGAGCCGTCGCGATCACGGATGTAGAAGACGATCTGCTCGTTGTCGTCCTCCTCCGCCAGCATGACGGTACAGGCCGCCGGCAGGACTTCGTCGCCGAGGAACTTGTCGGCGAAGTCCGATTCACAGGCCGCTTCCCACACATCGCACACTCTTCGATCCAACCAGATTTTCATGTTCGCCTCCGATCCGGAAACTGCGCTATACTCCACCTTACGCCTTTCGGGGCACGGAAACCAGTGATGGATGTCCCGAATTTTCCGGGCAAACGTCCCGTTTACCTGGAACTTGAAAAAATTGCAAAATCACAACGACCCCCAACACGAAGAAATGCTCGCCAAATTCGAGCGCCTGCAGGAGAAGCTCATCCCCCTGTGGGAGCAGATTGGACGGACCGACCCCGGCAGCCAGGATATCGAAGATCCGAATACGGTCGTCGT
>DATKDL010000250.1:0-9977 GCA_035512695.1 Anaerolineales bacterium | reverse complement strand
TCGCCCAGCACCGATGGCTGATTTAACCGCAGGCTGATATACCCGCCTGCTTTCGCAGCCAGGATGATGATGACCAGGGCAAGGGCAAACTGTAGAAAAGACGACATCGGACCTCATTTCCCCCGCACGCAGCCTGGCCGCGGAATGGCGGCCCGCATCGGGGTGCTCAATTTTACCTCAGGTGGATCCGGAAATCGACCGCCGAGCAGACCCTCGGCAGGTTTGCGGCGGCCGCGCGCGATGAAGTGGACATCGAGGTCCTCAGTGTTGCCATCCTCGGGGTTGTGGATGAGGCCATGCAGCCGGAGCGGATCGGCCTTTGGCTGAAGGAGATGTGATGGCGGATCGAACCGGCGTTTGGCTGAAGGAGATGTGATGGCGGATCGAACCGGCGTTTCCGGGGCCGCGGCCGGCGCCCTCTCGGCTGCCGTTTTCGCCCTGATCCACGATCTTTTCATCAGCGATATCTGGTTCTCGCTGATCCCGATGATGATCGCCGGGGCGGTCTGCGGGGGGTGCATCGGGTGGACGTACGGGCTGCTTTTCGAGCGCCTGTCGGTCCGGAGCTGGCTCGGCTACAACGGCCTGTTCGTAGTCATGTTCGGTCTATTAGGGCTGGTATCTGTGCTCGTCTTCGAGCCTGTGACGACGATCGCAGCGCTGATTACAGACGGCGGTCCCCCAACTACATTGATCGATCAGGCGCTGCCGATGACGATCGTTTTCACCCTCGCGATGGCGGGCATCTTCAGCCTGCTTTTTGCACGGACCTGGAGGCAGGCCGGCTCCGTGCTGTTGACATGCGTCGTCCTCGTCGCCCTGCTCGGGTTGAATGTCTCGGTGATCGGTCTGGTGTCGATTCCGCGCACCTCTTTCTACCTCGTCGGCGAGATGTTCGGGCTGATCCTGGTGCTAGACGTGGTTTACCTGCTCGTGTTCATCGCTTGGGAAAGGAGAAGCTTCACCTCAGGGTCCGGATCCGGCGGGAGATGAAGTCAAACCAATCTTTTTAAAAGCGGGACCGCGGATCGGTAACCCAGTTCGATCAGCTCATAGAGTTCGATCGACCTCAGGCGGTCTTTTCCGGCTCTGAAACCGGCGAGGTCGTAGAATTCCGAGTCCTTGTGTTCCAGCGTCAGCTCATCCCAGCGTTTGCGGTTGGCTATGAAAAATTCATTCATTCGTGACATATCCATTTCAGCGGGCACGGCATGTTTCGCGATCTATTTTCACCTTTTCCTATCTTCGCCGTTAAGATATCCTACCGGGTCGCTTTATCATACCCTCGATACGAATTGCACCTGGTTGCCCGGTAATTCTATCCATCTTTCCAGTGCTGAATGATTTGAATTTCCGCGCCACTTCTGCGCAGCGGCAGCAGTCCAAATGGGTCGTGTTCGGGTTGGCCATCGGATTCTCTTCAGGATCGCCGGGGTGAAATCCCGGCGATCCTTTTTTGATGCCTCTATTTCGTAACGCTTCCGGGACGGTCGCTTAATAGGATGTAAGAAAGCCAGGAGGCGAAAAATGAAAAGCGAAGCGGTCGTTCACCGGCAATCCTATCTGGATCCGACTCGATTCCTTGGGAGCGTGTTGACCGGCGTCATCTGCGGGGCCGCCGCCGGTCTCGTCGCCGGAGTCCTCGCCCGGGGCGCGATGCGCGTCGTAGCCGTGCTTGCGGGGCAGACGCCCGGCTTTTCCATAGGGGGTTCGCTTTTCATCATCCTGTTTGGGGCGCTCCTCGGCACCGCGCCGGGGCTGCTTTATGCCTTCACGCTGCCCGTCTGGCCGGCCTCGGCCGGACGAAAGGGCCTGGTCATCGGCGTGGCGCTCGCCCTGCTTTTTGCCGTGCCGGTGCTCCTGGTCGAGCCTGAAGGTGAGTTGGCGCTCATCCCCCGATGGACGACGGCGCTCCTTTTTGCCCCAATCGGACTGGTCTACGGCCTGGTGCTGGGCCGGGTCGCCGGCCGGCTGGCGCCGGCATCGGCAGCGGAGGCGATCGTGCCGGGCGTTTTTCTGCGCCAGGCCGGACTCCTCGTCCTGGCCAGCGGGCTGGTCAGCGGTCTGATCGAAATTTTCCTGGCAGCAGCTTTCCCGGCCGCCTCGCTGACCGGTACTGCCGTCGCCCGCTTCCTGGAAGGCCTCGCCGGCGGGACGACCCTCCTGGCCATGATCGCCGGCCTCGCCGGTTTGCTGAGGTCCGGTGCGGCCGGAAAAAACCGCTTCGTGACGGCGGGGCTGGCGATTACCCTCACCCTCGTCACCGTTCTCGGGATCATGGCTGCCTTCGGCGGATTCAGCATGATCGAAGTGCATGGTCTCGTGCGGGTGATGAGCCGGCTGGAATTCGATCCCAATCTGTTGATGCTCCTGGTCCTGCTGGCGGCCGGCGCCGTCTTCATGCTCGCGGCCGGGATCGCCGTCCTGCGGGCCGGAGTGTGGCGCGGCTGGCGGCGTTTCAGCCCGCTGGCGGTCGGCCTGGTCCCGCTGTTGAGCGTCCTGCTCCTGCACCCGGCGCTGCTGCCGGCGCTGTTGGACATTTCGATCTTGGGCCGCAATCAGCTGGGGCATTGGGTTGGGGCTGCCTTTGCCCTGGCCTGGCTGGCGCTCGGGCTGGCGATGCGGGCTGAGTCCGATAGGATTGAACTGGACGCGTAGAGACGCCACATGTAGCGTCTCTACGGGCGTCTCTACGGGATCGCCTCCATCATCCCCCGCACCGCCCCCAACTCATCCCCCACGATCGTGTGCCCCATCCCCGGGTAGATCCGCAGATCGACCTTCCCCCCGATCCGTTCCAGGTAGTCCGTCGTGTACTGCACCCGCCCGGCGGGGATCCACGGGTCCACGTCGCTGCAGCCTAAAAATACCGGCGTGCCTTCCAGCGACCCGACCGCGTCACGCTCCAACCCGTCCGGCCCGATCAGCCCGCCGCTCAGGCCGACCAGGCCGCCATAGCGCCGGGGATTGCGCGCCGCAAACTCCAGCGCAAGACAGGCGCCCTGTGAGAACCCCAGCAGGATCGTTCGGTCCGCCCCGGGGCCACCGGCCACCTCCAGGTGCCCCAGGATCCCCGCGATCACCTCCAGGCTCCTGGACAGGTAGGGCTCGTTTTCTTCCAGGGGGTCGGTGAACGGCATCGGGTACCAGGCGTTCCCGGCCGCTTGCGGTGCCAGGTACGCAAATCCGGGAACCTCCAGCAAACCGGCGATCCCCATGATATCGTCCGCCGAAGCGCCGCGGCCGTGCATCAGCACCATGACCGCCTCCGCCTCCGCAACCGGCGGTCCGGCGGCCAGGACGGCAGCCTTGAGCCCAGGAACGGATACATCCCGCAATTCGATCATTCGAGCGCCTCCTCAAATTTCGCCGACGTGTTTTCCCGGACCTGCTCCAGGGTCGCCCCGGGCATGACCTCGATCAGGGTCAGCCGCCCGTCCGGGTATGCAAACACCCCCAGCTCGGTGATCACCAGGTCGACGGCACCGGCTGCGGTCAACGGCAGGGTGCACTTCGGGACGATCTTCGGCTCCCCTCCCGGCCCGGTGTGAGTCATCGTGATGATCAGCTTTTTCGCCCCGGTGGCCAGGTCCATCGCCCCGCCCATCCCCAACAGCGGCTTGCCCGGGATGGACCAGTTCGCCAGGCCGGCGTTTTCGTCGACCTGCAGCCCACCCATGACCGCCACGTCGACGTGCCCACCGCGGATCAACGCAAACGAATCGGCGCTGTCGAAATAGCTGCTCCCCGGAAGCGCGGTGACCGGGATCTTCCCGGCGTTGACGGGGTAATCCAGCGCGCTGCCCTCCGCCGGAGACGGCCCAACCCCCAGCATCCCGTTCTCGGTGTGCAGGATGATCCCGTCATCCGGGGCGATCAGGTCCGCCACCAGCGTCGGGATGCCGACCCCCAGGTTGACGACCTGCCCCCGCACCAGTTCACGCAGCGCCCGGCGGGCGATCGCCGACCGGGCCGCATCGATCCCACTGCGGTCCAGGACGGCGGCGGACGAGCCCAGGTCCTCCAGGCTGGTCCGCGCCTCGACCAGGTAATCGACGTACATCCCGGGGGTGTGGATCTCGGACGGGTCGAGCGCCCCGACCGGGACGATCTCCTCGACCTCGGCAATCACCAGGTCCGCAGCCGTCGCCATGGCCCTGTTGAAGTTCTGCTCCGTCATCCGGTAGACCAGGTTTCCGCTCGTATCGGCTCTCCACGCCCGGATAAAGGCCGCATCCGCCCGCAGCGCCGGGACGAAGACGTGCAGCCGCCCGCCGATCTCGCGGGTCTCCCCTCCCTCGGCGACCAGGGTTCCGGCCGCGGTCGGGGTGTAGAACCCGGCGATCCCGGCGCCGCCGGCCCGGATCGCCTCCGCCAGCGAGCCCTGCGGGATCAGGACGACCTCCAGCCGGCCCTCCCGCTCCGCCTGCACCGCCTCCGGGTTGCTGGTGAAGAACGAACCGATCGCTTTTGCGATCTGGCCGTTCCGCAGCAGCCGGCCCCCGCCCAGCCCCTCTTCGCCGACGTTGTTGCTGATCAGCGTCAGCCCCTTGACACCGGTCTCCGCCAGGGCGTGCAGCAGGTGGATCGGAGCGCCGGTCATCCCGAAACCGCCGGCCATCAGGACGGCGCCGTCCGGCACCATGGCGGCGGCCCTGGAGAGGTCAATGATGGAGATAGAAGGGATATGGGTCGGGTTCGGCAAGGCTGAGGAGGCGATATTCATTTTTGCGCACTTTATGATAGTATCTTGTATACGTGTATACAATATAACCCCGTTCGACCGTTAAATCAATACAACATGCCCGAAGACCTCAAAATCAACACCCGCAAAGACCTGGTGGCCGACCGGATCCGCGACCGGATCCTGCGGGGTTCTTTCAAACCCGGGGCCAGGCTCGACCAGGTCCTGATCGCCGAGGAGCTGAACGTCAGCCGCAGCCCGGTCCGGGAGGCCCTCCGCACGCTGGAGGCGGAGGGCTTGATCACGAGCATCCCGAACCGCGGGGCAATCGTGACCGAGCGTTCTCTGGATGAATTGAAGGAGCTTTATTTCACACGCAGCCTGGTCGAAGGCATCGCGGCCGAGCGAGCTGTACCCCATTTGAGGAAAAAAACGCTCGACAAGCTCGACAGCATCCTCTATGCCGCCACGCTGACCAGCGATTATCAGGAGCTGCTGACGCTCAACAACGAGTTTCATATGCAGATCTACCGGTCCTTCCAACAGAACTTCCTGTCCAATACCATCCAACAGCTGCGCAATATGGCCGCACCTTACAACCGGCTGTACCTCGACACCGAGGGCAGTATCCGGCAAGCCTGGGCCGACCATCGAAAAATCTTCGAAGCCTGTGTAAAGGCAGATGCACAAAAAGCCGGTCTGGAAACCCAAAAACATCTCGACCGCATTTGTCATTCTCTCATCGTTGCCGTAAACGGCAAATGATCAAGAGGAGAGAAATTGAAGAAAAAATATCGTTGGCCATCCCTGTTTCTCCCGCTGCTGGTCCTATCCACGCGCTGCCTGGCCGGGTGCGCGACCTCCGCAACGCCTGAGATCACCGATGCGACACCATCGGAACCGATCAAGATCGGGCAATTGAGCGACCTGACCTCCACTTTCACCCCCTGGGGTCTGCAGGTTCGCGATGGGATGGCCCTCGCCGCGATGGAGATCAACGCTGCGGGCGGCGTGGACGGCCGCATGATCGAGATCGTCGTCCAGGACTCCGAGAATGACCTCGATGCCGCCGCCACGGCCTGGGACCGGCTCATCGAAGCGGGCGTGATCGCCGTCGGTGGGATCATCTCCAGCGGCGTCAGCCCAACGGCAAACGCCCTCGCGGAGCAAGACCAGGTCCCCGTGTTCTATGTCAAGGCCGGCACCCCGGCCGGCCTGACGCGGGAAAGCCGCTACTCCTTCCGCACCTGTCTCCCGGCCGCACCGATGGTCGCGGCGCCTGTGCTTCAGTATGCGTTAGAGCAGGGCCTGACCAACGTCGGCGTCATCATCGCGGATTACGCCTACGGCCAGGGTATCAAGGCAGCCGTGGAAGCCACCTTCGAGGGATCCGGGATCGATTATGGCGTGATCCAGGTCGCCCCCGTTCCACCGACCACCGACTTCACGCCGTTCGTCCGGGCCATGGCCGATGCCGGCGCTGAAATGATCATCGCCACGGGCCACCCACCCGGCGGCGCCGCGATCACGGCGTTGGTGGCAGACCTCATGCCCGACGTCCTGGTGACCGGCGCCTGGTCGCCGCCGGCTTTCTCGGTCAGCACGAACGAGGCCGCGATCGGCCGGTTCGCCGATTTCGCCTGCGCCAACTACTTCAGCGACGACTACGCCGACCTGGCCCGGCGTTTCCTGGCCTTCTCCGATATCACGTTCATGTCGGACGACGCCGTGGCCGGATACGCGATCGTGACGATGGTCGCCCAGGCCGTTGAAGCCGTCGGGGACGACCCGACGGCGATCGCCGAGTATCTCCACGCAAACTCGTTCGATATGCCGGGCTATGCCCACCCGCTGCGCTGGACCGAGTGGGGTGAGCTGGCCGAGTCCCAGCCGATCCTCTTCCGGTTTGTCGATGGACCTGCGCCGGAGGGATTGAACGAAGCCGGAGATTGGTGGCTCGAATTCCTGAGCCAGTCCGAGCCGCTCGAACCCTACGAGCCGGAGCCCTAGCGCACATGGCCCTGCTCGAGCTGGAACAGGCCGTGAAACACTTCGGGGGTCTCGCCGCCGTCAACGGCGTGACCCTGCGGGCCGGCGATGGCGAGATCCTCGCCATCGTCGGCCCCAACGGCGCCGGCAAAAGCACGCTGCTCAACCTGATCGTTGGTCTCGAAACATTGACCATGGGGACGGTCCGGTTTGCCGGCGAGGACATCACCGGTTTCCCCGCCCACCGCATTCGCCGGCTGGGCATCGCCCTGGTCCAGCAGACGCCCCGCCACTTTTCCTCGATGACGGTGCTTGAAAATGCCGCCATCGGAGCGCTCTTCGGGAGGCGGGGAGAGCGTCTAAAGGAAGAGCGGGCCCTCGAACTTGCCGTTGAGGCGCTGTCGTTCGTCGGCCTGGCGGAGCGGCGCCACGAGCCCGTCGGAAACCTCAACCTGCACGAAAAGCGCTTCCTCGAGCTGGCCCGAGCGATCGCCGGGCATCCCCGGCTGCTGGTGCTCGACGAAGTGATGGCGGGTCTCAATGACGTGGAATTGGAGGCCTCGATCGAGATCATCCGGACGATTCGCGATCAATTCAGCATGACGATCATCCTGGTAGAGCATGTCATGAAGGCCGTGACGAGGCTTGCGGAGCGAACGGTGATCCTCAACTTCGGGACCGTCCTGGCGGAAGGCCGGCCTGAAGAGGTGATGCGCCATCCGGCCGTCATCGAGGCCTACCTGGGCGAGGGGTATCGATATGCTTGAGGTCAGGGATTTCTCGGCCGGATACCAGAGCAACGACGTCATCCACGACATCCGCTTTCACGTGGAACCGGGCGAGGCGGTCATGATCATCGGGTCGAACGGCGCCGGAAAAACCACGCTGTTCCGGTCATTGTGCGGGCTGCTTCCGCATTCTTCCGGCCGGGTCAACTTCGACGGTGTGGACATCACCGGGCGACCGGCGGAAACGATCGCCCGACTTGGGCTGCGGTTCGTTGCTGCCGAACGGCATCTTTTCCCCCGGATGACGGTCAAGGAAAACCTGTCCCTTGGCGCATATCCGCACCGTCCTGACCCCGATACCTTATCGACCGTCCTGGAACTTTTCCCCCGCCTGGCCGAGCGCCAGCGGCAGCGCGCCGGGACGATGAGCGGCGGCGAGCAGCAGATGCTTGCTGTCGGACGGGCGTTGATGTCGAATCCACGGCTGCTCGTGCTCGACGAACCGAGCACGGGGCTCGCCCCGCTGCTGGCGCAGGCTGCCTACCAGGCTCTGCACGTCATGCGAGCGCGCGGGCTGACCGTGCTGGTCGCAGAGCAGCAGGTCCCACTGGCGATGGCCTTCAGCGATCGCGGCTACGTCCTGGAGAACGGGTTCGTTCGGCTCGAGGGGACCACCAAAGAGCTGGCAGCCAATCCCAGGGTCCGCAGCGCGTATCTAGGGGTCGTATGACCGCCAGCATTCTCGACGGCATCGTGCTCGGGTTCCAATTCGGCCTCCTCGGAGCCGGGCTTACCCTGGTCTACGGGATGGGCGGGGTGCTCAACCTGGCTCACGGGCAGATGGGGGTCATCGCGGCCATCACCACGAGCCTCGCCATGGATGCGGGCGCCTCAGTGCTGCCCGCGGTCGGGCTCGGCCTGCTCGCCGGCGGCCTGCTCGGCTTGCTCCTCGATCGAACGATCCTGCGCCCGGTGTACCGATTGCGTGATGAGGCGCGGGTCCTGCTCAGCCTGCTGCTGACGCTCGGTGTCGCCTTTATCATCGACGGTTTCCTCAACTGGCGCTATCCGTTGATGGCGCTGAACCTGTTCATTTCAGGCGGGACCGTCGAGATACTGGGCGTGCCCATGCGGCGGGGAAGCCTGCTGGCTTCGGCCATAACGCTCATCATTATGGCGGCTCTCTTCGTCTTTTTCCGATATACCATCCAGGGGCAGGCGGTGCGTTCGGTCATCGAAGACGAGGAAGGCGCCCGGCTGGTCGGGATCGATCCGAACCGCATGATGCGGCTGGTCCTCGTCCTCAGCGGCGTCCTGGCCGCGCTGGTGGCCATCACCCGCTCGATGGTCATCCCGGTCGATGTGCAGGCCGGGTTCCCGATCACCGTGTTCGCCCTCATCGTCGCCGTGGTCGGCGGCCTGGGAAGCGTCCCCGGGGCGCTGCTGGCGGGGATCATCCTCGGGATCGTGAACAGCATCGCGGCATCCTACATCGGCACGTTCATGTCATTGGTCATCCTTCTCGCCGCCGCAGCGGTGACGATCCTGATCCGCCCGTCCGGGCTTCTCGGCGTGCCGGAATGAGCGATCACACCTCCGCCACCGGCACCGCCGTCATCGTCGGGACCGAGACAAGAGTCTCCCAGTCGCTTCCTTCGATGCTGGGTCTTGTTGGAGCGATCGGCGTGGCCCTGGCCCTCGTACCGCTTTGGACGGGCGATTCGCGCGTGCTCATGGGCGTCGCCGTTCTTGGGCTCACCTTTGCCTGCTATACGATCGGGTTCAACGTCATCTTCGGCAGCACCGGCCAGCTGTTCCTGTGCGTCGGCGCCCTGGCCGGGATCGGGGGCTACGTCGCCGTCATCCTCGCCGATACCGTTGGGCTGCCCATCATCGCCGGCATCCTGCTGGCCACGCTGGCCGCCGGCCTGACCGGCGGGCTGCTCAGTTACGTCGCCGTGCGTCGCTCTCTCGGGGTCATCTTCACCGGGATCGTCACCCTGATCTTCTCCCTCACATTCGAAGCCCTCCTGCTCGGCCTGGGCGAGTACACCGGCGGAGAGAACGGCTTTCTGATCCGGTCAGGCGCCGATTCCTTCACCAGGGAGCGGATCCCACCTTACTACCTGATGCTCGCCCTCGTCCTCGTCTTTCTGTTGGTACACGGGCTGCTGCGGCGATCCTACATCGGTTGGGCGTTCCGCGCCCTGCGCGACGACGAAGTCGCCGCAGCGCTGGCGGGCGTCGACGTCGCCCGGTACCGGGTCTTCGCAGCCTTTGTCGGTTCGGCGATGCTCGGCCTGGCCGGCGCGACATATGCCTTCACCGAGGGCCGGATCAGCCCGACCACATTTGACTTTGCAACCATCGATGTGGCCGCGATGGTGATGCTGGCCTTCGGTGGGATCGGGACGCTGTTCGGCCCGATCGCCGGAGCGGTCACGTTCACGATCGTGGATGAGGTCCTGATCGATATCGGGCAGCTGCGGCACGTCGCCTACGGCTTTCTCATCATCGCCATCTTCCTATGGATGCGGCGGGGTTTGCTCCCCACGGCCGCCACTCTCTGGCGCCGG
>DATKDL010000249.1:0-4111 GCA_035512695.1 Anaerolineales bacterium | reverse complement strand
GGCTCCGCCGCATCCGCCCCCAAAATCGCCGCCTCAATTATAGGGTAGGTACGGATTGGGTAGATTCAGCTAACTCGAGGATCGCAACCAGGTTCAGGACCGTTTTCGGAATAAGTGACGGCACATAAAGATACTCCTGCTCTTTGCCGCGCTCCGGCACCTGTTCGGAACAGTGGGCGTTCCCACCGCTGGGTCCAAGCCCATCCAGCGTGGGAATCCACGACCACGTGTGGTTCCCATCACTGAGACCGCCGCGCGCCTCAGGCACGATCCGGAAACCGAGCGCTTCCGCCGAACGGGTCCAGATCTCCAGCAATCGTTCGGTCTCCGGGTTTTCAGGCCAGGGCGGCGTGGTGTCGAGCACCTCGACGGCGATCTCGCAGGAATTTCCACCCGGTACCGTCAAACCGTCTCCACCGAGACCGGATAGCTTCAGCAGGCCTTCCTGGAACACATCTGCATCGAATGCCCGCATCTCCCCGAGGGCTTCCGCATTATGCGGCACCCGGTTCGAAACGGTCCCCCCTGAGATCACTCCGATGTTAAAGGTGATCTCCCGCCCGTAATCGGTAAGGTCCGCAACGGACCGGACGACATCCGCCACACCGACGATCGCGTTCGCGCCGTCGCCGTGCGCCACGCCGGCGTGCGCGGCCCGCCCGCTGGATCGGATCCGGAATTTCGCCATGCCCTTCCGCCGGTGGACGAGCCTGAACGTCCCGTTCTCGTAAAAACCGCCCTCAAACACCAGGCAGGCGGCCGCACCGGTCAGCCGCTCGGTACACAGAGTCCCGAAGTCGTTCGAAAGAGTTTCCTCGCTCGCATCGAGCAGGATCGTCCAGGCGACCCGGTTGAAGACCTCCGGGCGGAATTTCCGCAGCGCGTCCAGCATCATGTAAATAACTAGGGTGCCGCCTTTGATGTCCACCGTGCCCGGCCCGAAAACTCGCTCCCCGTCAACCCGCCAGGCGAACTCGTTGGCCGTTTCCTCGTCCGGAGGAAACACGGTATCGAGGTGCGATACCAGGCCGATGACCGGCCCACCCGCCCCTGCTCGGGTGAGGACCAGGTGATCTCCAAACCCGTGTGTGACCGAGGGGACTCGCTCCGCGGCAAAACCGAGGCCCGCAAAGATTGAACCGGTCTCCGCACCGAGTGCATTCACTCCACCTGCGTTGGAAGTGAAGCTGTTGATCTCAACCCAGCTTTTCAAGATCGCAAGATATCCGTCGAGCCGGTCTTCAAGATAGGCCAGGACCGACTCATGCAGCACAGGATCGATCATCTTTCAGCCTTTGATTGCCTTGAAGGCGGCTGTCGCAGCTGCCGCGCCGGTGAACGTTCCCACGAGATAGATCCAGAACTGGTCCAACGTTCCCGTGAACAGCGCCGGACCAAATGTCCGGGCCGGATTGAGCGAGGCGCCGGTGAGCGGTCCACCCATCAGGATCGCAAAAGCGAGGGTGAGCCCGATCGCCACACCGGCGAAATCCCCTGCCTTGCCATCCACGGCCGCGTGCAGGACGGTGGTTACGAGGAAAAACGTCAGGACCGCTTCGAGCACGATCCCCTGTACCGGTGTGACTCCTTCTGAGAGGACGGTCGCCCCAAGACCGCTCTCGGACCCGCCGAGCACGAAAAGCAGGACGGCTGCGGCCAGCGCGCCGCCGATCAACTGCGCCGCCCAGTAGACGATCGCTTTTGACCATTCGATCGCGCCCGCCAGCGCCAGCCCAAAGGTGACCGCCGGGTTGATGTGCGCGCCGGAAATCTTTCCAAAAACGTAAACCATGGCGAGCAGGGCGAGGCCGTGTGCAAGCGCGACGCCCACCAGCCCGGCCTCACCGAGCGCCCCGGCGCCGGCGCCGACAAAGACGAGGGTGAATGTTCCGATCAGCTCGGCGGTGAATTGTTTGGTTGTCATCCGGGTTCCTCCTCAAAAGTGAATGATGCGATCAGATCGCGGACTCCCAATCGGGCGACCCCAACAGGTAAACATCCCCGGGCATCGCCGTCTTTCCTTCCGGCTGCACCTTTCGGAGCAGCAGGGCGCTCGAGGTGGTCCCGACCACGGGAAAGCCATCGATGACGGCCCGGGCGCCGGGCGGTAACGCTACCGGTAACGCTTCCGCTGCGTGGACCTTTAGAATTGCGCCGTCCAGCGTCAGAAAGGTCCCGGGCCACGGATGGAACGCCCGGACCTGGCGCTCGAGTTCGACCGCCTTCCGGTTGAAATCCAGCTTCCCGTCCGCCTTCTTCAGCAGCGGCGCCTTCGTGGCCTGGTCTTCGTCCTGTCCGGCCGGGGCGATCCGGCCGGACAGGTAACCGGGAACCGTCTCGACCAGCAGCCGGGCTCCCAGCTCCGCCAACCGTTCGGAAAGGGTTGAACCGGTATCGTCGGGGCGGATTTCCGCAACGACCTGGGATAGGATCGGGCCGGTATCGAGCCCGGCGTCCATCTTCATGATCGTCACGCCGGTTTGCCGGTCGCCGTGCAGGATGGCGTGCTGGATCGGAGAGGCTCCGCGCCAGCGAGGCAGCAGCGATGCGTGGAGATTGAGCGATCCGTGCGCGGGCAGATCCAGCACTTCTTGTGAAAGGATCTGGCCAAAAGCGGCCACGATAATCAGGTCCGGCGCCCAGGCTTTTAGCTGTTCAACAGCCTCGGCCGCCCGGATCTTGACCGGCTGGAAGACGCTGATTCCGGCCTGCTGGGCCGCTTCTTTTACCGGAGAGAACGCGATCTTCCGACCCCGGCCGGACCGCCGGTCCGGCTGGGTCACCACGCCGGCGACGTCGTATGCGGTGATCGCTGCGTTGAGGGACGGCAGCGCAAATTCAGGCGAACCCATAAAAACCACCCTGGGTTTCATCCTACTTCGCTGACCCCCTCCGTCGCTCGCGTAACGTAAAACTCAGCCTCAAGTCCTTCCGCCTCCCGGTACGCGCCGGATACCGTTTCGATAAAGGCCTCCTCCTCGCCCTCGGCGACGAGGCTGACGACGCAGCCCCCAAAACCGCCGCCGGTGAGCCGGGCGCCGAAACACGCCGGATGCGCAATCGAAGCCTCGACCAGGGCATCGATCTCCCGGCGGGAAGTCTCAAAATCATCCCGCTGGCTGGCGTGCCCTTCGGTGAGGATTTCGCCGAACCTCACGGGGTCACCATTTCGCATCGCCGCGACACCCGCTGCGACTCGCCGGTTTTCGGTCAGGACATGGCGAGCGCGCCGCTGCAGGACGGGCGGCATCCGCACGCCTTCGCTCTCCAGCAGGTCAAACGAAAGATCCCGGAGCGATTCCAGGCCGAACCAGCGAGCAGCCTCCTCGCATTCGCCGCGCCGGTCGTTGTAGGCCGAATCGGCCAGGCCGGCCTCACCGCGGCGGGTGGCGCTGTCGATCACGACGATTCGGAACGCATCCGGTATCCGGACCGGTTCGTATTCCAGGCTCCGGCAGTCGATCATCAAGGCTGAACCGTCTTGCGCGAGGGCGATGATCATCTGGTCCATGATCCCAGAGTTGACCCCGATCCACTCGTTCTCGACGCGCTGTCCGAGCCGGGCCATTTCGATCGGATCCCAATCGAAGCCCGTCACACAGCGGAACGCCAGGGCGGTCCCGAGCTCCAGGGCTGCGGAAGAGGACAGCCCGGCCCCGATCGGGATATCACTCGATAGGACACCCTCCCAACCGTTCAGGGCAAAACCGGCCTCCCTTAACACCCAGGCCATCCCCTTCACATACTCCCCCCAGCCCGCGCCGGCTGGGGGGATCGCGTCGAGCGAAAATTCGATGGCCGATCCCAGGCCGAGGGAATGCACCGCCACCCGGCGATCCGACCGTGGCCGGACGGCGAGATACAGGCTCTGCTCGATCGCCAAAGGCAGGACCATGCCCTGGTTGTAATCCGTATGCTCCCCGATCAAGTTAACCCGGCCGGGCGAACGGATCATGTGCGCGGCGGGAGCGCCGTACCGGGCTGAAAATTCATTTTGAACGATATCTGGAAGGGTCATTTTTTATCCGTCCTTTTCACAAAACTCTTGAGAACACACTCTTAGGAAAATTGAGGCGGCGATTTGGGGGCGGCTGCGGCTCCGCCGCAGCCG
>DATKDL010000248.1:0-2572 GCA_035512695.1 Anaerolineales bacterium | reverse complement strand
GAGCAGCGGCAGCCCGAAGGCCAGCCCGAGCGTGGCGGTTTGCCGGAACGGTTGGGAACGCGCACTTGCTACGAACCAGATCCTGAGGGAGACGAGCAGCCCGGCGCAGGCGATCGCCAGGACCAGGTTGACGCGGGTGTTTGCGGCCAGGCCCCAGAGGAGACCTGCCAGCGCCAACCGCCGGCCGGAGACCGGTTCGCGAGTGAACGCGGTGAATGCGAAAAACAGTCCGCCCATCAGAAAGAACTGGCCGCCGGCGATGGCGGCCTCGTAGACGTTTGGGCGGGTGAACAGCCAGAGCAGCGGACCGGGCAGGGCCAGGGCGAGCAGGGCCCCCGGGAGGATCCGCGCCGGGAACCATTCGAACCGGCGCCGGAGGGCGAGCAGCAGGGCGGCGGCGAAACCCAGGTAGCCGGCCATAAAGGCGCCCACCAGGAATGAATCCCGGATCCGCTCCGCGGTCAGGGGCTGCAGGGAGGCGACGATCAGGCCGGGGACCGGCCCCCAGTACAGGTAGTATTTGCCGTCGTAGAACAGGGCGTCCCAGAGCACGGGGATCTCGCCGCGGTCCAGGTAAAAATACGGGTTTTCGGCGGCCAGCAGTTCCGGACCGGGCTGTTCGAGCAGGTGCAGCTGCCCGGCGGCGAAGGCTTCGGCCTGGCGGTGGAAGTAGCGGCTCCCGGACTGCCAGTCGTCGATCCGGCCGGCGGTGAAGATCCAGTTGTAGGCGAAGAGGGCGAAGACGGTCGCGGCGGCGAAGGTCCAGGCGAGGAGGCGGGCGCGCTGGTGCGGGTCCATCCGGTCCGCTCGATCCCGCCACCACCTGCGCATAGCCAATTCTTCGAGCCGGCGCCCCATCCGGTCGTGGAGCGTTAACAGGACGGCCCGGATCCTGGGCCGAACCGGCTCCATCGCGGCCCAGGTCAGCAGCAGCAGCCCCGAACCGAGCAGCGCAAACCGGCCGCGGCCCCAGTCCGGGTTGTTATCGAAACCGAGTTCGAAGGCAAAGATCGCGGCCAGGGCGAACAGCAGCCCGAGCGTTCCCCCGAGAACCAGGATGGTTTTGCGCCGTTTAGAGATCATGCTGCGTCAGAGCGGGCGGATGGTCACATCCTTGAGATACGGGTTGCCGAAATCCGACCGCTCCCCGATCCCGGCTTTCCCGTCCGAGACGAACCGGACCGACAGCGGTTTGCCATAGCGGTTGGAGAGCCCGCGCACCAGGTTCAGGACCTGGACGACCCGTTCCGGCCGCTCGTCCACCCCGATCGGGTAGGCATCGATCCCCAGCCCGGAATGCAGCGACAGGAATACATTGCGCTCGATCGAAAAATTCGCCAATTCATATTCATTCGCCAATTCAAAATCCTCCAGGCAGGGGAACATCAGCCCGCACAGCCCGATATTGCGCGGACCCGCGTTTTTGATAAAACCGGAGATCCGCAGAAACGTGTCGCTGGTGACCGCCTCATCGAAAGTCTGACCGGCGTCCTTGACGATCCGGAGCAGGCTCCCCGGGCCGTCGAACAGCGGTGCGATGGAGGTATCGATCCCGAGATAGCCCGCCTCGCCCGCCATCATCCCATCGATCTCGAGCCAGGTCTCCCGGACCCGCGCCAGCCATTCTTCGATCGAAGTGCAGCCTGCCGAGAGATCGGTCGATTGCAGACCGATCGCAAAACCGTTCCGCTCGTAGGCGGCGGAGGGATAGTACGGGCTCGATGGGGGCGTGTTGAAGGTGTAGGCGAAGCTGAAAGTCTTCCCGGCGTTCCGGGCGATGATCTCGAACAGGACGGCGGCGTGTTCCGGGGTGGCCGGTTCCTCCGTCAGATCGAGGTTGAAGGCGACGTTTTTGGCGGCGAGAAAATCGTCCAGGATCCCGGCGGCCCGGTCGAAATCCAGCCGGCCGAGGCTCAGGAAAACATCTCCCGCAAGCCCGGCGTCCAGCTCGAAGACGCCGTCGGCGTCCGGGGAGCAGAGCCGGCGGGTTTGGACGGTGAAGGCGCGGTCGGTGAAGGCTGCTTCGAGGGCAATGAGGCGAGCGATGTCTTGTTCCGAGGGCTTTCCGGTGAAAACGCAGATGGTGCGGATAATTTTATGAGGCATGTGGGGGGCTCTGTTCGAACTTTCATCGTTTCATTCCAACCACTCGATCCCGAAGTCGAGGGAGAGCGAGCTGTACAGGGCATCGTCCAGGATGCCCTGTCTCCTGGCCGCCTCGAGCGCATCGAACCAGTCTTCGAGACCGGCAGGCACGGTCATGAAGAGATAATGTGAAGGCGTCTCGAGCGGGTTACGGATCGCATGGGGGGTATGCTTCGGCAGGTGAGCCATTCCGCCGGCTGTCACGACGCAGGTCTGATCGCTAAGACGGATTTCCAAAGCGCCTTGCAGGACGTATCCGTATTCATCTTCCCGGTGGTGGACGTGAAGCCGGTTTCCGTCTCCAGGCCCAAAGACCGACTCGAAAATATAATACGCACCGCCCGTTTGCCTACCGGTCAGTTTATTCATCACGGATCTGAATTCCAGCATCTTCCCCGCGCCAAAAGGAACGATGACGGGTTGTTGA
>DATKDL010000247.1:0-9650 GCA_035512695.1 Anaerolineales bacterium | reverse complement strand
GCCCCCCCCCCCCCCGCCCCACCACCATCCGGTTTTTTTGAAGAAAATCATGCCGGAAACTCGACGTAGAACCGGGAACCGTTCCCAGGCGTCCCGTCGCTCTCGACCCAGATCCGCCCGCCGTGCAGGTCGACCAGGCGGCGGCTGATCGGGAGGCCGAGCCCGGTCCCGCCGGCTTTGCGGGTGCTGGAGGTGTCGACCTGGCTGAAGGCTTGGAAGATCAGCTCCTGGTTTTCCGGCGGGATGCCGATCCCGGTATCCGCCACACAGATCTGCACCCGGTCCCCGAGCCGCGATGCCTGCACGGTCACCGTCCCCGCGTCGGTGAACTTGATCGCGTTTCCGATCAGGTTGAGCAGGATCTGCCGCAGCCGCAGCCGGTCGGCATCGAGCTGGAGCGGATCGCCTTCGAGCGGCCGGACCGACATCTGCAGCTTTTTTTGTTCCGCCAGCGGCGCCGTGATTTCCAGTACTTCGGCCAGCACCTCGGCCAACTCGACCGGCGCCCGCTCCAGGTTCATCGTGCCGGCCTCGATTTTGGCCATGTCGAGCACGTCGTCGATCAGGTGCATCAGGTGGCTGCCGTTCCGGCGGATCACTTCCAGGTCGGTTTGCATCTGCTCGTTCAGCGGCCCGTCCAGGCCTTCCTGCATCACCTGGGTGAAACCCAGGATCGAGTTGAGCGGGGTGCGCAGCTCGTGGCTCATGTTCGCCAGGAAGGACGACTTGAGCTGGTCCAGCTCCTGCAGCCGGGAGATGGTGGCCTCCAGTTCGGTTAGCAGGCGTCTGGCCTGATCGTTCAAGCGCAGGTTCTCGATGTGGGCCGAGAGCCGATCGGAGACGGCCCGGACCAGCTCGCGGGCTTCCGCATCGAACTGGTCCCCCTTGCCGTCCAACCACAGGGCCAGCTCGCCGATCGGGACGCCGAAAACCGACAGCGCCTGCTCGAGGGTCGCCCGGCTGCCGTCGCCGGCGTCCCCATTGGCGGAGGCCGGTAAAACCTGGACGCCGTCGTAGTGGAATCGATGGATGTGCCCGGAACCGTTCCCCAGGTAGCCTTCCCAACCTCCGGCGGTTTGGCGCTTGACGGCGGCTTCCGCCTGCGCCCGGAATCGCTCTGCTTCGGAGAGCAGCCGCAGATTTTCGATGTGCTCCGCCAGCTGTTCGGAGACCTGCCGGACGAGCCGGGCTTCTTCCGGAGACCAATCCCGCTCCGGGTCGTCCTCGACGATCAGCGAGCCGACTTCGGCGCCGATCACGGAAAGTGGGATGTCGAGGACGGCGCCGGCCGTCCTTTCGCCGCGTTCCCGCGACCGGATCCGGTCGTCTTCAAATGAAAAGCCAAGCCGCTCGCGGTGGTCGATCGCGTCGAGGTAGATGGACCAATTTTCGCGCGAGGACTTGCGCGCCTGCGCTTCGAGTTCCTGCCGGGAGAGCTCATTCTGGCGGAACAGGTTGGCGTTTTCGATCGCCACCGCCAGCTGCCCCGCGAGGGCCTCGAACGCCGGCAGGTTCTCGTCCGTGAAAGCCCCCGGCCGGACGCTTTGCATGTCGAGCACCCCCAGCAGCCGCTGGCCGATCATGAGCGGTACCGCCATCTCGGACCGGGTCTCCGGGAGCAGCGGGTTTGCAAGAAAGAAAGGGCTGGTCGATGTGTCGACCACGATCACGGGCCGCAGTTCGGCCGCGGCGCGCCCGTTGACGGAGTCCAGGCCCAACGGGAGCTGGTGCCGGCGCTCCAGGAGCGTCCGTCCGGCGCTCCCGGTCCCGGCCCGGAGGAGCAGCCGGCGGCCGGTCGAGTCGGCCAGGTAGATCTGGGTGTGGTAGAGGTCAAAGCGCGCTCGGATGCGGCCGGCCGCCTCCGACAGCAGGTGATCGAGATCGCGCAGGCGAGACAGGCTGCGCCCGATCTCGGCCGCCAGTTCCAGGTCGCGGGTGCGCTCGGCCACCTTGTCTTCCAGGCCGCCAAGCAGCTCGCTGATCTGCCCGGCCATCGTCTCGAAGGTCCGGTTGACCTGGCGGACCTCCCGGCTGCCGCGCACCCGGCTCAAATCGACATCCAGATCGCCGCGGCCCAATCGGGAGGCGGAGTCGGTCAGCGCGATCAACGGGCGGTTGACCGCCCGCGCCACCAGGATCCCGGCCAGCGTGGAGACGATGACGGCGACGACTCCGACAAGGGTGATGTTGCGGGCCACGGCATCCACCCCGGCAAAGGCGTCGGCGCTGTCCTGGCGGACGACGGGCGCCCAGGCCAGTGCGGAGATCGCATCGGCAAGGGCCTGGGTCTGGGGGTTGGGGAAAGTGTCCAGCCCGGATGGCTTATCGAGCTGGGAGGTCCCCAGCAGGAACTCGGTCCCGAACTGGTCGATGTGGAAACCGTAATGCGCGCCGAAGCCGGAGATCTGCCGGCGGTCGGTTTCCGGCAGTTCGGCCGAGTTGACGTCATCGGCGCGCGGGTCGAACAGGACCTCGCCGCGCGCGTCAAACAGGACCGCGTGCCGGGAGGAGCCGGCCGTCGCTGGGGTCAGACGGGTGTAGAGCTCCTCCAGGACGAGGGTCGTGCGCAGCACACCGATCACCTCGCCGCCCGGGCCGGTGATCGGGACGGCGAGCACCGAGGCGGTGACGTTGGCGCCTTCTTCAAACCGGGGATCGGACAGGTAAACGGCCCCCTGGCCGTTGTTCCAGGCTCGCAGCCACCACTCTTCGTCGCCCTGAGAGAAGCCGGTCAGCAGCCGGTTCGTGGCAACGGTGGCTCCGTAGCGGTCGGTCAGGATCAGTTCGGCGTGGTCCGGGAAGGCGCGGGCAAAATTGTGCAGTTCGTGGGCGGCCGGATTGACCGGTTGAAGCTGCGAGATGACGCTCAGGATGAAGGGGTCGGCGCGCCCGCCGCCGGCCCAGAGGGCGTCGCGCCGAGCCAGATCGGCCAGGATCGAGGTCTCCGAGCCGGTATAACCGGCGTTGCTCGCCTCGACCGATCGACGCAGGACGTCCGAAAATGCGAGGGTCTGGATCTGCCCGCCTTTTTCGAGGAAATAGCGCTTGATCTGGTCGACGTGACCCTGGGCCTGGACGACGAAATCGTTCCCGATCTGTTCGGTCAGGGTGAGGCGGACGGTGCGGGTCGTGATCGCGGTCGCAGCGGCGACCGTTGCCCCGACCAGCAGGATGATCACCAGGGCAAGCTGGGTGGCCAGGGGCCATTCCCGGGGGTCGAAGCGGGACGACGACCGGGTGGCGCCGGAGCGGCGGAAAATCGCCGGTCGCGCGGGCGCCAGGCTCCCGGTGGCCCGGCCCGTGGGGGACGTCCGGACCATTGTCGAGATCCTGGGCGGGGCGGAGGACGGCGGTCGTTCCGAGAGGGGGGCGGCGGTTCCTTCCACAGGAGCCGGAGAGGGCGGCGCCGGCCCGGTCCCCGAGGCGATGGATTCGACAGGATCCGCAGCAGGCGCGGCCGGCGGAACCGGTTCGCCGCCCGGATCGGGTGCGACCGGCTCTCCACCGGACAGGAGCTCCTCAAGCCGCCTGTAGATGCTGTCTTCTGACATGATAGAAGACCTCCTGCGCCAGTGCCCGGTACTGGACGGCCGCCCGCGTGCGCGGGGCGTGCATCAGCACCGGCGAACCGACCAGCTGGCTCTCCCGGACCTTGCTGTCGATGCCGATCATCGTGGTGAACAGCGATTCGGCATAGCGGGTCTCGACCTTTGTGAGTACGTTGGTGTGCAGCGCCCCGCGCCGGTCAAACATGGTGACCAGCAGGCGGTACTGCAGGCCCGGGTTGGTACGGTTGCGGATCACCCGCACGAGCCTGAGCACGTTCTCGAGGGCATGCACCGCAAAATATTCGCACTGGAACGGGACGATGACCAGGTCTGCCGCGGTCAGCGCCGACAGGGTCAGCGGCCCCAGTTGAGGCGGGCAGTCGATGACGACGACGTCGTAATAAAAAGCCGTCATCTCCTCGTTGATGCAGTCCCGCAGTTTGTATTCATAGCCGGTCAGCTCGTAAAGCTGTTTGGAGACGTTCAGCATATCCGGGTTGCACGGCACCAGTTCCAGCCCGGGCATTCGCGTCTGCACGCTGATCTGGACCAGCTTTTTATCGTCCAGCAGGCTCCCGGCGGCGGAGTTTACCGCGGCGGTGGGGTCGACGCCCAGACCCGTGGTCAGGTTGCCCTGCGGGTCGAGATCGACCAGCAGTACAGCCTCAAAGAACTGCTCGGCAAGGGCCGCGCCGAGAGTCAGGCTGGTCGTCGTTTTTGCGACGCCGCCTTTCTGATGGCTGACGGCGATCACGAAGGGCGGCTTCGGCCGGCCCCCGTTTCCGGCGGCGGGTGCGGGGGACCAGGGGCGGTTGAACATCCTAAACCTGCTCCCCGGCCTCGTCTTCCGCAACCGGCGAGTGCAGTTCGACGCTCGTCTTCCGGGCGCCGAGGACCCGGCCGAGTTCGCGGACAGCCACCTGGAGGGCGTTTTCGATCGTCGTCGTCCGCTGGATCTCCTGGCTGATCGCGTTGATCGTCGCCTCCCGGCGGGCCTCTCGTTGGGTCGAACCGTAGGAGCGGGCGTTCTGCAGACCGATGGCGACCTGGCCGGCGATGGCCTGGATCAGTTCGGCGTCCTGCTCGCCAAGTCCCTCCGGCTCGTCCTCCTGGATATCGATCACACCCAGCACACGTTCGCCCAGGGCGATCGGAACCGAAAGCTCGGCCCGCGTCTCGGGCAGCAGCGGGTTGGGCAGCCAGTCTTCATCGGAGCGAACATCCGGGACCAGGACCGGGGCGTTCAGCTCGGCCGCCCGCCCGACCAGCCCGCTGCCGCGCGGCAGCCGGTGGCCTTCTTCGAGCATCGTCCTCCCGGGCTCGCCGGTCCCGCCGACCATGACCAGGTACTCGCCGCTTTCGTCGAACAGGTAAATATGGGCGTGGTAGTAATCGAACGCCGAACGGATCTGTTCGACCACCTCCAGGACCAGCTGCCGCTCCTCGAGGATCGTCGAAAGCCGCCGGCTGATCTCCGTCGTCGTCTGGAGGGCTTTTGTGCGCTCGGCGATGCGCTGTTCGAGCGAGCCGATCAGATCGCGCAAACGGCCGGTCATACTGTTGAAGCTGGCGGCCAGGGCGCCGATCTCGTCCCTCGTGGTGACGCGGGCCGTCGCCCGCAGATCGCCGCCCCGGACGGCCTCCGCGACCCTGGTCAGCTCGGTGATCGGACCGGTCACCAGCGTGGCGACCCAGTATCCGACCAGGCTGGACAGCCCAAGGACGACCATGGAGACCAGGACGGTCGTTCGGGTTGTCGCGGCGACAGGCTGTAGCGCCTCGTCCAGGTCCTGGTGGGCGACCACCGTCCAACCGAGCAATTCAAAGAACCGGTTTCGGGCCGGGTCGCGGACGGTGACGGCCGAAACGCTCACCAGGCTCGGCGCGCCTTTGTAAACCGCTTCACCGGACTCACCCGGGGACCTCGCCAGCGCGTCGAGGCTTTCCGCCGGAAGGCTTTCGGGGCCTTCCGGGGAGTCCGGGCTGATCACCCGGCCGGCGACGGAGGCATTCTCGAAGACGAGGTCCACCTTGCCGGTCTCCCCGATCGCCGCGGCGCTGACCAGTTCCTGCAGGACGCTGATGCTCAGGGTCGTGCGCAGGATCCCGACGATCTCGGACCGGTCATTGGCCGGGATCGGGACGGCGATGATGATCGACAGAACGCCGGCGCTTTCGTCGAGTGCAGGCTGCCCGACGTAGACACCGCCGATCCCGCTGTTGAATGCGCCCAACCACCACTCCTCATCGGCCTGGTAGTAATCCGAGGTCCGGTTCGTGGCGGCCACGTTGAGACCGATACGGTTGGTGACGAAGACCTCGACGTGCTCGGGAAAACGGGTGCGGAACTTGCGCAGTTCCGCCGAGACCGGGTTGTCGAGCACACCGGCGACGAGCGGTTCTGCATCATCGCCGGCTTCGTCGGCCGCCCGCCACAGCCCGTCCAGGGCTTCGATGCCGTCGATACCGAGGACGTTCTGGCCGCCGGACCGTTCGACCTCATCCTGGATGAGCCGGTTGAGCGCCAGGGTCTGGAGCACGTTGATTTCCCGCTCGACCAGGTCTCCGATCTCGATCGCCCGGGCCGCGGCCAGTTCATCCAGCTGAGACGAGACCTGATGGGTGAGTTCGTCCGACACGATCCGGTTCGACACCACGGCGACCAGGGCGATGGTGACCGCGGCGAGGCCGATAAAAGCGGTGACCAGCTTGACCCGGAGACTCAAATCGCCAAACTGCCGGGCGATAAAGCCGGCATAAACGAGCGCCAGGGCCCCCGCGATCAGCGGGGCTGCAACCTCCAGCGCCGGGATCTTAAACCGGTAGTCCAGCGGTGCGAAGATGTCCAGGAAAACGGCGAGGTAGCCGATCACCAGGCTGACGATGAAGTAGCGGCCCAGGTTGCCGGGTTCGAGGACGAGCAGGGCGAGGGCGCTGGTGAGGGTGACGCCGATTGCAGCCATGGCCAGGCCGATATCGGCGATGAGCAGGGTGATTACCAGGATCGTGATGAGCAAGGCCGCGGTGACGAGCCGGACGGCGGTGTCGGGCCGCCCCCGGCGGCTCAGCCAGGCCCCGGCAGCGGAGACCCCACAATAAGCCGTCATCACGGCAGCGTGCGCGGTGAGCTGCCAGGCGCCCTCAGCGGCTGCCAGGTAAATCGAATAGATGGTGTAGACGCCTGCCGCTGCGAGCATCAGCAGCGAGGCGCGGGTTCCGATGACGGATCGGGAGACCGGTTCGGGTGAGTGGTCGGTCAGGGATCGCTTCATGCGGATGTCTCCTCGACAGCCGGGTCGGATTTCTCACCTGGCGGCCCTCCGTTCGGCCGGCTTTCGGCCGGGAAATCGTTCGTCGCGCCGTCTGTCGGGAGCGATTCCGGTTCCGTGAGCATCCCGCGTACGGTGTGCAGGATCTTCTCGGTCTTGACCGGTTTGCTGAACCGGGCATCGATCTTGATCGCCCGGTCGTCCAGTTCCGAATCCGGCACAGTGTACGCGCTGATCAGGATGATGTGCCCGGGGAGCCGGTCTGCCGAGCGCAGCGCGTCGATCAGGTCCAGCCCGTTCATGCCGGGCATCATATAGTCGACGATCAGGACCTCGACGGTGCGGTCCCGGCTGTGCGCCAGGGCTTCTTCGCCGGTGATCGCAGTGTAGACGTCGACGGGTTCGTTCAGATCGATCGTCCGGATCGCGCGTGCCAGCATGTCGGCAGTGTTGGGGTGATCGTCGACCACGAGGACAGAAGCCGCTGCCGGCCTGAAATATTCAGGGGCATTTTCCATGCCTTCATTATCTAACAGAACCGGCGGCGGGAGCGCTTGTCTTGGTTTGAATGAGTTGGGTATCGTTAGTCCACCAGCAGCCGGTATCCGACTCCGCGCACGTTGAGGATGTATTGCGGTTTCTGCGGGTCGCGCTCGATCGTCCGGCGCAGGTTGTGGATATGCCATTTGACGAGTTCCCGGGCCTCGTGCTGGCTGGTTTCGTAGCCCTGGGATTCGTTGACCAGGGTCCGATAATCGACGACCTCCGGTGTGTGCCGGGAGAGGACCAGCAGATAGTCGAAGGACGCCGGGGTCAATTCCAGCACGGTGTCCCGGAACGTCGCCCGGCGGGCGTGCAGATCGAGAACCAGCGAGCCGCGCTTGACAAACCTGTCGCCGCCGGACGGCTGTTCCGCCGGTAGTGCGTAGACCGTGCGCTGGTCGAGCTGGGCGAGTTCGCCCTGCAGCGTATCGATCTGCTCGCGCAGCACTCGGCGGCGCTTTTCGATGTAGCGTTCCTCAAGGATGACGCGGGTGCGGGCGATCAGGATCTCCGGGTCGATCGGTTTGACGAGGTAATCGCTGGCCCCCAGCCGGATCGCCTCCAGCGCGCTGTCCAGCGAAGCCTTACCGGTGAAGAGGACTACCGGAAGATCCGCGTCCGTCGCCCGGATTTGCTGGAGCAGTTCCAGCCCGCTCATCCCAAAAAGGTGGATGTCCAGGTAGACCAGGTCGAAGGCCGAGGCGGCCAGCAGCTGGAGCGTCTCCCGGCCTTCCGCCGCTGAGGTGACCTCCCAGCCGGCCGTGATCAGCACCCGGGTCAGGGTTGTGCGCAGAGCCGGTTCGTCATCCACGATCAGGATGTGTCCCGGTGGGGTCCTGAGATGCGGTTCAGCCATAAGGCGCCTCCACCGGCAGCCAGACCCGCAGCATGGTGGCGGCCGTGGAATCGCTTTCGGCCATGATCCGGCCGCCGTGCCGCTGGATGATATCGAAACAGATCGACAATCCGAGTCCGGAGCCTCCCTTCTTCGTCGTGAAGAACGGGTCGAAAATATTGGGGATGTCCTCCGGGGGGATCCCGATCCCGGTGTCCTGCACCGTAAGCCACGCGCCGCCGGATTCCGGGTCGGCGCGGGTCGTGAGAGAAAGCTGGCCGCCCTCGGGCATGGCTTCGAGTGCATTCAGACACAGGTTGAGTAGAACCTGCTTGATCTGGTCGCGGTTGAGCGGAATGTTCGGGAGCGCCTGGTCCGGCATGAATTCGAATGTGACGCGGTTGCGGTTTAGATGGTTTTCGATCAGCGCCCGGACCTCTTCGACCAGCCGGTTAAGCGATTCGGGCGTCAACTCCTCCCGGGTGGGCGGCTGGTAGGTCTCCCGCAGCAAGTTGATCAGTTTGGCCATCCGCTCGACCTCGGTCAGGATGACGTCGAGGTCCTTGAGTCCCTGCTCGCTGAGCCCTTGCTCCTGCCGGATCAGGAACAGGGCCCCCTGGATGGCCTGCAGCGGGTTGTTCAGTTCGTGGGCCACGGAAGCGGTCAGCCGGCCCATAGCGGAAAGCTTTTCGGTCTGGACGAGCTGGGCCCGGGTCGCTTGTTCGCGGCGCAGGGCTTTCTGGGTATCCGCCAGGAGCCGCGCGTTTTCAATCGCCAGGGCGGCCTGGAGGCCGAGCGAGGTCAGCAAACGCTCGTCGTCGTGGGAAAACAGCCCGGGGGCTTCACCCTGGACGCTGATCGTCCCCAGGCGGCGCTGGCGGGTCTGGAGCGGGGCTACCAGCAGGGAGCGGAGACCCGAGACGGAATCGAGCAGCAGGTAGCGGCTGTCGGCATGGGTGTCGCGCACGTTGATCGTGACGCCCATGGCGAGGACGCGCCCAGCCACGCCTTCCCCCGGCCGGAGCCCGATCCCGGCTCGGCCGACCTTCTCGAACCCGGAGACGGCCGCGGAAAAGAGCAGCTCATCGCCCTCCGACAGGAGGTGGATGACGGCCCTTTCGACCCCTGGGATCACCTTGCGGGCCGAGTCGACGATCAGCTGGAGGACCTCCTGAAGGTCGAGGGTCTCGCTCAGGGCGCGGTTGATCGCGGCGATCGCCTCGTTCTCCTGGATCCGCCTGCGGAGAACCGTTTTCAGGTCCTGGGTGTCCTCCGGGCCGCCCAGGCGCGTGCGGGAGCCGGGGCGGTCAGACTGGTCTTGCATATTGCTCCAGTATACAAAAAAACAGGTGGTGGCGCATCCTTAATTTAATTCGAGACCTTGATGGCATGGACGCTTACTGATTTTGAACCTATCCGAAAATTGGGGCGGCGAATTTGGGGGCGGCCTCAGAA
>DATKDL010000246.1:0-11699 GCA_035512695.1 Anaerolineales bacterium | reverse complement strand
GCATCCGCCCCCGAAACCGCCCCTCTTTTTTTTGGGAGAACCTGCACTCCTGACGCGCCGTGCTGACCTCCCCTCGGAACCCCACCATCCGTTTCATCCGAAAGCTGCAGCGCAGCGCCCGCGACCGGCGGGAGTCCGGCTTGTTCGTGGCGGAGGGCGTCCGGCTGATCGAAGAAGCTGCGTCTTCCGGGCTGGCGCCCGAGACCGTTCTTTACACGGAAGGTCTCGGCGAGCGCGGCGAGGCCCTCCTGGACCTGTTCCGGACACAGGGTGTCCAGCCCACACCGGTCACCGAGCCGGTGATGGCGGTCGCCTCGGACGCCAGGACCCCTCAGGGACTTCTGGCCGTCCTGCCCATTCCGGAGGGGCCGCTCCCCGGGCCGGTCGATTTCCTGCTTGTGCTCGACGAGGTCCGTGATCCGGGCAACCTGGGCGCCGTCCTTCGCACGGCGGCCGCGGCCGGGGTGGATGGGGTCCTGATCGGCCCCGGCAGCGCCGATCCCTACCAGCCCAAGGCCGTCCGGGCGGGGATGGGGGCCCATTTCCGGCTGGCCGTCCGGGCGGCGGAATGGCCCGAGATCGAGGCCGCGGTCGCCGGGCTGACCGTTTTCCTGGCCGATCCGTCGGCGGAAAGCGCTTATACGGACGCCGACCTGTCCGTCCCGCTGGCGCTCGTGATCGGGGGGGAGGCGCACGGGCCCGGGCCGGAGAGCGCCCGGCTGGACCCGTCGGGTCTGCGCATCCCGATGCCGGGCGGGACGGAGTCGCTCAACGCCGCGGTGGCGGCGGGGGTGCTGGTGTTTGAGGTCGTGCGGCAGAGGAATCGAGAATCGAGAATCGAGAATCGAAGTTCGAAGATCGAGAATCCAAAGGGAGGCGTGGATGGCGGCTGATCAGAGTATGGAAGTGGTTCTGGAGGCCGGGAGGCCGGACCGGGCGACGCTGGTCATGTTCGTCCTGCTGGTGGTGATCGGGGGGAGCAATGCCGTAGCGGTGCGGTTCAGCAACGTTGAGCTGCCGCCGTTCTGGGGCGCCGGGGCGCGCTTTGCGGCCGCGGCGCTCGTATTCTGGCTGATCGTCGCCGCCCGGTCGCTGCCCGTGCCGCGCGGGCGGACGCTGGGGCAGATTTCGATCTACGGACTACTGTCAGTCGGTTCAACCTATGCGCTGCTGTACTGGGGGCTACTGCAGGTTTCGGCGGGTCTGACGATGACGATCCTGGCCTTCGTCCCGCTGCTGACCTTTTTCCTGGCGATCCTGCACCGGCAGGAAACATTCCGTTGGCAGGGGCTCCTGGGCGCACTCATCTCGCTGGCCGGGATCCTGATCGCCGTCCGCAGCCGGCTCGACGGCGGGATCCACATCCCGTCGGTTCTGGCGGTCGCCCTGGCTGCCGGGCTGATCGCGGAGAGCAGCGTGTATTTCAAGACCATCCCGCGCACGGACCCGATCGTCACCAATGCCGTTGCCACAACGGGTGGATCGATCTTCCTGCTCATCGTCTCCTGGCTCGCGGGGGAGGCGTGGTCTGCACCGGCCGCGGGCGGGACCTGGACGGCCTATCTCTATCTCGTTTTGATCGGGACGGTCGGGCTTTTCTACCTGTACCTGTTTGTCCTCACCCGTTGGACTGCCTCGGCGACATCGTACGCCTTCCTGCTGTTCCCGGTCTCGACCGTCGTGATCGCCGCCCTGATCGCGGGGGAGACGATCACGGCGGATTTTGCGGCAGGTGTCATGCTGGTGATGTCCGGGGTTTGGGTGGGCGTGCTGCGGTAGTTCAGGGACGGGTCCGGCGGGTGAGCCCCGACCGGACGTGTTTTGGAGCCGGTTCCGCGGCCAGACGGTAAACGCTTTTCTCCCGCACCATCAACCCGGCGGCGACCAGCTCGCGGCGCAGGGTGGCGGTGTCCTCGTGAAAACCGTGCAGGATGCGGTTGACCTCCGCCTCGGGGTAATCCGCCCCCGGGACGAACTCGCGCGCCACGTAGCGCAGCACGGCTTCGAGCTTCTTGCGCCGGGACGGGATCGTCTTCAGGCTGCCGTCCTCACGGGTGTAGTCGGCGATCACTTTTTTGTCGTAGGCGTCGATGTCGACGTCGCCGGCAAGCCCGGGGAGCTTATCCTCGTTCAGGATCATCCCCGCCCATTTCGACAGGACATCCGTGTTTAGGTGGTAGACGTTGTAATAGCTCTCCGCCCGCGCGCTGACCAGGCCGATCTTCCCCAGTTTCGACAGGTGGTGCGAAACGGTGGGCGGGCGCAGGGCGAGCATCTCGGCCAGCTCCTCGACGCTGAAGTCGTCCTGCGCCAGCAGCCCGACGATCTTGAGGCGGGTGGCGTCCGAGAGGGCGCTGAAGAAGACGAGCAGTTGAGCGTTGGTCTTATCGATCATCGCCGGCCTCCCGGAGCCAATAGGCGGAGCCGTCGGTCTTACGGTCCACGTAGCGGTAGTCCACCAGGTGGCGCCGGACCGTGGCCGGGTCGCGCGTGAACGGCGCCAGGGCCTGGTTGAACTCGGGCTCGGTGTAGACCCGACCGGGCTCGATTCCCTGCAGGGCGTACTGCAAGACGGCCTGCAGCTTGGCGTCGGCGTGGATCGAAGGGAGATGGGTGATCACGCCGTTTGGGTCGGTGAAGGAGCGGATGAATTTCGCCTGCTCGGGTGTGAACTGTTCGTCGATGCGCCGGTGGTCCGGCGCCTCGGCCAGCTTTCGGGCGCGGGCGAACTGCCGCCTCGACATCTCCTCCAGGGCCTTGTCGTCGAGGCTGTAGCGATCGTCATCACCCGTCGTTTCCCGGCGGTGGACCAGCCCGGTCTCGACCAGGGCGCGGAGGTGGGCGTCCAGGGCGTCCGGACCGAGGCCGATCTGTGCGGTGATCGCGGCCGGGCGATCATTCCCTTTGGCCAGCTCGCCGACGATCTTGAGCCGGTCGACGTCGAGCAGGGCGGCGGCGAATTTACGGAGTTCTTCCGCGTGTTTATCCATGTGATCCTCTAATTAATTCGATGTACATCTAAATAATTATATGGATCTTGACTATTCGGTTTCGATTCTGTACGCTGTCGGCTGCAGCGACTGCGGCGCGGTCGCGGCGACGACGAGGTAGGCGTTGCCGGAAACCAGCCCGGTCACGTCGAACGTGGCCGTGTTGTCCTCCGCAAGCTCGATCGTGGTGACGACCGGGACGCCGCCCTCGAAGGTGATCAGGACCAGGTGGTAGGTCTGTGGGATGTAGGCGTTGGCGCGGATCCAACCGTCCGTCGACCAACCGGCCATTTCCGTCTCGACATCATCGAAGAAGCCGATCTCGGGAATGGCGACGTTGTCGATCGCAAAGCCCGTATCCCGGTCGCCGGAGTCGGATTCCCAGCGGACCAGGACGACCTGGCCGGTGTAGGCGCTCAAGTCGATCGTCTCGTCCACCCAACCGCCGCCCGTCGGGTTGGCGGTGTAGAAGCGCTCGGTCAGGGCGAAGTCGTAGGGGTCGTCCTGGGTTTCCAGGCCCTTCATGTTCTCGGTCTCCAGCCCGGTCCAGGTCATGCCGCCGTCGGTCGAGATGACGACGTAGCCGAACCCGAAGGCGCGGGAGAACTTGTAATAGGTCGAGTACTGGAGCGTGGCGGTCTCGACCCCGGTCAGGTCGGCTTCGAGCGTGAGGGTCCTCATGCCGCTGCTGACCCGCCCGCCGTACCAGAACCATTCTCCGGAGGCCGGGACCCGGCCGAGCAGCGGGTTGAGGGTGCTGCCGGTGAAGGTGACGGTGACGTCCCCGTCGCCGAAGATGCGGTAGATGTCGGCGCCGAACTGGCGGACCTCGCCCTCCACTTCCCGCGGCGGGGCCGGGATCGTCGTCATCCCGACCGGGTTGAGGCCGGCGGCGAACTCGCCGTCGAAGGTGTAGATCTCGGAGACGCCTTCCTCTCCGAACAGGACCAGGGCGGCCAGGAAATCCAGCCAGAGCTGCTGGGCCGTCAGTTCGATGGCCTGCTCGGCGAGCAGGGCGTCGAGCCCTTCGAAACCGCCCTCCGGATAGACGACCCAGGCCTTGAAGAAGTCCTCCCCGAGCCGGTCATAGAGATACCGGCTGAAGACGTAGCCGTAGCCGTAGTGAAAGATCGAGCGCGCCGTGCCCGAAACCCAGGTGTCCAGCTGGACGTCCGGGTCGGACATATAGGTGTTGGCGAAGGCGATGTTGGCGCTGCGGAAACCGAGCAGGTCTTCCGCCATAACGGCCTGTCCTTCGGCCTCCCAGGTGGCGGCGCTGTCGCGGTACCAGAATTCCACCAGGTGGCGGTATTCGTGGGTCAGGGTGTCCAGGTAGTTGGTCCCGCCGAGGACGTAGGCGTCGTAATTCATAATGAGCCCTTCGTGATGGTTGGAAAACCAGATCATCTCGGTCGGATACTGGTTGACACCCCAGAAGTAGCCGCCCAGCCCGCATTGGTGGGCGTTGGCCTCGGTGACCTGGCAGACCTTGGTGGCGGCGGGGTGCAGGATGAAGACGCGGCTGTCACCGTCGATCCCGAGCGGGTGCTCGGTTCCGAAGATGGCCCGGATGTCTTCCACGATCGCTTCGAAACCGTCCACGGCGTCCTGGACCTGGGCCGCGGCGGGGGTCCGGTCGGTGTCAAACCAGAAGTAGGCGTTTTCGGAGATCCCGAGCAGCTTGAACTCGACCTCATTGAGCTGGTCGACGTCGGTGTTGGAGATCCAGAAGGTGCGGGTGGAATTGAGCGGGATCGGGTCGACCGGACCGGTTGCGATGAAACGCTCGTTCTCGGTCAGGTCGTAGCCGGTGACAGGGGCGTCGAGTTTTCCATGGGAGATCAGGTCGGCCTCAAAATCGCCTTCGGGATAGACCAGGCTCGCCAGCAGGTCGCCGACGGCGCGCTGCGCGTCGCTGGGCGCCGCCCGGATAACGCCTTCGAGCAGCTCGACCGGGTCGGGCCAGGAGGGGGCGGGGGGTTCGGTGGGTTCGGAGGTGGCGGTCGGTTCCGGCGGCGGGGCTTCGGTCGGGGTGGCCGTCGGGGCCGCTGTCGCGGTTGCGGTGGGGGGCGACGGCGGCGGGGCCTGCGTCCTGGCCGGGGCCGGAGAAGGTGCGCCGCAGGCGGCGAGGAGGAAGACGAAGATGAGGGGGAGCAGTTTGGAAAATTTCATTGTTGCCTCGGATGGTTTGGGATAGGAGGTTCATTTTACCTTTGGAAAAAGCAAACTGTGATGCGCTCGAATCAACTTCACCGCCTTCTCGATCAGCACCCTGTTCTCCGCCGCCTGAGTCCACCGGCTCGCCCCCGACGGGTGCGGCAGTGGCACGACCCACCTCCCCTCCACCTGCTTCTCCGTTCCGATCAGATCGACCAGCTTCGGTTTGTCCGGGTAAAAGATGTGGATCGCCAGGTTGCCGATCGGGATGATCAGCGCCGGGTCAACCAGGGCGATCTCTTCATCCAGATATGCGCGGCAGAGGGCCTGCTCGGCCTTCGACGGCACCCGGTCCCCGGCGCCGGATTTGGCTTTGCCGGGAAAGCATTTGGTGACCGAGGTCATGTACTGGGTGGAGCGGAACCAGGCCTCGTCGATCCCGGCCCTGGCCAGCCATTGAAACAGCCGGGTCCCGCTGCCGGCGTTGAACGGGCGGCCGGCGTCCTTCTCGGTGATCCCGGGCGCCTGCCCGACGGTCATGATCCGGGCGCCCAACCGCCCTGAATAGATCGCCCGTGGGTAGATATCATGTCCGGCCTCCAGGCAAAGCCGGCAGCCATCCATCGTGATCTGCAGGGCGGACAGTTTCTCCGCCGTCACTCGCCGTAGTTCTCCCCGGACAGCTCCGCCCAACGCCGCTGCGCCAGCAGGGCGTCGTCCTCCATGACCGGGCTCTCGATCAGGATCCGCCCGGCGCAGCCGAGGTCCCGGAGGGCTTTCAGGATGGCATCCAGGTCCAGGTCGGATGTCTCGATCGGGAGGTGCCCCTTCTCACCCTTGTCGCCGTACTCGATCCCGGAGAGGTGCGCGCTCAGATACTTCAAAGCCTTTTTTCCCAGTTTCTTGCCGTACAGCTCCAGCGACCGGCACCACTCGTCGTACGTGTTCCAGCTCCCGTCGCCCGGCCGGGCGTGCAGGTGGGCGAAGTCGAGGCACGGCTGCACCCCGTCGATCTCGGCGCTCATCGCCAGGGTATCCTCCAGCGAGCCGAGCATGGCCGATTTGCCCATCGTTTCCGGCCGCAGGGTGACCGGGTTCCCGGCCGCCCGCAGCTCTTCGACACAGCCGGCCAGCCGCGGGAGGGCGATCTTCATGACCTCGGACGGCTCCCTCTGGAAATAGGACCCCGGGTGAAAGATGATCTCCGTCGCCCCCGCCAGGTTCCCGTAATGGGCGGCGTCCATCAGCCGCTTGCGGGACTTGGGCCACTCCTCGTCGTCGGCGTTCAGATTGATGAAATACGGCGCGTGGACGCTGAGCAGGACGTCCTGCTCCTCTCCGGTCCCTTTGATCGCCGCGCAGGTCTCTTCGCTGACCCGCACCGATCGGACCCAACCCAATTCGTAGGCGCCCAGACCAAGCTCCCGGATGCGGATCACGGCCCCCACGCTGCCGCCCGGTTTCCTGGGGGTGGAAATGGGGGAGCCGACGGTGCCGAAACGGAACGATCTGGACATGAAGATACTCCTGTGGATAAGAGATGTGAAAATCTGAAGATCGATGGCGGGGCTTCGCCCCGCCATCGATCTTCAGATTTTCAATATTTCTCTCAGGCGAGTGACCAACGGCGGCCCCAGCACCAGCAGCCCAACGATCACCGCCGTCCCCGCCGCGATCAGGACGGCTGCGGCCCCCACATCCTTGCCGACCTGGGCGAGCCGGTTTTGCCCCGGGCTGGCCAGGTCCACGACGGCTTCCAGCGCCGTGTTCAGGAATTCGGCCAGCCAGACCAGGGCGATGGCGATCACGATCACAACCCAATCGCCCCGGTCGATCTTGAGCCAAAACCCGAGAATGACGACGATCAGCGTGATGACGGCGTGGATCCAGGCGTTGCGCTGGGTGCGGAGCAGGTACAACCAACCGTCGAAGGCGTGCCGGAAAGCGGCCAGACGGGTGCGGATAAAATCTTTCATGGGTCTCAGGGCGGCGAGAGCGGGTTATCCAGCGCGGCCAGGGCGGCGGTCTGGGCGGCCCACATGGCCGCTTTCTCGGCCGGACCGGCATGGTCGTGGCCCAGGAGGTGCAGGACTCCGTGGACGGTCAGGAGTTGGACTTCGTGGGCCGGGGCGTGCCCGCCGACTTCGGCCTGGCGGCGGGCGGTCTCCAGCGAGATGACGACATCGCCCAGGTAGCCTTCCTCATCTCCGGCCGGTTCTTCGCCGGCTGGGAAGGCGAGCACGTCGGTGGGGGCGTCCGTATCCAGGAAGCGGACGTTGAGCGAGCGGATCGTCTCGTCTCCGGCGACCAGGATCGTCAGCGACGAGTCACCGGCCGCTGACCCGGCGGCCAGGGCCGCGCGCGCAGCCTGCCGGATCGCCGCCCGCAGGGCGGGATCGGCAAAACCGCGGTTCATCCGGATCTCAACTTTCATCGGCGACGCTGTCCTGGACCCTGGCGCGGTCGTTGGCGGGCTGCCGGTCGGGGGTCGGAATCGTGCGCGGTTCGATGGCCGGGTACTCCAGGCGGGGGTGGTAGACCCCTTTCAGCGTGGAGGTGAAGATCCCGAGAATGATGTTCAGATCGCGCGGCGTCAGGTGGACCTTGTCGAGCTGGTTCTCGGCAATGCGGGCGTCGATCGTGTCCTTGATCAGCTCGCGCAGGGCGTGCTCGGTCGGGGGGCGCTCGGCGCGGGTGCGCGCCTCGCTCCCGTCGGCGAGCATGACGAGGGCCGTCTCGCGGGTCTGCGGGATCGGCCCCGGGTAGGTGTATTTCTCGGGGTCGATCTCGGAGGCGTCCTCGCCGGCCTCGTTGATCGCCCGGTTGTACTGGTAGCGGGTCATCGTGGTGCCGTGGTGTTCGAGGATGAAGGCGATGATGGCCTTGGGCAGCCGGTGCTTGCGGGCCACCTCTTCCCCCTTCGTGACGTGCTCGATAATCACGCGGGCGCTGTCCTCGGCGGTCAGGGAATCGTGCGGGTTGGGCGTATCCGGGATCTGGTTCTCGATGTAATACTGTGGGTTGAGCGCCTTGCCGCAGTCGTGGTACAGGGCCCCGACGCGGGTCAACAGCGGATTGGCGCCGATCTGCTCGGCGGCCTGCTCGGCCAGGTTGGCGACCTGCAGGCTGTGCTGGTAGGTGCCCGGGGCGTTGAGCAGGATAAAGCGCAGCAGCGGGTGATCCGGCCGGGAGAGTTCGACCAGCTGCAGGTTCGTCGTCTTGCCAAGCCATTGAGCGGTAAAGAACTGGAGCAGGACGGCCAGACCGGCCGAGGTGACCCCGTAGACCAGGGCCGCGCCGATCAGGGTCGTCAGCCCGGCGACGTCGGTGGTCGGGTCGAGCAGCCGGTTGGCGACGACGAAGACCGAGCCAATGCTGGCCGCGCCGACCCCGGCCCAGAAGAACGACAGGATGCGCTGAGAATGCCCCAGCAGGAGGACGGAGAAGATCGTGCTGGTGAAATAGTAGAGAATCAGTTCCAGGGCATTCGGAAGACCGAAGGTGACCAGGAAGGCCAGCGGGATCGGCAGGATTATCCCCGGGAGGCCGGAGTAGAGAGAGGCCATCAGGAGCCCGAATGCGGCTAGCGGGAAGGCGAACGGCAGGACGACGTGCCCGACGACCGCCAGTCGCGCTGAAAGCAGGAACAGGAAAAAAGCGGCGGCGACGAAGACCTGCTGCCGGGTGGTCGTCACGAGTTCCGGCGCACGGTAGAAGTAGATGACGCAGATCGCCAGCGACAGGATGACGGTCAGCCCGGCCTTGATCGAAATGAGGCGGCTGTTTTCGGGGTGGAGCAGGCCGAGTTGTTCGAGTGCCTCAATGTCCTCCGGCTTGAGCACCTGGCCGCGCTGGACGACCGTCTCCCCGGCGACGTAGCTTCGCTCCACCGGGGCAACGTTCTCGGCCGCCTGGACCCGGTTCGCAGCCGTCAGCTCTTCGCTGTGGAAGCTGTTGGGGGCCACATACCGGCTGACCAGTTCGGTGATGATATTGGCCTGGCTGTCGGGGATCGTCAGGCTGACCAGGGCCGGGATGGACCGCAGGGCGTCGGGGACCTGTTCCGGGCGGATCGCGCTTTGCATGACCTGCTGGAGGACGAGTACGGCCTCCTGCTGGACGATCTGCCACTGCTCGCTCGACAGGGCCAGGATCGCCAGGGCGGTCTCCCCGGAGATGGCGCCGTTCTCTACCAGCGTGAGGTCTGCCAGCCTCTCCTCGTTGGTGGCGAACTGGTCGGCGCGCACGGAGGTGATGAAGGTCAGCGTGGCGCGCATCGCGTCGGCCTGCTGCCGGGCGATCCGGGTATCCGGCGGGGAGTAGACCTGCGGGACGGCGGCGGCCGCGGCCGCGCGCTGGCGTTCGGTCAGGATCTCACTTGTGTAGGTGACGCCAAAGGGGGCCTGGATATCCTGCGGTGCGACGATCCCGGTGCGCAGGTCGAGTTCGAAGACGCCGGACGGCTGCGTCCAGAGGATGGTCAGGAACGCTGCTGTGGAGGCGAGCAGGAGCAGGGCGATTTTCTGGAGTGCCTGTCGGTTGAGCCGGCTTCCCCTGGGGGAAGCGCTCTCGTTGTTCTGCATCCGGCGGTTCAGCCTTCCAGGAGCTCGCGGACGATGGCACCGGCCTGTTTGCCGTCCGCCCGTCCCTGGACGCGCGGCATCAGGATTTTCATGACATCCCCCATCTGGCGGGCTGAATCCGCGCCGCTCTCGGCGATGGCGGCCCGCGCCAGGTCCCGCAGCTCGCTCTCGGAGATCTGTTGGGGCAGATAGGCCTCCAGGATAGCGATCTCGGCCTCGGCGCCTGCGACGAGATCCGGCCGTTTCGCCGTCTCGGCGTCGGCGATCGATTCCCGGCGGTTCTTGACCTCTTTCTGGACGATGGCGAGCACCGCCGGCTCCGGTAGCGGCGCTCGTGTATCGATCTCGGCGTTCTTGATCGCGGCGAGGGCCATCCGCAGGGTCGTCTTCTTGAGGTCGTCGCCGGCCCTCATGGCGTCGCGGAGGTCGGCGGTGAGGTGATCCTTCAGTTCCATATGTGGGGATTATACCCTTCCATGACCCTTTTACCCGGCCCGCGGTGTGCAGTTAACAAAGAAATGATGCCCGCGGGGCCGCCCCCGCCGGGCATCATTTCTTTGAAATTATCCCATCGGGTGCTTCATCCGCTGTCCCCCGATCAAATGCAGGTGCAGGTGATAGACCTCCTGCCCCCCGTGCGGGCCGGTGTTCAGGATCAGCCGGTAGCCGCTCTCGGCGATGCCTTCCTCTTTCGCCAGGTCGCGGGCGACGAGGAACAGCCGGCCGAGGGCCTCCTCATCCTCATCCGTGACGGCATCGTTGGAGGGGATATGCTTGTTCGGGACGATCAGGATATGCGTCGGGGCGACGGGGTTGATGTCCCGGAACGCCGAGACCAGGTCCCCCCGGTGCACGAAATCACCGGGGATCTCGCCGGCGAGGATGCGGCAGAAAATGCAATCTTCCATGGTGGCGCCTCCGTGAAGGAGCGAATGGGCGAATGGGCGCCTATTCGCCCATTCGCCCATTCATCCCCTCCTCCGTCACCTCCTCAAGGACGACGGGGGTGAGCTCGTTCCACAGGTCCCGCGGGGCGAGGGCCGAGACGCGCAGGTAGTTGTCGGTCAGGCCGGACATGTGCCAGCCGTCCGGGCCGAGAGCGGCGGCGCTCTCCCAGAGGGCGGCCAGGGTTTGTCCCGCGAACCGCTCCCGGTAGCGGCGCGCGCTCCGGGAGACGATCCGGCGTAAATCTGCAGCCCGCCGTTTGCGGACCGGGTGGTCGACCGGATCCGGCATGGCGGCTGCGGCGGTGCCGGGGCGCTCGGAGTAGGGGAAGACGTGCGCACCGGCGAACGCCATCTCCTCGACGAATGCGAGCGTCTTCTCGAACTCGTCTTCGGTCTCACCGGGGAAACCGGCGATGAGGTCCGTGGTGATCGCGATCTCGGGGCAGGCGCGGCGGGCGTCCCGGACGAGCCCCCGGAAGGACTTCTGCGACGTCTTGCGGGCCATCCGCCGCAGGGTCCGGTCGCAGCCGGATTGGAGCGGGAGATGCAGGTGGCGGCACAGGCGCGGATCTTCGGCCCACAGGCCGAAGAAATCGGCGTCCAGGTCCCAAGGCTCGAGGCTGGACAGGCGCACCCTTGGGGCACCGGTTTCGCGCAGGACGGCGGCGACCAGGTCCCGGATCCGCAGACCGGCGTCCGCGGCCTCGTCGCCGCCGTCCTGCCCCCACGAGCCGAGGTGGACCCCGGTCAGGACGACCTCCTGCGCCCCGCCTTCCACGGCGGAGTCGATATCGGCCAGCACGTCGCCGAGCGGCCGGCTGCGGCCGGCCCCGCGCACCACGGTCGTGATGCAGAAGGTGCAGCGGTTGTCGCAGCCATCCTGGACCTTGATGTAGGCGCGGGTCCGCAGCCGGGCGCCGGGGAGCGGTTCCCGGGCGACGGGTTCGAGGTCGAAGACCTCTTCCAGCAATCCCAGCACTTGCGGGACCAGCCGGTCCTTGTCCGCGTTGGACACCACCCGG
>DATKDL010000245.1:0-14384 GCA_035512695.1 Anaerolineales bacterium | reverse complement strand
AGCCGGATATCGGCGGCGGCGAAGTTTTCGGCGATGTGGGTTGGGTTCATCGACATCGGGATCGTGATCACGTTCGGTTGGCGGACGAGCCAGGCCAGGGCGATCTGGTACGCGGTGGCGTTGTGTTTGGCGGCGACTTCGCGCAGCGGTTTGAGGACTCGCAGGCGGCCTGCATCGACGGGCGAGTACGCGGTGACGAACAGGCCGTTCTCCCTGCAGAACTCGACCATTCCGCCGGTCTCGGCGGCGCGATCGCTGAGCGAGTATTGAATCTGGTTGGTAGCCAGCGGGGTATCGCACAGCGTGATGGCGCGTTCGAGCAAGCGCAGGTCGAAGTTGCTGACACCGATGTGGCGGATCTTCCCGGCGGCCTGCAGGGTATTGAGGGCCCGGAAGCTCTCTTCGAGTGGCGTCCGGCCGGGCCAGTGGATCAGGTAGAGGTCGATGTATTCCGTATCCAGCCGGGCCAGGCTGGCTTCGCATGCGCCGATCAGGTCGTCGTGGCGCAGGTTGGAGGGGGAGACCTTGGTCGTGATAAAGACGTTCTCCCTGGGGGTGCCGGTGTCGTGCAGGGCCTGGGCGAGCAGCGCTTCGGAGTGCCCGCGGGCGTACATCTCGGCCGTATCAAAATGCGTATAGCCAATCTCCAGGGCTGTCCGGACCGCCTGCAGCGAGCGCTCGTCTTTGGAGCGGTCTGCCGCCATCGCTCCGCCGATCTTCCACATTCCGTAGCCGATCTTGGGGAGCGTGAGGCCGGAGGGGAGGGTGTCTGTGAGCATAGGGATAAATTCGGGAAAATGGACCCGGCTGCAGGGCTTCGCCCCGCAGCCGGGTCCATTTTCCCGGTGCTATGGTGAAATTGCGGCGAACACGGCCCGGAGAGCGTCCCGGGCGGGTTGGACGGCGGCCGGGTCGGGGGTGCGGCCGACGTTCTCGATCCCGGCGAGGCGGTTGAGGATCCGGCGGACGAGCAGGCTGGTTTCGTTGAGGGGGCGGCCGGTCGCCGGGAGGGTCTTCTCGATCTGGATGGTGTGCTGGCGCATGTGCGAGGCGAACCGGCCCAGGCGGAACCGGAGCGGGTGGGTCTCCGCCTCCCAATACTTCGACGGCAGGTCGAGTTCGACATCCGTGATGTCGGAGAGCGCAGCCAGGACCCGGTCGTGAAAAAGCCGGTGCTCCCGCCGCAGGATCGAGAGTGGGCTGTCCATCAGTTCGAGGTAGCGCGTCTCGTCCGTCTCGAGGATCCGGTCGTAATCGCCGTCCTTGATCTTATGATCCGGGGACCACTCGCCGGCCCGGTGCAGATCCAGCGCAAAACGGGTGACGACGAAAAAGCCGAAATCGGCGCCGAGGATGTGGGCGTAGGTTGTCCGGACGTCCCATTCCTCGCCGCCCGGGCTCGTCGAGGCGGCCTCGTCATCGAGACCCCAGACGAGCGCCTCGAGGTCCCGGTACGCCTCATGGTACCCGGCCAGGATCGCTCGGGCCTGCGAGACCCGCTCCGATCCGGCGTTGAGAACCGCCTCCAGCATATCGAGTTCTTCGAGGACCCGGAAAAAGCCGAACCGGACTCCTTCGGACGAATAGGAGCCCCAAACGAACCGCGCTTCCAGTTCGGCCTCGCCGATCGTGATCGCGCGATCAGCGAGCTTGCGAATATCGTTGTGCAGGTCATGCAGCGGATCCGCCATCAGTCGAAACCCATTTCCTTGATCAGGTCTTCGGCCCCCCTCCGGACCGCCGGATCTTTGCCGAGCAGTGCTTTCCAGAAGTCGTCGTCATACCGGCGCGATCGGACGGGGAGCGGCATGGGGACGCCCCAGCCGAGCAGCAGGACCTCCTCCTTCGGCTGCAGCCGGGCCAGCATCCCGCGCAGGGCCTCGCGCCCGGCCAGGCCGGACAGGACGGCGCGGATGTCGTCCTCGTCGCCGAGCCAGCCGGAGATCCGGGTGCCGAGCTGCGACATCACCTCGTCGTAAATCTGTGATGGGCGCTGATCGACGATCAGCAAGGTGACGTAGTATTTGCGCAGCTCGCGGGCGATCGTGCTGAACGCCGTCTGCGCCGCCAGTTCGCGGTTGAGCAGCTTGTGGGCCTCCTCGACCACGATCACGAGCGGGCGCGGTTCGCCCTTGCCTTTCGAACGGAAACGGTTTGTCGTTTGCTCCCAGGCGGCCCGGATCCGGCGCGTCAGCAGGTTGCTGACCAGCAGGTAGTCCAGGTCGGTCTCGTGCTCCCCGAATGACAGCACGACGTGCCGGCCGGCCTCCAGGCGCTTGATGATCTCGGCGATCCCGTCGCTCGCCGGCTGCTCGACGATATAGGGCTTGTGAAACAGCCGCCGCAGCTTGCTGTGCAGCCCTTCGGCGGCCAGGACGTTGACGCCGTTCGATTGGGCCCATTCCGCCACCGAGCCCGGTGCGGGGGCGGGTTTTCCGTCGTCGGTGAAAATCGTATCCCGGTTCATCGCCTTGAACTCGGCGAACCAGTCCTCGGATCCGAAAGTCGTGACCAACGCTTCCATCGTCGTCGGGGTCGTATCGCGCAGGTTGAGTTCGCGGGTCAGCATCTCGACGTCTGCCGGCTGGATGGCGGCCGTTGCGATCTCGAGGTTGAAATCCGGGACCTGGCCGCGGATCGTGGCCCCTTGCCCGAGTCCGACCACGCTGACGCGGGACGGGAATTTTGTCCGCAGCCCGATCACCCGCTCGCCGGTGTCGGAGGCGGTGTCGTCCAGGCCGTATTCGTTGTGCATATCCAGCACCAGGACCGAGGCGACGTCGTGGTGCATCAGCCCGGCCAGGACGATGCGGGCCAGGAAGGACTTCCCGGTCCCGGTTGCGCCGAAGATGCCGGACGAGCGTTGGACGAACTTGCCCAGGTCGATCCGGACGGGGTGGCCCTGTTCGCGGGTCCCGCCGATCTCGAAATTGACCTTTTCGTCCTTGCCGAAGATCTCGGCGATATCGCCTTCTCCGGCCAGCCGGACGGCGGCGTGGTGCGGCGGGACGGTCTTGACCGGCATGACGGAAGGCCGGCCGCGCAGCCCCAGGTCGATCGCTTCGAGCCAGCGGGCGTATTCCGGGGAGGCCGGGTCCGGGCCTTGTTCGAGCATCAGGGCGGGGAGGACCTCGAGGTTGGTGAAGAGGGTCTGCCCGTGGAGCAGGCGGGCCAGGTCGGGCGGGATGCGGGTTTCCTGTTCGTCGGCGAAGCGCGGGTCGGTGGCGCCGAGCTGGAGGTCGGTGACCAGGCCGTAGAACAGCCAGTCACCGCTCTCGATGACGACGAAGGCGCCTTCCTGGACGTCTTTTGCGGGCACCGTCAGCCGGACGCGGAAGCTCTCCTTGAGCCCGCCGCCGACGATATAGCCGATATTCAGCGGGTCCATACGCCCTTTTCATTGATACTTTGTATCAATCCGCACCTGTTATTGATACTTTGTATCATTTCAGCTGCCCTGGACGATCTCGCCCTGGAGCTCGATAATCTCGTCCCGCAGGATCTTGACCAGGGCCTCGGCTTCGGTCATCAGCGGCCGGATGCGCTCATCCCCGATCGCCCGGCTCTCGACCAGCATCTCCATCAGGTAGAGCGATTCATCGGCCCGCTCATGGGCCACCCGCAGCTGGGCAAGGGCCTCCTTTTTTGTAAAGGCATTGACGGCGGCGCGGTATTTGGCGCCGACCGTGTTTCCGGACCGGAGCAGCTGGGCGCCGATGGTATCGGCCGTCTTGCCCGCCGGAAGATCGTCCACGAGTCGGATCAGGCCGAGGCCGAACAGCTTGGTGCGTTTCTGGTTGATTGCCTTGTTCATTTATCCTCTCTCCTCACGCCGGATTATTGCGGGGATGATCCCCAGGATGATCCCAAAAAAGAGGTCGACCCGTCGCAAGTGTATCATTCATACCGGGCGGCGCGCCGTTTTCACCGTCGGCGATCTGCATCAGCGAATATCCGCGTCCCCCAGTGCGCTGAGGACGGACATCAGCGTCGGGTAATCGTCCCGCAGCAGGACGATCAGCTCCCTGGAGGCTTCCCGGATCCATTCCGGATCTCCATTCCGGATATGCGCCCGGTTCGACTGCTCGAGGTGAGCGGAGAGCAGCTCCCCGACCGGTGCGTCCTCGGCGCGCAGGATATGACGGAAGTAGCCGAAGCTGCCGGCGCCTGTGAATGCGGCCAGCTCCGCATCGTCGCACAGGTAAATCGCATCCAGGCTGAGCGGCGGCCGCGGCGGGAGGGTGTGCCGGATCCGGTCACCCTGTGCGTGGCCGACGGCGATCACGCTGATCTCGATCGGGATGTTGCGGTTCTCGCGGTTGTCGGCGATGACCGCCTCATCGACGTCGTCGGCGGTGATCAGCTGGCGGACCAGGCCGTCGTCGTCGATGTGGATGTCGTGGATCAGCCCGTAGATTTCGTACCCCGGCCCGAGCGGGATCCGGACCAGGGCGCCGAATTCCGGCGCATCCCATTCCGAGACCCGCATCCCGATCACGAACCCGGCCGTTGCGGCGCGCAGCAGCCTGCCGATCGCCTCAGCCACGGCGGGTCCTTCCGGGCATGGCCTTCAAGGCCGGTTTGTGCCCGGTACCGTTCGGCGTCACGCCGTTCCTGCGCAGTTCCAGGTCGATCATCGCTTCCACCTGCTCCTTTTCGGCGCGCGTGACCAGCGCCACCTCGTGGGAGCGGTGGAGCAGATACGGGAAATGCCGGGCGCCGAGAATGCGGCACTGCTCGATCAGGATCGCGTGCAGATCCGAGACCATCCCCGGATCCTCCGCCACCCAGGCGGGGATCTCCACGCGGGCAAGATACGGTTTGCTTGAATTCGCCCCGCCGACATGCAGATAGAAGAAATGCAGGGCGAGTTGGCCGGCGTATTTTCCGGCGGTGCGCGATTGGATCCGAAAGACGGCCGAGCGTTGGCACGGCTCCAGGATCCCGGCGAGGAGTTCCAGGTCGGTGAACCCGCGCAGCGGGCGGAATTCCCGGCCGGCGAGGCGGAGCTCCGTGTCTTCCAGGAGATGGATTTCCAGCATCCGGACCACGAGGTCGCTTGCGGGGTTGTCGATGTAGCCCGCCGTCGAGACGCCCAGGTCGTGCAGCCGGTTGAGCGCCTCCAGGTACTGGTCGAATTTCTCGTCGAAGATCTGCTGGTTCTCCAGGCCTTCCCGGGCGTTCCAGAGCTCGAGCGGACCGTCGGTGAGCGTGATGACCGGCGGTTCGAGCCCGTCGGCCAGTTCGGCCAGGAGGGTCCGTTCAGCCAGGTCTCGCATCAGGGCCACCAGCCGTTCGGTGATACGGCCGTTCTCGGTGTACATCTGGTCATCATAGAGGAGCCGGCTCCGGACAGTGAGATGCGGCTTCTCGCTGGAGCCGCGCCGCATCCGGATCGCCCCGACGTTAACCAGGCTGTAATCGGCCGCCGCGTTGCGTTCCGGGAAGATCTGCGAACCGTCGGCGGCCAGGATCGTCGCACGCTCCGGCGCGGCGGGGAGGGGGATCGCCGAGTCGATCCTCCCGACGCCGGGGACGGCGCAGCGGAGATGCGGGTTGAGGCTCACCGCCCGGGCGATCTTTGCCGCGAGACCATCCTGGTCTGCGGCGGCCTGATCCAGCGCCGCCCGCGCCGCCTGTCGGAGCGCGTCAAGGCGCCGCGCGCGCTGTGGAGCGGTCTCAGCGAGCGTTTTTACCTGTGCACGGACATCCTGAAAATCGATCGACATGCGGCCTCTTTCCTGAAAATGAATAGAACAAATGTCTTTGCTATTGTATCGGCTCAATTATGAAGTTTCCATTAACTTTCCCGCCCCCCACCTGAATCTGGAACCAATGACAGACTAGAAGCGTTATATGCTTGCGATCGAATATCGCGTTTTTAATTTCAGACCGAATCGGTCCGCGCGGATCGACGGGAAAATACAGGAGCAACCATGTTTGCAAAATCTAAACCCATCATCTTTCTTCTGGCCGCGGCCGCACTCGTGCTGAGCGCTTATGGCGTGATGGTCGCCCAGGCGCGCGGCAGCGGAGGGGCCCTGGCCGCCCCGCAGGCCCAGACCACCCAGCCCGCCACCCGCACACTGTCCGTCAGCGGGAGCGGCCAGGTCCAGCTCGCCCCGGATATCGCCTACGTGACGATCGGCGTCCACACCCAGGACGTCGACGCCCAGGTGGCCGTGGATGAGAACACCGCCCAGGTGGAAGCCCTCATCGACGCCCTGGTTGCATCCGGCGTCGCCCGGGCCGATCTCCAGACCACGAACTTCAACATCTACTCGTGGGAGGACTACAGCCTGCCGGTCGATTCGGAGAGCCAGAAGCCCCCGATCGTCTACAGCGTCGACAACAGCGTGTACGTGACCGTCCGGGACCTGGACGGGCTCGGCGACCTGCTGTCGACCGCGATCGATGCCGGCGCCAACAACATCTGGGGCATCCAGTTCGATGTGACCGATAAGTCCGAAGCCACCAGCCAGGCCCGCGAGGCGGCCGTTGCGGCAGCCCGGGCGCAGGCTGAAGAGCTGGCGGGGTTCGCCGGAGTCGAACTGGGTCAGATCGTCAGCATCAGCAGCTACGGCGGCGGCTACCCGATCCCCTTTGCCCAGGGCATGGGCGGCAGCGGTGTGGCAGCCGAAGCGGCTGCGAGCGTCCCGGTCTCCCCGGGCCAGATCACGGTCTCGGTCGAAGTCAGCATCGTTTTCGAGATCGAGTAATCCGGTAATCGGAAACGGAAAACAGCCCGCGGCAACGCCGCGGGCTGTATTCCATTTCCGGGGCAATTGTCATTCGGAAACCAGCATCAGGATCAGGAAAGGCGGTCCACCCAGCGGATCCGGTGAGAAGGCGACGACAAAGGCCTGCGGACGCATCTGACCGCCGCGGGTCCAGCCGATCGTGCTGACGAAATCCGTCTCCGAGGTGAGTTCGCCGGATGCATCCCAGTCCGCGGATCCGGTTTCGGTCGCGTAGAATAGCTTGACATCTTCCCAAAGCGTATCGTTGGGAACGGTGTACATCCGGATTTCGACATCGACGGCTTCATCCCCGGCGCCGGCCCGGATCGACTCGGCCACGGATTCGGCCACGATATTCTCCCCATCAATCGGCACGGCCTCCGGATAGACGACAATTTCGGCCAACGTCACCGGTTCCGAGCCGCCGCAGGCCGAGGCCGCCAGGCACAGCCCCAGCACCGGCAGCAGATTTCTCACGCGTTTCAACAAGCAACACCTCCTCAGTTGGTAAGCGCTTCGCACCGATCCGAAATTCGAAGGACGGGCTATTTTTGAGGCGGCTACGGCTCCGCCCAGCCGCCTCAAAAATAGCCGCCCCAATTTTCGGATCGGCGCGAAGCCTTCGCCGTTCAGATGTACCGATTGTACCGGGAGAGGGCGATTGTTGAATCGCAACAACCGGAAACCCGGCCTCCGGCCCGGCGGACGCCGGACCGGAGGCCGGGTTTCCGGTTGTTTGGTATAATCTCCGGCGGAATCGTGTAAACGGTTTCAAATCGAGCGATCCGGAAAAGGGAGTGGCGATTTCGGATGGGCCGCAGGTTCGCCCTGCGGCCCATCCGAAATCGCCAGCCTCCAATATTTTCGAAAGGTTAATTTACATGGAAAAATCGGACCATCTTCAGCTTTATTATGAAATGGTGCTGATCCGCCGCGTCGAGGAATCGGCGGCGGAGCTGTACCAGCAGGGCAAGATCGGCGGCTTCCTTCACCTCTACATCGGCCAGGAAGCGGTCAGCACGGGGCTGATCGCCGCCCGGCAGCCGCAGGACCGCGTGATCACCGCGTACCGCGATCACGGTGTCGCCATCAACGTCGGGATCGAAGCAAAACACGTGATGGCCGAGCTGCTCGGGAAGAGCACGGGCATGTCCAAGGGCAAGGGCGGCTCGATGCATATGGCGGATGTCGAAAAAAACTTCTGGGGCGGTCACGCCATCGTCGGAGCCCATATCCCGATCGCCACCGGGATGGCGCTCGGCGACCATTACTCCGATCGCGACAACGTCACGATCTGCATGTTCGGGGACGGGGCCACCAACATCGGCTTCTTTCACGAAGGCGTCAACCTTTCCAAGGTCTGGGATCTGCCGGTTCTGTGGGTCTGCGAAAACAACGCGTTCGGCATGGGGACGTCGATCGAGCGGGCCTCCGCCGTCTCCGAGATGACCAAGAAGTTCGAAGGCTACGGGATCGACGGCGAGCGAGTCGACGGCATGGATATCCTGGCCGTGCGCACGGCTGCCCAGAAGTCCCTTGAACGAGTGCGCGGCGGAGAAGGCCCGTACTTCCTCGAGATCGTCACTTACCGCTTCCGCGGCCACTCGATGGGCGATCCCGAACGCTACCGGAGCAAGGAAGAGGTCACCAAATGGCTGGATGAGGACCCGATCGGCCGGTACCGGAAGCACCTGGTCGGTGAGGAGGTCGCCACGGAAGCCGAGCTCGATGAGGTCGATCAGAAAGTTGCTGCGGAAGTGGTAGAGGCCGTTGAATTTGCGGAAACCAGTCCCGAACCGGCGCCCGAGGCCCTGTTCGAGGACGTCTATGCGGAGCCGATATGAGCAAGCCAATCACCGTCCGTGAGGCCATCTCCCAGGCCCTGATGGAAGAAATGGACCGGGATGAGAACGTCTTCATCCTTGGCCAGGAGGTCGGCGTCTGGGGGGGGACATATGCCGTCACCAAGGGGTTCCACGACAAGTACGGCGACCGGCGGGTGCGGGACACCCCGATCTCCGAAGCCGCCATCGTCGGGGCTGCGATCGGCGCTTCCCTGGTCGGGACCCGCCCGGTCGCCGAGCTGATGACGATCAATTTCGCCTTCGTGGCGATGGACCATATCGTCAACGAGGCCGCCAAGCTGCGGTACATGTTTGGCGGCCAATTCACCCTGCCGCTCGTGATCCGGGCGGTCGGCGGCGGCGGGCGCCAGCTGGGCGCCACGCATTCGCAGACCCCCGATGCGATTTTCGCCCACTTCCCGGGTCTCAAGGTCGTCGCCCCGGGCACCCCGGAAGACGCCAAGGGTCTTCTCAAGGCGTCGATCCGCTCCGACGACCCGATCTTTTTCATCGAGAACGCCCTGCTGTACCAGTGGCGCGGCGATGTCCCGGAGGGCGATTTCACTGTCCCGATCGGCAAATCCAAGATCCAGCGTGAGGGGCGGCACGCCACGATTGTGACCTACAGCCGCGGGCTCCAGCTCTCCATGCAGGCGGCCGACGAGCTGGCCAAGGACGGCATCGAAGTCGAGGTCGTCGATCTGCGCACGCTGCGGCCGCTTGATATGGAACCGGTGCTCGAGTCTTTCAAGCGCACCAACCGGGCCGTCGTGGTCGAGGAGGGCTGGCGCAGCTTCGGAGTCGGTTCGGAGGTCGCCGCCCGGATTTACGAGGAGGCTTTCGACTACGTCGACACCCCCGTACGCCGGGTCGCGCAGACCGAAGTGCCGCTCCCGTACAACCGGGCGCTCGAACAATTGGCGCTGCCGCAGGTGGAGGACGTCATCCGGGCGGTCAAGGAGGTGCTGTGATGGCCGAAATCGTGACCATGCCCAAGTTGGGCTTTGACATGGCCGAAGGCTTGCTCGTCCGCTGGGCGGTCGCCGTCGGAGCGGAAGTATCGAAGGGCCAACTGCTGGCTGAAATCGAGACCGACAAGGCCACGGTGGAGGTCGAATCGCCCTACACCGGAACGGTGCTCAAGCACCTGGTCGAGGAGGACACGGTCGTTCCGATCAACGATCCGATCGCCGTGATCGGTGAACCGGGCGAGGAGGTCGGTGACGTCGTGGGGACCCCCAAAGCCGCGGATAAACCTCCGGATAAACCTGAAGCGGAAGCATCCGGTTCCGGCGACGCGCCCTCCGAAATGGAAGAGCCGGTCAAGCAGCACAAGGCGGACAAGGCGGACAAGGCGGACAAGGCGGACGAGGCGGACGAGGCGGACGAGCCGGTCGAGCCGGTCGAGCCGGAGCCTGCCGACGGCGCCCGGCTCCCCGGAGGGGTGCGCGCCTCCCCGCTGGCCCGCAACATGGCCGAGGCCAATAAAATAGACTTGAAAAACGTCCGGGGCAGCGGACCGGGGGGGCGGATCGTCAAAGCGGACGTCGAGAAAGCGATGCAGGCGGGTCCGGAGCCGGTCAAAGCCGCTCCCGCCCCGGTCACGACCTTTGTCGAACCCACCCGGGAAGACCGGACGGTCGAACTCTCGAAGCTGCGCAAGGCGATCGGCCGCCGGATGACCGAATCCAAGCAGCAGTTCCCGCATTTCTACGTCACCTACGATTACGACGTCGACGCCCTGATGGCGATGCGCTCGGAGATCAACGAGCGCCTGGAGGACGAGGGCGTCAGGATCTCGGTCAACGATATCATCGTCAAGGCCACGGCCATGACGCTGCGGCACTATCCGAACCTGAACGCCTCGCTTGGAGACGGTGTCGCCGTCCAGCATGGGCACATCAATATCGGTGTGGCCGTGGCAGTCGAAGGGGGGCTGCTGACCGTGGTCTGCCAGGATGCGGACGCCAAGTCGCTCAGCCGGATTTCAACCGAAATCCGGGAAAAGGCCGGCCGGGTCCGGGCCGGCAAAGTCCAGCCCGACGACATCTCCGGTTCGACCTTCACCACCAGCAACCTGGGGATGTTCGGGGTGGACGAGTTCATCGCCATCATCAGCCCACCGGAGGCGGCCATCCTGGCGCTCGGTGCGGCCCGGCAGGTCCCAGTCGTCAAGGACGGGGAGCTGGCGGTCGGCTGGCGGATGAAGGCGACGATCTCGGTCGATCACCGCGTCAGCGATGGGGCCGAAGCGGCCGAGTTTATGAGGAAATTGGCGGATTATCTCGAGACACCGTACATGATGCTTGTGTAAGTCAAAATATCGATAACATAAGGGCCGGCGCAGGGTTTCTCCCTGCGCCGGCCCTTATTTACGCCGGAATTGCTGGTAAAATCCCGGATTGATGCTGCGATCCTTGAAACTTACCGGCAATGTGCTCCTGGTCGATGCGGATACCGTGCGGGAGATCCTCCAGGGCAAGCAAAGAAGCAGGTTCTGATGCCCGAGTTCGATTATCTTTTCCGATATCTTTCCGCCGCTGCGCCGGAACTCAAACCTTATCTGCTCTCCGACAACGTGTATTGGAATTTGTCCCTGCAGGCTCCGAGCGGGATGCCACCTTACCCCCGGTTTTCGCTGGGTTGGCTGCTGCTTTTCCGGCGCCGGCTTACGGCGGCGCCGGTCGAACCGGAATGGTTTGAAACCCTGGCGGAAATCGCCGAGATCCGTGAACAATGGCACACCGCCTGGACGGGGAAGGCCGCGCACGAGTTCGGGGTTCGTCTGAACCAGTGGACCCGTTTCATCAACGAGTACCGCGCCGACCCGGCCGCGCATCGCTCGCGCTACCGCTTCGAGGTCCAGCGCCGGACGATGTTAGCCCTGTTGAAAGACGAGGCCCGCGAACTTCCCTCCGCGCAGCTCAGCCTGCTGGACGGCCTGGATGCGGCGCTGCGCGGAAATCTGAAAACGGGACCGTTTATCCAGCAGTTCGTTTTCAACCCGGCGTTTCCGGAGGGAGAGTTCTGGTTTCTTTACGGGGAATTGAACTGAATCAATCTTTTATTTGCGATACACCGGATTCAACTGCAAACACCCGATCAGCCCACGCATCCGCCCCTCCGGGACGCGGTCGGTCAGCGCGAGGACGGGCAGCTCCCCGAGCGAGAAGACCGGGCTCAGGTCCGCCGTCAGCCAGGCGGATGGGATCACGGCGACCGCACCCGGGTCCGCCGCCACTGCGGCGACGGCGGCTTCTGGGGTCGGAGATAAAAAGGCCTCGGGGGGATACCCGCCGCCCTCGAGCCAGGCATCCAGGACCTCCCGGGCGACCTGTCCGGCTTGCGGTACCCAAACCTCGAACGCCGGTCCTCCACCTTCGGTGAACAGCGCCCGGACCTCCGCCTCGGTGAACGCATCCCGACCGAGCGAGGCGTGTGCGGCGACGACGATCGTTTCGGTTCCGAGCAATGCAGCCTGCGGCGCATCATCCGGCGGTTCACCCAGCCAGAGCGTCATCTCATCGGGTCCTTCCGGCAGTTCCGGGGCGGGGGTTTCGAACACGAGCAGACCGATCCCCGGGATCTCCGCCGTGCAGGCCGCCAGGACCGGTCTGAGCAGCCCGAGCTCGCCGGCCAGGTGGACGGTCAGGACCGCCGTGGTCGGCTCGAGGATGGGAGCCGGCGGAGGTTCTTCCGGAGTGCACCCTGCGGCGCCTGCCAGGCACAGCAGGACGGCGGCGCAAACCCTCAGACTCGGGCGGAAAGCGGGTCGCGTTCCGAGCATCAGACCAGGATCAGGACCGCGGCGGCCAGCGCGGTCACGTACACGGCGAACCCGTACAGCGACCCGCGCCGCAGGAACCGGATCAGCCATCCGATCGCCAGGTAGCCGATCACGGCGGCGGAAACCATCCCTGCAATCAGCGCCGGCAGGAAACCGGATAGATCCGCCACCTCTTTCAGTTCCAGGGCCGATAGCGCCCCGGCGGCCAGCATGACCGGGACGGCCATCAGGAAGGAGAACCGTGCGGCCGAGGCGCGGTCGAGCCCACGCACCAGGCCGCCGGCGATCGTGCTGCCGGAGCGGGAGACCCCCGGGAAGAGCGACAGGATCTGGAAGCATCCGATCACGAGCGCATCCGAAACCGTCAGCGCCTCGACGTCCTTGCGGAACCGGCCGGACCGCTCGGCCAGCACGAGCAGCCCGGCGGTCACCAGCAGGAAATAGGCAACCGCCCGTTCGCTGTCAAAGGCCGCTTCGACGGCGTCCTTCAGGACCAGCCCGGCCAGCCCGGCCGGTACGGTCGCCAACAGAAGCAGCCCGGCCAGCCGGACCTCCGGGCTCTCCCGCCGGGAGGGGTCTCGCAGCGCCGACAACAGCCCCCGGACGATGGCCGCCAGGTCCGACCGGAAATAGACAAACACGGCCGCCAACGTGCCGAGCTGGACCAGGACGTCGAAGACGAAGACCTGGTCCGCCGGGATCTCCCAGCCGAACAGCGCCGGAACCAGGACCAGGTGCCCGGAACTGGAGATCGGCAGGAATTCGGTCAATCCCTGGACGATCCCCAGCACGATCGCCTGGAAAACGGTCATATCGCGGCCTCCGCCGCGATGAAATCCCGGGCGAATTCCTCGAACGTACCGTCCAGGATCGCCCTGCGCATCTCGCGGGACAGGCTGACCAGGGTGTGCAGGTTGTGGATCGAGAGCAGCGTGGCCGAGAGCATCTCGCCGGCGTTGATCAGGTGCCGCAGATAGGACCGGGTGAACGTCCGGCAGGTCGAACAGCCGCAGTCCGGGTCGATCGGCGCCGGGTCTCGGGCGAAGGGGGCGTTCTTGAGGTTCAGCCGGCCGCCGGAGCGCAGCATGGCGGTGTGGTTGCGGGCCATCCTCGTCGGCAGGACGCAGTCGAAGATATCGACCCCGCGCAGCACCCCGTTGACCAGGTCCTGCGGCGTGCCGACGCCCATCAGGTAGCGCGGTTTGTCTGCGGGGAGCAGATCGTCCATCCAATCGAGGACGGTATGCATCTCGGGTTTCTTCTCCCCGACGGCCAGCCCGCCGACGGCGTACCCGGGCAGACCGAAACCGGTCACCGCCCGGGCGGACCGCTCGCGCAGATCGGCGTGAACCCCACCCTGGACGATCCCAAACAGAGACTGGTCCGAGCGGGTTTTGGCTGCCAGGCCGCGCGCCAACCAGGCCGAGGTCCGATCGACGGCGCTTTCCACTCCACCCCTGTCGTAGGGCTCAGGGCATTCATCGAAGGCCATGATGATATCGGCGCCAAGGGCTTCCTGGATGCGGATCGATTTTTCGGGGGTGAAGCGGTGGGTCGAGCCGTCGACGTGGCTTTTGAAGGTCACGCCGTCGTCATCGATCGAGTTTATATTGCTGAGCGAGAAGACCTGGAAACCGCCCGAATCGGTCAGGATCGGCCGGTCCCAGGCCATGAAGCGGTGCAGACCGCCGAGTTCGTCGACGACGTCCTCGCCGGGCCGGAGATACAGGTGGTAGGTGTTGGCCAGGACCAGGGAGGCGCCCAGCGCTTCTAGCTGGTCCGGGGTGACCGCCTTGACGGTCGCGGCGGTCCCGACCGGGGCGAAGACGGGGGTCTCGATATCTCCGTGGGGCGTGTGGAAGGTCCCGGCCCTGGCGCGGCCGTCCCGGGCCTCCAGGTCGAACTCGAAAGAATTGGGTGAGGGGGTCGGGTTTTCCTGTCTGGGCTGGATCACGGGGCGAGATTATACCGTGCTTTGCGCCGGTGATATAATAGCCCCCGTTCGCGCAGATA
>DATKDL010000244.1:0-4483 GCA_035512695.1 Anaerolineales bacterium | reverse complement strand
CAGGATGGTGAGCGTCGGAGCAGCTCCGGCCTCCTCGAAGATCTGCACGCCTTTCGGTTTTTCGACGGACGCGCGCATGCTCTCCAGTGCCTGGCGGTCCCGCCAGATCGTGATGATCCGGAACTTCGTTTCGTCGCCGGCGTCGCGCGCCAGGAATGTTTCGACGATCTCCGGCGGGATCGCGCCGGTTTCCCGGCGGTAAGCATTTTCCAGTTCGCCGATCCGGTCGCGTTCGACCACCGCTTCGAGGATTGTGATCACCATGGTCCGATCCTTTGCCCGCCGGCTATTTGCCGGACCGATAAACTTGATAAACGACGCCGCCGGGCGCCTGGATCACGCCGTCGACGGAGATGAATTCGTGAACGATGATCTTTCTCATGTCTGCTCCTGTGTCCGGAACAGGACGGATGTTCTAGTTGTTTATACCCGTTTGCGTTTGGACCGTGAAGTTATAATGAGGCATCCAATGCATCTCAAGAGTATAAACATCGGAAAAGCGCGCACCCACCGGCGCAACAGCCGGATCGAAACCACCGGCATCTACAAGCTGCCCGCGGAAGGGCCGGTCCGGATCGAGCTGCTCGGCCTGTCGGGGGATACGATCGTCGACCGGAAGCACCACGGCGGCCCCGACCAGGCCGTCTACGTCTACGGTGGGGCGGATTACGCCTGGTGGTCGAAGGAACTGGGAAGGGAGATCGCGCCGGGCACCTTCGGCGAGAACCTGACGATCGCCGACCTGGAGAGCGGGGGTTTCAACGTCGGAGACGATCTAATCGTTGGGGAGGTGACCCTGCAGGTCACGGCGCCGCGCATCCCGTGCGGGACCTTCGCAACGCGCATGGGCGATCCGCAGTGGGTCAAGAAGTTCCGCAAGGCGGAGCGGTTCGGCCTGTACTGCCGGGTTCTCCGGCAGGGAGTTGTCCAGGCGGGCGACCCGGTTTCGATCGAAAAATACCGTGGGCTGACCCTCTCCATCGTGGAGATGGCTCGGGATTTCTACGAAACCGAACTCAGCGAGGCGCAGCTGCGGAGGCACCTGGAAGCCCCGATCGACATCCGCTCGCGCAGGGATATCGAAGCGAAGCTGCTGAAGCGGAACGGGGGGTAGCAAAGCGTCGGGGGGGGTGACTTTTTTCGCCCTGGCGGACCCAACCCGCCGGGCGATGCTTGAGCGGCTTGCATAGGGTCCGGCCACTGTGACGGAGCTTGCCGAGCCGTCCAGGCTCAGTCTGCCGGCGATCTCAAAGCACCTGAAGGTGCTGGAACGGGCCGGTTTGATCGAGCGCGGGCGCGAATCCCAATGGCGTCCGGCGCAGCTGAAAGCCGAACCGCTGAAGGACGTTTCCGATTGGCTGGAACAGTATCGCGAGAACTGGGAAGAAAACTTCGACCGCCTGGATGAATATATCCGGGAGATTCAAAAGGAAAACACATGATGGCAGCCAAAACAGCGACTCGGGAAATCGTCGTCAACCGGGTGATCGACGCACCGCGCGAACTCGTCTTTGCGGCGTTCACGGAACGGGAGCATATCGAGCAATGGTGGGCACCGAAGGGGCCGGAAGGCGGCAGCCGCGGCGGTGTGGCTCCCACCCTCTTTCTCTCCGTGCTTTAAGGCTTGTCGACGACGATCACCGTCCCATCCGAGTCTCCGTCCGGGTCGGTATTGGCGCCCGGGTCATAGGCGTGGCCGGTCGCGCTGACGTTGTCGACGGTGAACGTGGCCGAGCTGCTGGTGTTGCGGATATTGAAGCGGGTGATCGAGCACTGCCCGGCGCCGTCGGTCTGGCAGTTTCCTGACCCGGTCGCGCCGCTGCTCCAGCTCCCGCTGACGATCGCGCCGGCGAACGGCGCGCCGTCCTGGTCGACGACGGTGATGGTGACGGTGGCCTGCCAGCGGTTGGGGCCGCTAGAGACCCCGATTCCGTCCAGATCGGCGACGTGGATCGTATCACCGGGGACCGGGGTGGGCGTCGGGGTTTCACGCCCGCCGGAAGTGGCGGTTGGGCCGGGGGTCGGTGTGTTGCGCCCGCCGCTCGTCGCAGTCGCCGTGGGGGTCGGCGTGCTGGTCGGTCCGGCAGGTGTGTCGGTGGGCGTCGGGGTCGGCCCGCCGCCGGAGCAGCCGGGGATGGTGAAAACGCCGATGCGGGTCTTCCAGTTGCTGGAAGAGTTGGAGGAGTAGTACTCGTTGGTGTACCAGAAGGTACAGTCGTTGGACGGGTCGACGCCCATGGCGGCGTAATCGCCCCAGCGGTTGGAGCCGGTCTGCGAACCGCCGCCGGCGATCAGGACGGCCTCGGGGCTGAAGGTGCCCAGGGGATCCCCGGCCAACCGCGTGGCGTAGCGGATCCCGGGCTCCAGCGAGCTGGATGAGACGGTGTAGCCGATGGCGATGTTGCCGGCGGCGTCCATGGCGATCGAGGGGACGTAGCGGTCGTGCCCGTCGCCGGGGTCGATCGTGCCTTCCTGGAACAGGGTCCAGTTGGAACCGGTGTTGCGCAGTTCGAACCAGCGGATGGCCGCGCCGACATCGCCCAGACCGCCGCCGATCACGAAGGCGCCAACCAGGGCCTGGTGGGAGCCGAAGTTGCGGTAGGGGAAGCGGTGCATCGGCCACTCGGAGATGGTGTCGAGCCGCTGGGAGGTCCCGGGCTGCCGGGCGCAGTCGAAATTAAACCAACCGCAGACCGTGTAGGTGAAGGGAGCGACGTTCAGGCTGGCGATCACGCTGAAGGTCGTGTTGCCGGGGGTGACCCAGTCGACGTCGAAGGCGCGCAGCTCGATCCGGTCAGCGCCGCCGTGAAAGCTGTTGTCCTTGAATGTGTAGAAAGGATTGGGGGCGCCGTTGGGAGGAGAGGCGAGTCCGTCCAGGTCGGCGGGCAGGTACAGGTTGGTGCCGCCGGTGAACTTCTGGAACGTCGCGGGCTGGCCGGCGAGCATCTTGACCCGGTCGAAGGCGTAGGCCGTGTAGCTGTTCTCGTTGGCGCTCATGTAGTAGGCGTCGGGCCAGACGCCGAACTTGAAGTAGTCCGGGAAGGAGCCGACGTTCCAGTTGTAGAGCCAGTAGGCGCCGGTCGGGTCGGGGGTCTGGGAGACGGCGGCGCAGATCTGGTTGGAGGAGTTGAACTGGGTCAGCAGCCAGCGGTCGGCCAGCGGATCGTAAAGGACGATCGGGTCGCCCCAGTTGCCGGTGCAGGTGGTGGAGGACCACAAGGAGCCGAGATTGAAGGGCGCCAGCAGCGGTGCGCCGGCTTTGTTGAAGATGGCGACCTTGGTGGCGTTGACCATCTGGATATAGTGGTTGGGGCCGACGTCGCCGTTGATATCGGGCGGGGAGCAGCCGTTGCAGCCGAGCGGGTTGCCGACGCCTTCGAAGGAGAAGTCGAGACCGGGGGTGAGACCGGTGTTCAGTGAAGAAGCGGTCAGTGGGTCGGTGGGGAGGTCCGTGCGGTCCCAGGTGCCGCGGCGGCCCATGTCGGGCTCGAATTGGAGCGGGTTGTGGCGGGGGTTGATCTCGCGCTCGAGCAGGGGCTCGGCTGCGGCGGGGGCCAGGCTGTCTGCGCGTGGGCTGACGGCAGGCACGGCCGCCTCCCCGACGATCGGGCCCTGAAACACATCGGTCTCCAGTGGCGCGGCGAGCCCGGGGTCCCCGTTACCCCGCACTGCAGCAAAGACCAGGAGCAAAGCCACGGCGATAAGGATCACCAGCAGGCGTTGAGTTTTCATCGGGGACCTCATTATGTTGGAATAGCTTCATTCTGCCATTTCCCTGGCGTTTGTGCAATCCTACCTTTGGGCTGACGGTAGATTGCCACCACGCACCAGGCACCAGGCACCTCTTTTATGACCCCGTCCCGCTGTAATGCCGCAGCCCGAAAAGCCAGACGCGGTAAGCCAGCGCAAACAGGATAGCGGCCACAAGCGGACCGGCCCAGGCCATGACCGGAGAGATGCCGCGTTCGAGCAGGTACGCCGCCGGGTAGAACGAGGCGAACCCGTATGGGATCAGCCAGGTGAGCAGGATGCCGATCGCCTGCGGGTAGATCGCCAGGGGGAACTTGGCGAATTCGTGCGTCTCGAACACGACCCGGATGACCGGCACCGAGTCCATCACCCAGAAGGCCGAGACCCCGGTGATCAGGTTCAGGGCGATGAAGATCACCCCGCCGCTGACCACCGCCACGACCAGGTAGAAGATCTTCGGCGCCGTCCAGGCGATCCCGACCGCCGGCGCCGCCGCACCGAAGAGACCGGTAGCGGGCCGGCGGCACTTCGTACATGCGGGCGATCATGTCCAGGGATTCGATCAGGGCCAGGTCCCACCAGAGCTGCGAGCGCTGCCCGAAGACGACCCCGCTCCTGCGGGCGTTGGCGACCCGCTCGCGGTGCGGGTCGCGGCCGAGCACCCGCACCGTGCCGCTCGTCGGCAGCAGGATGCCGGTCAGCATCTTGATCGTGGTCGATTTCCCGGCCCCGT
>DATKDL010000243.1:0-9509 GCA_035512695.1 Anaerolineales bacterium | reverse complement strand
ATACACCGGTTCCGCCGACCAATACCCCGGTTCCGCCGACCAACACGCCGATCTCGGATCTCCCAACGCCGACGCCATAGCAATTCAAAAAAAAGAGGGGGAGGTTGGGGGGGCGGCTGCAGCTTCGCTGCAGCCGCCCCCCCAACATCCCCCTCTTTTTTTTGAATTGCTATGGCGTCGGCGTTGGGAGATCCGAGATCGGCGTGTTGGTCGGCGGGACCGGGGTGTTGGTCGGCGGAACCGGGGTATTGGTCGGCGGGACCGGGGTATTGGTCGGCGGGATCGGTGTATTGGTCGGCGGCGGGGTCGAAGTCGGGGTCGGCGTCCAGGTCGGGAGCGGGGTATTGGAGGGGAAGATGAAGGGTGGGCTGGTGTTGGTTGGATTCGGGGTCGGGGTCGGCGTTTCCGTCTGGCTGCCCGTTGGGGTCACTGTCGGTGATGTGGTGATCGTTGCGCTGGGCAGTGGTGTACCCGTCGGCGGGAGCGTGAAGGTCGGGGAGGGTAGGAGTGTGGCTGTTTGCGTTTCCGGTGTGGCGGTCGAATCCAGCGGTAGGACGCCGCCGAACGGGGTGGCTGTCGCGACCGTACCGTTCGATCCAATTCCGCCAAAATCGGTTCCCTGCATCAACAAAAGCATCCCCGAAACCGAACCGATCACGAGCAGCAGCCCGAAAAACAGGCGGAACCAGCTGTACCCGAACAGGCTACGGCCGCCCTGCTTTTCCGGCTGCGCTTCGACCTCGTCCAGCATCATCCAGGCCGTACCATCTGTGCGCGCATTGCGCGGCGACGATACCGTCCGGTTGGACGCTGCAGCGTTCGAATTGCCTTCCCTTTGGATGATCCTGGCATTCGCCCCGGCCACTCCGACCGGAATATTGCCGCCGCTGTGGAGATAGATCGGGCAGTTCAAAAAGCCGGAGGTCAGGCACACCCCTTCCTGGTAGTCGAGATTGATCGTCCTGGGGCTGCGCTCGCGGTGGCAGTGGTTGCCTTCGTTCGGGAAGCCGTAGCGGGTGTCCCGGTCGTTCCGCAGTCCGATGAACGGGCAGATGTGTTCCGAGGTGAGCGCGTCTTTGTGATCCATTGATGATAATGCGGGGCGAATCTCTCGGTGCCCCCCTTGTCCCGATCGTTCGACTTAAGCCTGGGTCCTGACCATAGGGGACGAATTATAGAACATAAACCCGATCCCTACAAGATTTTCCGTGGATTGGGAAAGCCAGGGCTACTCCAGGCATTGCCTCTCACTCCAAATCGTCTTATACTATGGCTTCTGTCTGATGGCCCAGGGGTCTCAACGCAATCTTCATCCCGCTCTGTCAACCAGGATACCTACTTTGAATAAATCCACACGGCTCGCAATCATCGTTTCGATCTCCATCGTTTCATTATTTATGGTCTCCGCTGCGCTGGCGGGGGCGTCCGGTGCGCGCGGTCTGCAGCCTGCCGCAAACCGTGCGCGGGATCTGCTCCTGGACCCGCGGATCAACCTTGTCAAGACGGTCAACACAACCCCGGGCACCTGTCCTGGAGCCAACTCGATCACCGTCCTTCCCGGGACGCCGGTCAACTACTGCTATCAGGTCACCAATACCGGGTCGGTGACCCTGACGCTGCACACCTTGACGGACAACAAGCTCGGTGTACTGATCCCGGTCAACACCCCGATCCTGCTCCCTCCTGCGGCTTCGTACACCTTTTCCACGACCGCCGTGATCACCCAATCCGTGGTCAACACCGGGAATTGGACGGCGGACGATGGTCTCGGCAATATCGCCGTCGACAACGACAACGCCTCCGTCACCGTTCTGATGCCGACCATTACCCTGACCAAGACCGTCAGCGACATCCCCGAGACCTGCGCACTGATCGACGAGATCACCGTCATCACCGGCAGCAGCGTGACTTATTGCTACGAGATCGAAAACACCGGTGCGGTGACGGTGACCAGCCACACGCTGTTCGACGATGCGCTCGGCGCCATCTTCACCGATACTCTGGCGATCGTTGGCCCGGGGGAGACGATGGTCTTCTCGACGACGATCGAGATCAATGAGGACACCGTCAACACCGCCACCTGGACCGCCGAAGAGCCGTTCGGAAACCAGGCCCAGGCAGTCGATACCGCAACCGTCCACGCGACGGACCCGGGTCTCACCCTGTTCAAAACGGTGACGGCCGATGTGGGCGTCTGTCCCGGGACGGACGACTTGTCCGTCGTGCCCGAGACGGAGGTGACTTATTGTTTCGAGCTCAAGAACACCGGCACCACGACCCTGACCACGCACACTTTGATCGACGACCATCTCGGGACGATCCTGGACGGACAAAGTATTGAAATCGCGCCGGGCGGCAGCCACCAGGTATCGGTCGATATTGTCATCACCCAGGATGTCTCCAATCTGGCCACCTGGACCGCAACGGATGTCTTCGAAAACGAACTCGAAACGAGCGATGCGGCTTCGGTCGAAATCACCGGTCTTTCGATCGACCTTGAGAAGACGGTCGGCACCGCGCTGACGGAGTGTTCGACCGACTCGATGATCTCCGTCCTAGCGGGGACGACGGTCAGCTACTGTTACCAGGTCACCAATACCGGAGTGGTCACTTTGACGACCCACACACTGGTCGACAGCCAGTTCGGTTTGATCCTCAACGGTGAGATCGTCGTCTTACCCCCAGGGGAAACGTACATATACACCAAGACCGCCGTCATCCAGTCCACGGTCACCAACATTGCCAACTGGACCGCGACCGATACGTATGGAAACCCGGCGGCCTCTTCCGGCTCGGCCACGGTCAACGTCGTAGCGCCCGAAATCCAGGTGACACCTGAATCGATCGTGTCCAGCCAGGCATTGGGAACGGTCGTCACGGCAATCCTATCGATTTCGAACACCGGCACGACAGACCTGACCTGGTCGGCAGAAGAAAACCAGTCCCCTGCCGGTCCGGTCGCGGCTGCGCCGGAGGATCTTGGCGATGTCCTGTTCAACCTGGACTTCGGTGCGCTGTTGGACAACGATGTGCTGCTGGGCGTCGAATTCGACGGGTCCAGCTTCTGGGCGACGGCAGGGGGTGTGAACTTTATTTCCGAACCGAACCTGCTGTACGAATTTGACCGCACCGGCGTCCTCCTGAACACCTTCACAAACACCGTCGATTCCGCCGGTTTCGGTTGGCGTGATCTTGCGTTCGACGGTTCGATGCTGTATGCCAGTGCAGGTGATGCGATCGACCAGATCGACCGCTCGGACGGTCAACCGACCGGGATCACGATCACGCTCGCAAACACCGGTCTGGACCTCGCGCGCGCCATCGCTTACGACCCGGCAACGGACCATTTTTGGGTGGCGGACTTCAGCAGCCAGATCTATGAGATCGATCGGGACGGCGTTGTGATCAACAGCTTCCCGAGCATCGGCCACCCGATTTTCGGCTTTGCCTGGGACGATGTCTCCCCCGGCGGCCCGTTCCTATGGGCCTGGACGGCAAACAACCCGCCGAATGCCCACCAGATCGATCCGGCGACGGGCCAATTGACCGGTGTGAGTTTCACCGGCATCGCGATCCCCGGCGGGGCCGGCGGCGGCGGAGCCACGATCACGCCGGACCTGGTCCCCGACCGGTTGGTCCTGATCGGGATGCACCAGGCTGCATCGGACACCGTAGTCGGTTATGACCTCGGCGTATCGACCGGGTCGTGCGCCCCGCACGATGTCCCGTGGCTGAGCATCAGCCCCAGCGGGGGAGTGATCGCAGCGGGGGACGGTGTGGAGGTGGACATTGTGCTTGATTCAACCGGTCTGACCCCGGGGTTCTACTACGCCAACTTGTGTATCGCGAGCAACGACCCGGACGAACCGATCCTCGTGGTGCCGGTCACGATGATCGTGGGACTCGATTTTCAGATCCATCTCCCGGTCATCCTGCGCGTACCTTAAGAATCGTTCTCGACGGATCCTGCCATCATGAGGCCCAGCGACGAGCGGGTCGCTTTTTCCGCCGGCAAGATCTTTATGATCTCGCCGTGGAACATCACCGCGATGCGATCCGAGAGCGAAAGGACCTCGTCGAGTTCCGCCGAAATCAGCAGCACCGCGACACCCTGGTCCCGCAGGTCGAGGACCTGGCGGTGGATGTATTCGATCGATCCGACGTCCAACCCGCGCGTCGGCTGGTTGGCGATCAGCAGGTGGACATCCCGGCTGAGTTCGCGCGCGATGATCACCTTCTGCTGGTTCCCGCCCGAGAGGTTCCGGACCGGGACCAGCGGGCCCGGCGCGCCGCGGATGTCGAACTGCGAGATGAGGCGCTGAGCGTTGTTCAGGATAGCCCGTTCGTTCCGCTGGATGCCATTGGCAAAAGGTGATTGGTAGTAGGTGCAAAGCACCTGGTTGTCACCGATGTGATAGGGGAGGACGAGACCGTGTTTCTGGCGGTCTTCGGGGACGTGCGCCAGGCCAAGCTCGATCAGGGCGCGCGGGTCCAGCGGCGGAGCGACCTGCTTGTTCAAGGTGATCGTCCCGCTTTTGAATTCGCGCAGACCGGTAAGGGTCTCTGCCAGTTCGGTCTGCCCGTTCCCCTGCACGCCGGCAATGCCGAGGATCTCACCGGCCTGGACCTGGAAGGTCACATTGCGGACGACTTCGACGCCGCGGGCGTCCTCGATCGTGAGATTGTACACATCGAGTACGACGCCTTTCGGGTTCGCCGGGGTCTTTACGACCTCGAGCAGCACTTCCCGGCCGACCATCATCTCGGCCAACCCCTGCTCGTTCGTTTCCTTTGGCGTCGTCGTCCCGACGACGTGGCCGCGCCGCATCACGGTGATCTTATCGGCGATGAACAGGACTTCTTTCAGCTTGTGGCTGATGAAGATGATCGAAACGCCGCGCTGGGTGAGCTGGTCCATGATCTCGAACAGCTCGCCCGATTCCTGCGGGGTCAGGACGGAAGTCGGCTCGTCGAGGACCAGGATGTTGGCGTCGCGGTAAAGTGCCTTGAGGATTTCGACCCGCTGCTGGATGCCCACAGGGAGATCCTCGACGATTTCTTCCGGGTTCACTGCGAGGCCGTAGCGGTTGGACAAGGCGACGATCTTATCCTTGGCGGCGTCCAACTGGATCGTTTTGATAAACGAGGCATAGAGCCCGTTCGAGAAGGCTTCCAGGAGCCTCCGGATTGGCGTGAGCGCCCACACTTTTCCGAGGCGGGTCTGGAGGACATTGAAAGAACGGCCCACGCGCCGGACGAATCGGTACCAGGCCAGCCGGATCGGAGAGGAACTGAACCGCCCCTCAAAATATCGATCGATTTCCTCGTCGTCGATCTCCTCCTGTCCGAGGATGATATTTTCCGCGACGGAAAACACCGGCACCAGCATAAAGTGCTGGTGAACCATCCCGATTCCGTGATCGATCGCGTCATGGGGATTGTCGATCTTTACCGGCTTCCCGTCGATCAGGATCTCGCCTTCATCCTGGTTGTAGAGCCCGTAGATGATATTCATCAGGGTGCTCTTGCCGGCGCCGTTCTCCCCGAGCAGGGCATGGACGTGGCCTTTTTCCAGCTTGAAATTCACCCTGTCGTTGGCAATGACGCCCGGGAAACGCTTGGTGATATTCCGGGCTTCGAGGACGGGCGGTGTGGGATCGGTCACTCTTTCTCGTAGGGGATGCCGTCGGCGGCAGGGATGCGTGTCCGGCCGACAAAACCGGCCAGGACGACGATCGTGAGCACGTAAGGGAGCAGGCCGATGAACTGGTGCGGGATTTCGATCCGGCCGCCGAATTGGAGCTGGGTCTGGACGGCGGACGCCATCCCGAACAGCAGCGCAGCCCCCCAGGCCCCGAACGGGGTGTATTTCCCGAAAATCATGACTGCCAGGGCGACAAATCCGCGCCCGTTCGTCATCCCCCGTTCAAACGAGCCGACCGCCTCGAGCGTGAGAAACGCTCCGGCCAGACCGCCGAACATCCCCCCGATGATGACGTTCCAATAGCGCATCTTGAAAACGTTCACCCCCAACGTATCGGCGGCGCGCGGGTGCTCGCCGACCGCCCGGGTCCGCAGACCCCACCGCGTGTAGAACAGCACATAGTGGACGACGAAGATCAGGATAAAAGTGGCGTAGGTGATCGGCGGGTTCACAAAGAAGACGGTGCCGAACAGCGGGATATCGGCCAGCGGCCCCAATGCGATCGGGGTCAGCTTGCCCTGGGTCACCAGTCCGGCGGTGTAGAAATACCCGGTCAGCCCGAGCGCAAGGATATTGATGACGGTGCCGCCGATGATCTGGTCGACTTTGAGCGTGACGGACATGAACGCGAGCAGGAGCCCGAGCAGGGCGCCGGTGAGCACCCCGGCCAGAACGGCGATGAAGAGATTGCCGGTCCAGACGTTCGCCAGGAACCCGATAAAGGCTCCCAAAAGCATTTGCCCTTCGATCCCGATATTGATCACGCCGGACCGTTCACACATCAATCCGCACAGGGCGCCCAACACGAGCGGGGTCGAATGCCGAATTGCCGCTGCCAGGACGGCCGCGGTGACGAGCGGATGAAGGCTGTAGTAGTAGCCGACGGCGACAGCCACGGCCAGTCCGATCAATGCACCCACCCCCCACCTGCGCAGCCACCGCTCCAGCCCGGACATTCCCGTGACGATTTCCATATCAGCTCTGCGCCCCCCAGCCTGTGCTCAGCGTGATCTGTTCTTCACCTTCTGCGGTGCGGGTCCGGATCAGCCACCGGACGATCATTTCCGCAGCCACAAAGAACAGGATCAGGGCCATGATCACATCGATGATCTCAGCCGGGACCCCGGCGCTGAACTGCATCTGGTTTGCACCGGCCTTCAGCGCCCCGACGAGCAAAGCGGCCGGGATGACGCCGAACGGATGAGTCTTGCCGAGCAAGGCGATCGTGATCCCATCAAAACCCAGCCCGGCGTTGAACCCCGGCTGAAAGCGGCCGATGACGCCCATCGTCTCGATCGACCCGCCAAGACCCGCCAGGACCCCACTGAGAACCATGGTCAGGATGATGGTTTTGGGTACCCGCATGCCGGCATAACGAGCCGCATGCGGGTTGAGCCCGACCGTCCGGATCTCATAGCCGATCGTCGTCTTCCAGAGCAGCCACCATGCCCCGACCGCGCAGACCAGGGCGATCAGAAAACCGATCGGGATGATCCCGATCTCGTTTAGCGTCGCGCTGGGGAGCACGGCCGGCGTGCGGGCGACGATGTTGCCAGGCGAGTCGTCCTTCCAGGGGCCGTCCGCCAGGTAATCGGTGATGTTCAGCGCGACGAAATTGAGCATGATCGTCGTGATGACTTCGTGCGCGCCGGTATAAGATTTGAGCACTCCCGGGATCGCGCCGTACAATCCACCGGCCGCAGCGCCGCCGAGCAGGCACAGCGGGACGTGCAGGAGCCAGGGCAGACCGGTGATCGAGAAGCCCAGCCAGGCGGATACGATCGCCCCGAAAATGAGCTGTCCCTGGGCACCGATGTTGAACAATCCGGCTTTGAATGCGAATGCGACCGCGAGCCCTGCAAGCATCAACGGGGTCGCCTTTTCCAGGGTCCGGTTGATGGTCTGTCCGGACCCGAAGGCGCCCTGGGCCAGCGCGCCATACGACCGAAGCGGGTCCGCTCCGGAAACGACCAGGATCACGGCCCCGATCACGAGGGCGAGGATGACGGCGAAGAGAGGGACGCTGACGGCCCTCCAAAGGCTGCTGAGCTTTGTCTGCATGATCGGATTGTTTTCTCCGAGCTATTGTACATGGCGAATAGATTAGCGTAAAGTGAGATTCCCGGTGTAAATTCCCCAAATCTACAATAAAAGCGCCCGGCATAGCGTGCCGGGCGCTTTTTATACCGTTTGATCCAGGCGATCTTTACCCGCCGGGGTTGTAGCCGGTGGACAGGCTGCCGTCACGCAGCATCGCGTCGAGGTCGGTCAGGGTGTCTTTGATCTCCTGGGAGATCTGGCCGTCGAAATCGTGGAACGGAGCCAGGCCGACGCTGCCGACCGCGTTGCCGCCGGGCAGGCTGCCTTCGCTTGAAGCCACGATCAGATCGAAGACGCCCGGGGTGATCAGCTTCATCGCGCTCGACACCAGGCAGTCATGCGCCTCCGGCACGGTTTCCCACTGATCGGTGTCGACACCGATGCAGTAAGCGCCTGCGACGGCGGCCGTTTCCTGGAGGGCGCCGTTGCCGGTCTTGCCGCCGGCGCCGAAGATGACATCCGCACCCTGGTCAAGCGCCTGGCGGGCCGTGGTCGCACCCCATTCGGGGTCGGTGAAGGCGACGTCGAGCCCACCGGGGTGGTAGGTCGAGATGATGTTGATGTCCGGGTTGATGTGCGCTGCGCCGCTCTCGTAGCCTTCCTTGAAGGCGACGACCGGCGGGACCAGGTCGGTCCCCAGGACCGCGGCGATCGTGCCGGATTCGCTTAGCATTGCGGCGAGGGCGCCGGCCAGGAAGCCCGCCTGGTCCTCAGGGAAGATCAGGCCGGCCACGTTTGCGACGGTAGCACCCTGGAACTGGTCAACGCCGATAAAATCGACATCCGGGTAAGCCGCAGCGGCATCGAGCGTCGCCTGGCCGAGGGCAAACCCGACGGTGACGATGATGTCGTAGCCCTGGTCGGCGAACAGCGCGATATTGGCGGCGTAATCGGCTGCATCCTGGGTTTCGATGTAGTCGACGGTGGCGCCGAGTTCGGACTCGGCCCGCTGGACGCCTTCCCAGGCAGACTGGTTGAACGACCTGTCGTCGATCTCGCCGACATCGGTGACGAGGCCGACGCAGAGCACGTCTTCATCGGCGCAGTCCGATTCCCCACTCGGCTGGCAGGCGCCAAGCGCGAGGGCGAGTAGTAGGACGAATGAAAAGAGCAATTTCTTATTGGACATCTAATCCTCCTGAGCAGGTTTGAATAGAATGTGGCCGGAACTCACCGGCGAATTTGCCATAGTATACCGAGCAAATGGTGCAAAGGCAAGTTTCGAGGCACGATTAAATGCCCCAATATCCCCTCACTCAACATTTCCCGGAAAAATATATCCCTCAATTAAATCCATCAGGGTCTCCTGCGCCAGGCGCTCTTTTCCGGGTGTGAGCAGGTCCGAGTTGATGTCCTTGAGTTCCAGCGGCAGGTTCGCCACGATCCCGGTTTCACCGTCCAGCAGCGCAGGGATGTACTGCGTGTAGCCGGCGAGGGGGTCCATCCGAAGGGAGGCGATCCAGATCGGTTCGAGGCCGGTGGGCGGGGGCGTCCCTCCGATCACCCGGATGCCGTGGTCCGCCAATGCATCGACCAGGTCCATCCCGCCGGTCCCCGGGCTGACGTAGACGGCACCGACAAACCGGTCTCGCATAAAATCAGCCAGCGCGCGCCATTCCGCCGCGCTCGCCTCGGCGGGAAGGCTCAGGAAGAACGGGTACTGGTAAAAGGGGGCCACCTGCGGCCGGCACAGACCGCAGTAGTA
>DATKDL010000242.1:0-12159 GCA_035512695.1 Anaerolineales bacterium | reverse complement strand
CATATAGGTCGATTCAGGCGTGACTTTGACCAGGTCGAAATCGTACTGGCGCTGGAAGCGGATGTGCGCTTCCGCCAGGCGCTGCGGATGCTGGTCATCCCCCGGGAAATGACGCCAAAGAGCAACCGGCGGCCGGTCAGGTCTGGCGCCGGAAAGACTGGTCTCGATCCGTTGGCGGTGCGTGGGTCCGATCACGGTTTTCCTCCCAGTTTTTCTATCTCGGTCCGGATCTCGCCTTCCTCCCCCTCCCGGTCCTTGAAATACTCGCTCATGAAACGCGACCGCCGCAGCCGGAGCGACATCGGCGCGACCGCCCAGAGATCGTCCGGGACGACGACTTCCCTTCCGTCCGAAGCGGCGTAGGCCCGGGCGGCCTCGAACAGGGTGATCTCGGCCCGCAGAGAGGGGATATCGAGCTGTTTGATCAGCCCCAGACCGAGCCCGGCCACTTCATCGTCGATTCGCACACCAGGCAGGCGGTCGCGGATATCCTGGATTTCCGCTCGAACGAGGTCGGTCGCTTCGGCGAATTCGGACGTCGTCATGCGCGGGTTGGTCCGATAGGCCCGGATCCGCCGGTAGGCTTCCAGCCGCTCGGCCTGTTCGTCCAGGCCGTCGACCAGGATGCGCAGCCCGAAGCGATCCAGGATCTGGGGGCGCAGGGAGCCCTCTTCGGGGTTCATCGATCCGATCAGGACGAAACGGGAGAAATAGGTCGCTGCGACCGGACCGCGCCGCACCGTGTACTGGCCCTGTGCCGAGGCGTCCAGGATCGCGTCGATCAGGGTGTTCGGGAGCAGGTTGACTTCGTCGATGTAGAGCAGCTGCCGGTCCGCCTGGGCGAGCAGGCCGCGGCGGATGCGGAAGCGGTTCTGCGCGGCGGCGCGCTCGTCCAGACCGCCGATCACGTCGTCGAGTTCGGCGTTGAGCGGGAGCTCGAACAGGCGGACCTTGTCGGGTGTGGCCAGCGGCTGGCCCTCCCCGTATCTGCGAGCGCAATCGGGGCAAACGGCATCGATCCCGCCCTGCTCGATGTCGTCCGGCTGGCAGCCGTAGCCGTTCGGGCACAGGCTGCGCAAAACGTCCGGCAGGAGAGTTGTGAGGCTGCGAACCGCCGTCGTTTTGCCGGTGCCGCGCGGCCCGATCAGCAGGACCCCGCCGACCGCCGGGTTGATCAGGGCCAACAGCAGGGCCAGCTTCATCTCGGGCTGCCCCACCAGGGCCAGGAACGGGTATGGCGGAATGTCGACGATGCCGCTCTCGACCTGCGGGGTCGTCGCGGCCAGGTGGCGTCCGGAGACGAGGTCAATCAGCTCCTGGAGAGAGCGGGGGGTCCGGGCGATTTCGGAGACGGGCGGGGTTTCCTCGGACATGGGATTATCCGCTTTCCCGCTGTTGTTTGCGGTATTCCTGCCGCAGCCGGCCGGCTTCCATCCGGTCGCGCTCAGCGTCCGTCTCCGGGATCAGCCGCGGCACCGGCACGGGCCGGCCGCGCTCATCCAGGGCCACGTAGACCAGGTAGGCCGTGTTGGTGTAGGTGCGCAGCCCGGAGATCGGATTTTCGGCGACCACCCGCACCTCGACTTCCATCGAAGTCGTGCCGGCATAGCTCACCTCGGACGTCAGGGTCACCAGGTCCCCGATGAGGATCGGGTGCCGGAAGGTCATCTGGTCCAGGGCGACGGTGACGACCCGCTGCTGGGCATGGCGCATGCTGGCCAGCGCCCCGGCCTCATCCACGAGCTTCATAATCCAACCGCCATGCACGTTGCCGAGCAAGTTGGCATGGTTGGGGTTCATCAATTGGGAAACCGAGACGCGGGACGCCGCACAGGTTTTCCCGGTCGGGACCGGCGGCGTTTCCGGATCCGGAGCGGTCATTTCAATCCAAATCCTCGCGCAGCTCACCCGCGTCGGACGTGGCGAGGCGATCCGGTTCCTCTTCAAGCAAATCGATGACCGAGTAAGTCAGTTCGGACATCATCGGGGCGAGTGGGATCGTCGCCGGCGCATGAATCCGACCGGGGTTTTCCGGCGGCTCGACCCGCGGTTTGTCGAAGGAATAAACGCGTTTGCGCAGGATGCGCGGGCCGTCGGCCAGATAGCCGACGTAGCTGCCCTGCAGGGAGTAGACCTCCCTCTCTTCGGTCACAAACCCGATCCAGTCACCGGATTTGTCGAAGAGATAAGGATACTTCATGAGCGCGCCCAGGTCCCCGCGTGTGGTGTAGATTGGGATAATCTTTCGGTTGACCATGATGAAATTATTATACTCACACCTCGACTCCGGCGATGTCCGCGTACGTCCAATATCGATTGATAAAGAAATTCCAGAACATGACCAGGATCATTGACATCGCCAACGCGGCGTTGTGGCCGATGAAATCCGTGGAAACCGGTAGATGCCTGAAGAAGGTGAAAGCGAGGCGGACCGTTCTCGGTTCGATCATCGCAAAGATCGGGGTTCGGATCAGGACGCCGATCAGGTTGACGGTGAAGAACTCGGTCAGCTGCCGCCGGAGGCGCTTGGTGCGCGAGTCCGGATACGTCCAGAACCGGTTCCAGATAAAATTGCTGAGCACGGCAGCCGAGAAAGAGCACACATTGGCCCAAACGGGTTGGAAATTCGCCGCCTGGATCAGCAGATTGAAGACCGCGAAATCGATGGCGGCCCCGATGGTCCCAACGACGGCGAAACGGTAGAACCGCCTCCGTTCGGGTCTCGACAGGACCTTCATTCCAGACCCAGCTGTTTCTTGAAATACGGGATCGTGTACGCAAGCCCGTCCTCGAGTAACACCGATGGATCCCAACCCAGCATTTCGCGGGCGCGAGTGATATCCGGGCGCCTGCGCTCCGGGTCGCCCTCCGTGCGCTGGCTGTCCTTGAAAACGACGCCGGCGGTGCTGCCGGTGATGCGGTTGATGATCTCCGCAAAACTCAGGATCGTGGTCTCGACCGGGTTCCCGAGATTGACCGGATCGTGAAGGTCCGAAACCAAAAGCCGGTAGATCCCTTCGATCAGGTCCGTGACGTAGCAGAAGCTGCGCGTCTGCGCGCCGTCACCGTAGACGGTGAGCGGCTGGCCGGTCAGGGACTGTTTCAGGAAGTTCGGGACCACCCGGCCGTCGTCGATGTCCATCCGGGGACCAAAGGTATTGAAGATCCGGACGATGCTCGTGTTCAGTCCGTGAAAACGGTGATAAGCCATGGTGAGGGCCTCGGCGAAACGCTTGGCTTCGTCGTACACCGAGCGCTCCCCGATCGGGTTGACATGGCCCCAATAGCTTTCCACCTGGGGATGGACCTCCGGGTCGCCGTAGATTTCGCTGGTCGATGCGAGCAGGTAACGTGCGTCGTGGACGCGGGCGACGCCGAGCGTGTTGTGGGTGCCCAGGGCGCCTGCCTTCATCGTCTGGATCGGCAGGTTGACGTAGCCCAGCGGAGATTCCCGGTTCGGGCTGGCCGGGGAGGCGAAATGCATGACGGCGTCCAGCTTGCCGGGGACGAAGATGTAGTTGGACACGTCGTGCCGGATAAAGGTGAACCGCTCGTTGACGGCCAGGTGGGCCAGGTTTTCTTTGTTTCCGGTGATGAAGTTGTCCATCCCGACGACTTCGTGCCCCTCGGAAAGGAGCCGGTCGCAGAGGTGGGAGCCGAGGAAGCCGGCAGCGCCGGTGATCAGGATTCTCATTTATTTCAACCTATCTCCAATCCAATCGATTGATCAATCCGTCGCCGGTAAGCTGGAAGGAATCGCCGGAGACGGTATCGACCAGAAACAGGTTTCCATTATAGAGGAAAGCGATCCAGAAACCGGATGAACCCGGCCGCAGTTCGGAAGACCAGAGCACCTGCTGCGGCAGCAGCCCCGGCTCGCCTTCGGCCGGAAACAAGACGCTGCGGTTCGAGCCGTCCCGGTCCATGACCACCAGCCGGTACCCGCTGGTCTCGCTCTGGTCCGGGAAAACGGCCTGCAGATAAGCGACCTGGTAGGCCAGTTCGCCGGTCTCGCTGACCAGGATCGGGGAGGTGGCCGGATAGGCGAACATCCCGGAACTGGTCGCGAGCGGGACCGGGCCGCCGGCCTCTAGCGGGAGGGCGGTGAGGTCGAACTGGCTGGTTTCATCCGCCGGCGCAGCGTGCCGGACCGTGAAAAGGATATTGCCGGTCGGCGCCCAGGCCAACCCGGGGACCCAGGCCCAATCGCCCCCCGTGTTGAGCGGCGGCATTTCCAGGACCGGCCGCAGAAAGGTCTCGACGCCCTCGCGCAGGTCCAGCACGCCGACCCCATCCGGACGGGCATAGGCCAGGCGCACACCGTCCGGAGCAAGGGCGAAATTGGTCCCCCACCAGCCGTAGATCCCGCCGGCGTTTGTGTCCAGGGCGACGGTCGGTCTGGCCACCCAGCCGCTGGTGCTGAAGCTCAGCAGCTGCAGATCGTTGTTGGCCTGCCAGCCGGGGGCGGTCTCGCGCGGCTCGACGGTCGAATAGGCTACCCGCAGCACCGAGGTTGGGACCCAATCGGCGAAGTGGATGATATTGCGGGCGCCCAGGTCGATCAGCTGCTCTTCCCCGCCGGCAACCCGGGCGACCCACAGGCTGTTGATCTCGTTTTCCGCTTCGGAGCGGCGGGTGAACAGCAGCCACTCCCCATTGGGGGAGAGCCGGAAGACCTGTCCGTCCAGGTCGCCCGTCGTGACGACGGGGCGCCGGCTGCCGGTCGACCCTTCCATCACCCAGGCGATCCCGGCTGAGAGATAGGCCAGCCGGCCCGCGATCTCGACCTGCGTGAACGGGGTCTGGCTCCCGACCATGATGATCTCGGGAACCGCCTCCTGGATGACGACGGTACTGACGGTCCCGGATGAGACCTCCACCCCGTCCTCGTACAGACGGCGGACGGTGATCTCGTGGACCCCGTTCACGCCCGGTTGGATCAGGCGTGTCTCCCCTTCGGGCAGCGCTTCGTTCCGGACGACCTGCTTGTCGAAAGGGATGACGATTTCATCGACGGAAAATTCTTCCGTCACCCGGATCACCAGGATCTCGCTGCCCGCGGCCAGGATCGTGTACAACGGCGGCTCCGTGCGGTCGGGTGAGACCGCCTCCAACCCGGCAGCCGCTAAAACGTCCTGGACCGTGCTCCCGGCCGGAATGGATATCTCTCCCGTCGAACCGTCGGCCGTGATCCGGACCGTGATCAGATCCGCCGTGACCGCCGGCGGTGTACAGCCGGCCAGGACGATGAGGCCGGCCCAGATCAAGGTAATGGGCCGGTGGTATAATCGCATTTCGTTATTTGCGCGTACCCGTCATCGTGATCGCCCCCTCGGTGATGACGATCGTTTTGAGAGTGAACCCGGTCGCCGCCGAAACGAACTGACCAGCCAGGGCCTCGGTGATCGTATCGGAAACGGTGGCAAGCATCTCGGCCGGCACCGGGAGCGGTCCGAGCTTTGCAGAGGTGACCTCGATTACGGGCAATCCTTCTGCGCCGACAGAAACTGCCATAAGAAGCCTGGCCTCGGCGTTGACCGGACCGGTCGAATATTTTCCGGAGACTTCCATTTCGCCGTCTCGGAGGGTCACCTGCGGATTCGCCAGGAGCAAGGCCGGGTTTTGCGCAGCCGCGACGGCCAGGAATGTGGACAGCTGCGCTTCGGTGAGGGTCACCGTGAGAATTCCGGTTTCGTCCGCTTCTTCGAAGGCTTCCTGCCAGGCCTCGACCAGATCGCCGACGATCTCGGTCACCACCGCGACGGGGGTTGCCGGATCGGGCGTTTTGCCCAGGTTGCAGGCCAGGGCTGCCAGGGCGAGGACGATCACCAGTCCGGTACCTTTTAATTTTTTCAACATGTCGAAGCTCCTTTGTTTGGAGACCCTCCCCGGGAACTCCAACGCGGCATTATAGCATGACCGAAAAAAACGGAAACCACCCGCAGATCAAACTTTCGGCCAGGTTGGAGGCGCTGCTGTTCGCCGCGCCGTCCGCCGCAACGGCCGCGCAACTGGCCCAGGCGCTTGAAACGACCGTACGAGCGATCGATCAGGCCGCGGAGGAGTTGGACCGGCGCTACGCCGGCGGCGGGCTGCGCCTTCAACGGTTCCGCGGGCGTTTCCAGCTGACCACCTCCCCTGAAACGGCGGAGGACGTCGAAAGGTTCCTGGGACTGGAGGCTTCCAGCCGTCTCAGCAAGGCTGCCCTGGAAGCCCTGGCGATCATCGCCTACCAGCAGCCGGTCACCCGCCCGAAGATCGACGCGATCCGCGGGGTCAACAGCGACACGGTGCTGAAGACCTTGCTCAGCCACGGCCTGATCGAGGAATCCGGGCGGGCAGAGGCCGCCGGGCGGCCGATCCTGTACATCCTGACACCGGATTTCCTGCGTCATTTCGGGCTCAATTCGCTCGAAGAACTCCCGCCGCTGGATGGAGAGGGCATTGCATCGGAACAAAAGGATTGAAACGGGTGGGCGGTAAAACCGCCCACCCGTTTCAATCCTTTTTTTCCGGTAACCTGTGAAGGATATGGCAGAACGCCTCCAAAAAATCCTCGCCCGCGCCGGGATCGCTTCCCGCCGGGCCAGCGAAGCGCTGATCCGGGAGGGCCGGGTGACCGTCAACGGGGTCACGGCGGAGATCGGGATGCAGGCCGATCCGGATAAGGACCACATCCTGGTCGACGGGCGGCGGGTCACAAACCCCGAACCGCTGCGTTATGTGGCTTTAAACAAACCGCGCAACGTGATCTCGACCGTCTCCTCACCGGACCCGCGCCCCACGGTGCGCGACCTGGTCCCGCTGGAGGGGCGGCTGTACCCGGTCGGGCGGTTGGATATCGAAAGCGAGGGCCTGATCTTGCTGACAAACGACGGGGACCTCGCCAACCGGATCACGCACCCGCGCTACGGCTGTGAGAAGGAATACCGCGCCCTCGTCGTACACCAACCGGATGATCGACAGCTCGAGGCCTGGCGCAATGGGGTCGTGCTCGCGGACGGACACCGGACCGGGCCGGCGAAGGTCCGGGTCGATGCGGAGAGTCCGCGCGGGACCTGGCTTCGGATCGTGATGAAGGAAGGCCGCAAGCGCCAGATCCGTGAGATCGGCGACCAGCTCGGACTGCCGGTGATCCGGCTGATTCGGGTCCGCATCGGCACCCTGCAGCTCGGCACCTTGAAACCCCGCCAATGGCGCGAACTCACCGACCGGGAGGTGGCGGCGCTCAAATCGTCCGTGGAAAGTTCAAGGGGGCCAAAGGGTGACCGGCGGGGGCGACCCGGCCGGCGATCGCGAAATTCTATATAATGGGTTGCTGCCCCCGGAGATCGAAGCAATCAAAATCGAATATATGGAAAACATCACACCCAAAATCGAAACAACCTCATCCTGGCTGGACCGGCCGCTGAAGAGCCTGTTGACCCTCAATTGGGAAACGGCGATCTTCGCCGTCCTGCTGATCGCGGCCGTGTTCACCCGCTTCTACGACCTCGAGACGCGGGTCATGAGCCACGATGAAAGCCTGCACACATATTATTCCTGGCGGCTCTATAAGGGCTTTGGGTTCGAGCACACCCCCCTGATGCACGGACCGCTCCAGTTCCACTTCATCGCCCTGTCTTATTTCCTGTTCGGCGACAGCGATTTCTCGGCCCGCCTCTTCGCCGTGGCCACCAGCATTGCCACGATCGCATTCATGTGGAAATTCCGGCGCTATCTCGGCCGGACCGGGGCGATCGTCGCTGCGTTCCTGCTGACCATCTCCCCGTATATGCTGTATTACGGCCGTTACGTCCGCAACGAAGCCTATGTTGGGCTGTTTGGTGTAGCGCTGCTTTGGGGCATCCTGAGGTACCTGGATACCGGCGAAGGGAAATACCTGTTCTTCGTCACCGTCAGCACGGTCCTGCATTTCACCGCCAAAGAAACGGCCTTTATCTACTCCTTCCAGGCTTTCCTGTTCCTCGGACTGGTGTTTGTCCGGAACATCACGCAGCGCGAATGGCCCAACCCGGACCAACGCCGGGCATTCCTGATCGTCCTGATCGCCGCTTTCCTGTTATTCGGGACGGCGGGGGGACTGTATTTCGGCGGGCGCAGCGGGGAATTCCTCAGCCCCACGGCCACCGCGGACCCGGCCGACCCGGACGAGATCTTGAGCGACGGCGGGTTTTCGCCCAACCAGCTGGCCGTTTACTTCAGCGGTTTTGGTATCGTGGCGCTTGCCGGAGGCGCCTTCTTCCTGTTCACCGGCTACGGTCTGGAAAACCTTCGCCGCGAGCGGACCTTCGATCTGATCATCCTGATCTCGACCCTGGTACTGCCGATGGCGGCGCCTTTTCTGATCCGTGCGGTGGGGTGGAATCCGCTGGATTACAGCATGCAGGGGATCGGCCGGTCGGCCGTCTTCGTCGTGCCGCTCGTGATTTTGGGCGCGGCGATCGGCTGGCTGTGGAATCTGAGGCTCTGGCTGGTCCACGCCGCCGTTTATTACGCCATCTTCACCATCTTCTTCACGACGCTTTTCACCAACGGGGCCGGATTTTTCAGCGGCCTGGTCGGATCGCTCGGCTACTGGCTTGAACAGCAGTCCGTCAAGCGCGGCAACCAGCCATGGTATTACTATTTGCTCCTCCAGCTCCCGATATACGAATTCCTGCCGCTGCTCGGCAGCTTCCTGGCGCTGGCGCTCGGGATGAGGAGGACGGGGGATGGGGGACGGGAGACGGAGGACGGGGGACGGGAGACGGGGGACGGAGGCCAGGAGCTCATCATCCCGCTGCTGGGTTTCTGGACTTTGACGAGCGCCGCCGCCTACACGATCGCCGGGGAGAAGATGCCCTGGCTGACCTTCCATATCGCGCTGCCGATGATCCTGCTCTCGGGCTGGGCGCTGGGCCGGGTGATCGAACGGATCGATTGGCCCGCCTTCCGGCAGCAGCGCGGGCCGATCGCCGCGGCGCTGCTGTTCGTCTTCATACCGGCCTTGTTTGCGTCACTATTCTCCTTGCTGGGGACCAACCCGCCTTTCCAGGGCAGCGAACTTACCCAGCTCCGCTCCACCTCCACTTTCATTGTGTCGCTCCTATCGGCGGCCGCCAGCGGGTGGGGCCTGTGGGCGATCGCCAGGACCTGGCCGGCCGGCCAGTTTGGACGCGTGGCCGTTCTCGGTTTTTTCGCCTTCCTGTCGCTGCTCACCGCCCGGACGGCGTTCACGGCATCGTATATCCATCACGACCAGGCTACCGAGTACCTCGTTTACGCCCATTCCGCCGCACCGGTCAAGGAAGTGATGGCCCAGGCGGAAGAGATCTCGCGCCGCACCTCCGGCGATCTCTCGATGGCCGTCGCCTATGATGACGACGTCTCCTGGCCGTACACCTGGTACATGCGCAACTACCCGAACCACCGCTACTACGGCAGCGCCCCGACGCGGGACCTGCGGGACGTACCCTTCATCGTCGTCGGCGACGACAACTTCGACAAGATCGCCCCGATTGTCGGCCAGGCGTACTACCGCTTCGATTACATCCGGATGTGGTGGCCCAACCAGGACTATTTCAACCTGAACTGGGACCGAATCCGGACCGCCATCACGGACCCCCAGATGCGTGCCGCCGTGTTCAATATCTGGTTCAACCGCGACTATACCCTGTATGGCGAGCTCACCAACAAGGACATATCCCTGGCCAATTGGAACCCTTCCGACCGGATGCGGCTGTACATCCGCAAGGACATCGCCGCCCAAATCTGGGAATTCGGCGTCGGCCCGTCCACGGAGGACCTGATCGCCGATCCCTACGAGGGCAAAGGCGTCGTGCTGTCTCCCGAGTTCTTCTTCGGTTCGAGCGGGGATGCCCCCGGACAGTTGAACGCCCCGCGCGGCCTGGCGGTCGGCCTGGACGGGACGCTCTTCGTTGCCGATTCGCGCAACCACCGCATCCAGCAGTTCAGCACGACCGGCGAACTGCTCAACTCCTGGGGGAGCTTTGCCGATGCCGCGCTCGGGAACGCCCCCGGCGGCACCTTCAACGAGCCCTGGGACATCGCCGTCGCACCGGACGGCTCGCTGGTCGTCGCCGACACCTGGAACCACCGGGTCCAGCGGTTCACGGCGGAAGGCGAGTTCATCACGATGTGGGGCTTCTTCGGGGCCGGAGAGGCGCCGGAAGCGTTCTGGGGCCCGCGCAGCATCGCGATCAGCCCGGACGGGCTCGTCTTCGTCACCGACACCGGCAACAAACGGATCGTCGTGTTCACGCTGGATGGCGAGTTCGTGACCTCCTTTGGCTCGGTCGGGTTCGGCCCGGGCCAGTTCGACGAACCGGTCGGCCTGGCACTGGACAGCCTGGACCGCCTGTACGTGGCCGACACCTGGAACCAGCGCATCCAGGTGCTGACCGCCGCCGGGGACCCGCTGTTGAACTGGGAGTTGTTCGCCTGGTTCGGGGATTCTCTGGACAACAAACCGTTCCTGGAAGTCGACTCGCAGAACGACCGCCTCTACATCGCAGACCCGGAGGGCTACCGGATCCTCGAGTACACGCTGGACGGCGAGGTTATCCGCTACTGGGGCGACTACTCCACCGGCGCCGACGGCTTCGGGCTGGTTTCGGGTCTGGCGCTGGATGCGGCGGGGGGGCTGTGGGTGGCGGATGGGTTGAACAACCGCCTCCTCTATTTCCGGCTGTTTCCATAAACGAAGTTGGAAAAATAAAAGCGCGCCGGGGCGTGAGCCCTGGCGCGCTTTTATTTTTCCGGATTGTGGATCAGGGATCTTTGATCACGACCGGCAGGTGGATTAAATATTCCAGCCCGGGAACCAGGTTGGGCTCCAGGATGAACAGCCCGGAATTGATATCGCTCACGACCACGACGCCGCTCTCGAAGAAGGGGTAGTTGCTCCAGGAGCCGTTGAAATTGGCGTTGTTGTTGGGAATGTAGGTGTCGAAGTAACCAGCCCGGATCAGCGGCCCGGTCGCGATGTTTGAAAGATCGAGGATCTGCAGCCCGCTGGTGTAGTTGGACTGGTAGGCGTAGCCGTCCAGGATGTACAGGTTGTGGTCGATCGAGTTGAAGGCCGAATCAAAGAAATAGATCAGGACCGGGTTGTCCAGGTTCGAGATATCCCAGACCCGCGTGCGAGTCTTGTGACCATATTTAATTTCGTCGCCCTCGTCATCCAGGAGCAGGTAGGTATGGTCTTCCGTGATCCAGGCCTGGTGTGTATAGTCGAAGCCTGGGTAGTCTTCCTTAGCAAGTATCACAGAATTACTCTTGTCCGTCACATCCACAACCGTGACCGTGTCCCCGTTTGAGGCAAAGCAGATCTCCTTCCCCTGGTGATCTGTGTCGGGACCGCTGTAGTTCACGCACTGGGCGTCGTGGGTGTAACCGTCGGCGCTGAAGCAACCGGCCCCGGTCGGAGCGAGCGGGCTCTGGAGGTTCACGAAAACTAAACCGCCGGAGCACGTTAATGCGTTCGACCCAACGGCGAATGCGTATCCTGTCTCCTCGTTGATCACCAGGTTGTGGGCGTTTCCAAACCCATCGTAATGCGCATTCTCGGTGAAGGTCACCGGCGGGCTGATGACGTTTCGCAGCCGGGTCAGGTCGAAGACCTGCATCCCGTGCCCACCCGCTTCGCTGACGATATAGGCGACGTTGCTGTAGACCTTGATATCACGCCAGATGGAGTTGCCCGTGTGCGGGGGCAGGTTCCCGAGATATACGGGGTTGACCGGATCGCTGATATCGATGAAGGAGGTCCCGTTGGTGCGGCCCATGATGGCGTATTCCTTCCCGTTCAGCGGGTCGGTCCAGCCCCAGATATCGTTCCCCTCGCCGCCGCCGATCGTGGCAAGCGGCATGAAGGCCAGCAGGTCGACATTCTCGCAGACGTAGCTCCCGGCGAAACCGTTCACGCAGGGGACTTCGCCGGAGATCGGCTCGGTCGGGCCGGGCGGGCCGGCCAGGATATCGGCCTCGACCCGGTCGAAGAAAGCCTGGCGTTCGGCCTCTCCGTCCCGGTCGCCGCCGTCCTGGGCGAAAACCTCGCGGCCTGCGATCAGGAGCAGCCCGAGCGACAGGGAAACGAACAAACGGTTTTTGAACCTATCCGAAAATTCTGAGGCCGGGCGAATTTGGGGGCGGCGG
>DATKDL010000241.1:0-4408 GCA_035512695.1 Anaerolineales bacterium | reverse complement strand
TTGGGGGTGCGGGCCTGGCGACGCCAGGCCCGCACCCCCAATTTTCCGAAATCTTATAGAATGAGGAGTAGAAAATGAATCCAGACCTCAAATACCGGCGCGTCATGCTCAAGTTGAGTGGTGAAGCCATGGGCACCCATGACGGCTACCCGATCGACCCGTTGGAGGCCGAGAAGGTCGCCCGGAAGATCTGCGCCGTGCACGCCATGGGCGCCGAGGTGGCGGTCGTGATCGGGGCCGGGAACCTGTGGCGCGGCACCGCCGGGCTGGCGCGCGGCATGGACCGGACCACCGCCGATCACATGGGTATGCTCGGGACGGTCATGAACGCCCTGGCGTTGATGGATGCCATCGAGCGCTCGGGGGTCACAGTGCGGGTCCAGTCGGCGATCGAGATGCGGGCCGTCGCCGAGCCCTACATCCGCCGCCGGGCGATCCGCCACCTCGAGAAGGGCCGGATCGTCATCTTCGGCGGTGGCACCGGCAACCCCTATTTCTCGACCGACACCGCCGCCGTGCTGCGCGCCATGGAGATGGAGGCCGACCTGGTGATCAAGGCCACCAAGGTCGACGGGGTCTATGACAAGGACCCACACAAGCACATGGATGCCGTCAAGTACGACGACCTGACCTTCATGCAGGCCATTTCCGAGCGCCTGGAGGTGATGGACAGCACCGCCCTGACGATGTGCATGGACAACGACATGCCGCTGATGGTGCTGGATTTGTGGCACGAGGACGAGCTGCGGCGGGCGCTGTTGGGAGAGGGGGTGGGGACGTTGGTGCATAACTGACGAATGGGCGAATGGTAGAATAATCCAGATAATTCAGCCTACACAACCAGAAGGTGCAGATCATGGTACAGGACGCACTCCACGAAGCCAGAGAACGCATGAACGGGGCCATCAAGGCGCTTGAAGATGACCTGGGGGGTATCCGGACGGGGCGGGCCAGCCCGGCGCTGGTCGAGCGGTTGTCGGTCGAGTATTACGGTGCGCCGACGCCGCTGCGGCAGCTGGCCAATATCACCATCCCCGAACCGCGCTCGATCACGATCCGGCCCTTCGACGCCTCGTCGCTCAAGAATATCGAGCGGGCCATCCAGATGTCCGACCTGGGCCTGAACCCCAACAACGACGGGCAGAACATCCACCTCAACCTGCCCCCGCTCACCCAGGAGCGCCGGGTCGACCTGGTCAAGGTCGTCTCCCGGCGGCTGGAGGAGGCCAAGGTCGCCGTCCGCAACGTGCGGCGGGACGCCATCAAGGACCTGCGCGAGTTCGAGGAGGAGAAGCTGATCTCGGAGGACGATCTGCACCGGGGGGAAGATGAGATCCAGAAGCTGACCGACAAATTCTCGGAAGACATCGACGCGATCGGGACCCAGAAAGAGAAGGAGATCCTCGAAATCTGATGCCGGACGCCTCCGAAAAGATCGAGGGGAGAACACCCAATCACGTCGCCATCATCATGGACGGCAACGGTCGCTGGGCGATTTCGCGCGGCCTGCCCCGCATCGCCGGCCACCGCGCCGGGACCGAGAACCTGCGCCGGATCTTTGAGGGCTGCGGGGAGCTCGGGATCAAGTACCTGACGCTCTACGCATTCTCGACCGAAAACTGGGGCCGCCCGCCCGAGGAAGTGAGCGGCTTGATGCAGATCCTGGAGGACGTCATCGACAGCGAACTGGACGAGTTGGAAAAGCAAGGCGTCCAGCTCCGCCACATCGGCGTGCTCGACCAGCTCGACGAACGGCTGCGGGCCAAGGTCCTGCAGGCCGTCGAGATGACGAAGCACAACGACAAGCTGGTCCTGAACATCGCCTTCAACTACGGCGGCCGCGACGAGATCGTCCAGGGGATCAAGCACATGATCGAGGACGGGGTCACGGCCGAGGCGGTCACCGACGAGCTGGTGAGCCGGTATCTGTACACCCGCGACGTCCCCGACCCCGACCTCGTGATCCGCACCTCCGGGGAGCTGCGAATCAGCAATTTCCTGATCTGGCAGGCCGCCTACGCCGAATGGTACTTCACACCGGTCTACTGGCCGGATTTCGACAAGGACGAGCTGCGCAAGGCGGTGGAGGAATTTACCGCCCGGGAGAGGCGGTATGGGCAGACGTCGGAGCAACTGGAAAAGTGAGACATGACCCGGGGCTATGCCCCGGGTCATGTCTCACTTTTCCAACACTTTTATGTTACGCCAGCGCGCCCTCGTCGCCATCCTCCTCCTCCCCCTTGGGATCTGGCTCACCGTCCTGGGCGGGCTTCCGTTTGCGGTCCTGATCGCCGTCTTCCTGTGCCTGGCCGCCTGGGAGTATGCCGGGCTGTTTCGGGCCGGGGGGTTCCGGCCTTCGGTGGCGCTGGCGGTGGCGGCCGTGGCGGCGTTCACATTGGGGCGGCATTTGAACGCCGGTGGGGACCCCTTCGCCTGGGATATCCCGCTCCTGGCCTTTTTCATCCTGGCGGCGATGACGGTCCACCTGGTCGACTACGAGCGCGGGGCGCCGTTCGCCGGGACCGACTTCGCCGTGACCCTTTCGGCCGGGGTGTACCTGGGCTTCGCCGGGAGCTTCCTGGTCTCGCTGCGGGAGCTGCCGGACGGGCTGTGGTGGTTCCTGACCGCCCTGCCGGCGGTCTGGTTTGCCGATTCGGGCGCCTATTTCATCGGCCGCTGGCTCGGACGGACCCCGTTCAGCCCGCGCCTGAGCCCGAAGAAGACCTGGGAGGGCTATCTTGGCGGGGTCCTGTTCGGGCTGGGCGGGGGGGCGCTGATGCCGGTGATCCTGGCCACCGCCGCATTCGGCCCGATTGCCCCCACGCCGGCGATCGGCGCCGTGCTCGGGCTGGTGTTGGCCGTCATCGCCCCGTTGGGGGACCTGGGGCAGAGCATGCTCAAACGCCAGGTCGGGATCAAGGATTCGAGCAAGCTGCTGCCGGGGCATGGGGGGGTGTTTGACCGGATCGATTCGTGGGTGTGGACGGGGGTGATTGGGTATTATTTGGTTGGGTGGTTGGGGGGTTGAAAGTTTTTAGTTGAAGGTTCCAGGTGCAGCGTGCAACGTGCGACCCGCTTCGCCGAGACCGTCGCGGCGATCGATCTGGCCGGGACGGCCGGCGCTCCGCCGACTCGCCTTCGGGTAGACACCTCTATACCCCCATGGTATGATTTCGCCCAACAACCAAACAGCCCTAGAGGCTCTCTTATCCAGAGAGGCGGAGGGACCGGCCCTGCGAAGCCTCGGCAACCGCGATTGGTTGGCTGGTTTGCTGGTTTTCAACGAACCAGCCAACCAGCCAACCAGATGAATGGTGCCAATTCCGGCAGAGATACAAATTCTGGAAGATGAGAGGGCGGAAATCGATTCATTCTGCGCCCTTTCATGCTGAGAGGGCGAGTTTTTTTAACATGTGAAAAATGAATATGCAGGCGGGGCGCAGCCCCGCCTGCATATTCATTTTTCACCGCTTTTGACCGGAGGAATCAGAATGAGCACAACCTTCATGACCTCGCCGAGGCTCTTGTTTACATCCGAGTCCGTGACGGAGGGGCATCCGGACAAGATGTGCGACCAGATCAGCGATGCGGTGCTGGATGCCTGTTTTGCCCAGGACCCGTATTCGAGGGTGGCCTGCGAGACGGCGACCAAGACCGGGTACGTGATGCTGCTGGGCGAGATCACGACCAAGGCCCGGATCAACTTCGACGAACTGGTCCGCCGGGTCGTCTGCGACATCGGCTACGACTCCAGCGAGAAGGGCTTTGACGGGGGGTCGTGCGGGGTGCAGGTGGCGGTGTCCCAGCAATCCGGGGATATCGCGATGGGGGTGGACAAATCCCTGGAAGCGAAGGACGGTGCCAGAGCAGCGGCCGAGGGTGGGATCAAGGGAGTCACGGCCGGGGCCGGCTTGCAAGACGGGAAGATGACGGAGGACGAGATCGAGGCCATCGGCGCCGGCGACCAGGGGATGATGTTCGGGTACGCCTGCGACGAGACCGAGACGCTGATGCCGGCCCCGATCTACCTGGCGCACAAGCTGGCGCGGCGGCTGGCGGAGGTCCGCAAGAACGGGACGCTGCCGTGGCTGAGGCCGGACGGGAAGACGCAGGTCACGATTGAATATCGATTTGGCCGGCCGCACCGGGTGGAGACCGTCCTGGTCAGCACCCAGCATGCCCCGGAGATCTCGAACGAACAGGTCCGGGCGGCGGTGATCGAGCACGTGATCGAGCCGGTGCTCCCGGCGGAGATGGTGGACGGCGACCTGAAGATCTACGTCAACCCGACCGGCCGGTTCGTGATCGGCGGGCCGCTGGGGGATGCGGGTCTGACCGGGCGCAAGATCATCGTTGACACCTATGGCGGGATGGGCCGGCACGGCGGCGGCGCCTTCAGCGGCAAGGA
>DATKDL010000240.1:0-30243 GCA_035512695.1 Anaerolineales bacterium | reverse complement strand
CCCCCCCCCCACGCCCCCCAAATCGCCACACCTCCAGATTTTTGAATAGATTCTAATTATGTCGGGTGTGGGCCGCGGGTCAATCCCCTCATCAGATGATTTTTGGCTGAAGGAGGCAAAGTCTCCAAAAACGGGCGGCTAAAGACGAAAGAATCCCGCCAGCAGCCGCAGAATCCCGGAGAACGATGGACCCATCCCTGCAGCCCGGACGTAGCCATTGTCCTGCGTCTCAAAACCGAGCCGGTGCTTGGCTTTATACAGATGCGTCCCCCCAAGCAGGTGGTCCGCCCCCAGGTCGATGGCGAGGCGGATATCCTCCTCGGTCAGCAGGAAATACTGGCCGTCCAATTCATACGTGCTCCCGGCGGCCTTTATCAGCCAGGTCCCCCGGTCGCCGACCAGCAGATCGAAACCGACCACCCTTTCCCCCACCCGCGCCACCAGCCAGTGCGCATGAACCTTCTCAAGGTGTGTAAATCCGGCGCCGAGATTGGCCGGGAGTCGGCCGCCGTGTTTTCGCGCCGTGTTCTCGGCCAGTTCGAGGGCAAACTCCGGATCGAAGGATGTTTCCCGCGTGACGACCGCGCCGGCGGCCTCGGCCGAAGCCCGGTTCCGGCGGAGGTTTTTCCGCTGCTTCTTGCTCAGACCGGAGAGAAATCCGTCGTGATCGGCAACACCGGTCAGATTGAGGACCGTCCCGGGATACAGCTTCAGCTGCCGGAACACCCCCGGCCAGCCGGCCGCCCCTGCCTGCTCCGCGGGCAGGTACCCGCAGACCAGGAAGGCGGCTTTTCTTTCGCTTGCAATCCGGAGCGCCCGTTCCATCAGAGCTTCCAGGGCCTTCTCCCGGGCCGGTGAGTCTTCCGGCAGGATCAGACCGGAGGCATCTGCGATCGGGATCTCGCAGATCAGCAGGGGCCGGCGGGCGATCAGCCGTTCGAGCGCCCGGGCGGCCCATCCCGGCAGATCCGGGACCGTGATCCGGGAGCGGAGCCAGAACACGGCCGCAGCGGTATCCGTCTCTCCCTGGGTCAAAACGAGATAGAACGGTTCGTCACGATCCTGGACGCGCTCGCAGAAGCGCAGCCAGCGGTGGCTGGTGAAGGGGCGAGCCGCGGTCAGGGCGTCCCAGCGGTGTTCGTCGATTTCGGCGATCCGGTGGTAGATCCGGATGGTTGGGTCCATGGCGGATGTAAGGATAAACGAAAAAACAGGGCCACCCTGGGCAAAGGCCCGGGCGGCCCTGTTTTTTTGTTTTTTCCGGCTTACCGGCTAGACCAGGTACTCCCTCAGAATCCGCCGCACGGCCGGGTGCCGGAGGCGGCTGAGGGCCTGCGCCTCGATCTGGCGGACCCGCTCCCGCGTCACCCCCATCTTGCGACCGACCTCCTCCAGCGTATACGATTGCCCGTCCAGCAGCCCGTAGCGCAGCTGCAGGATGCGGACCTCGCGCGGGGGCAGGTTGTAGAGCACCTCGCCGAGGTGCTGCTTGAGCAGGTTGAAGGTAGCCGAATCGTCCGGGGCAGCGGCGTCGTGGTCCTCGATAAAGTCCGCCAGGACCGAGTCGTCCTCGTCGTCGGTCGGGGTCTCGAGCGATAGCGGCCGCCGGGCAACCTGGATCATATTCTCGACTTTCTTGGGGTGGACGTCGAGGGCCTCGGCGAGCTCGTCGAGCGAGGGTTCGCGGCCCAGCCGTTGGGTGATCTGGTGCTGGATGCGCAGGAGCTTGTTGATCTGGTCGCCCATGTGGACCGGAACGCGGATGGTGCGGCCCTGGTCGGCGATCGCGCGGGTGACCGCCTGGCGGATCCACCAGGTCGCGTAGGTGCTGAATTTGTGGCCGCGCCGGTAGTCGAACTTCTTGGCAGCCCGGATCAAGCCGATGTTGCCCTCTTGAATCAGGTCCAGGAACGGCACGCCTCGGCCCATGTATTTTTTGGCCACGCTGATCACGAGCCGGGAGTTGGCCGTGATCAGATGTTCACGCGCCAGCCAACCGTCCTCGATCAACCGGCGCAGCTCGAGCCGGCGGTGTGGTGAGGCGCCCCCGCGCGCAAGTTCCTCGCGGGCCATCCGACCCAGTTCGATCCGCTGGGAAAGATCGACCTCCTGTTCGGCGGTCAGCAGCGGGACGCGGCCGACCTCCTTGAGGTACAGCCCGATCATGTCATCGGTGTCGATATTAGCCAGGTAGTTGTCGTCAAACGACATCGTCCGGCCGCCTTCCGAGTCGGAATCGTCTTCGTCCTGGCTCAGCTCGTCATCGCCGTCTTTGTTTGGGGTTTCTTCTACGTATTGAATTCGGGCTGCGAGCAGGGCGGTGAAAGCTTCTTCGAGCTGATCCAGGTCGTTCTCGGCATCCGGCAGGAAGGCGAGGATGTCGTCGATGGTGACGAAACCTTTTTCGCGACCGTGCTGGATGAGCTGTTTGATCCGGGCGCTGCTTTCGTTCTCATCATACTCGTCGATCATCTGGTCGTTAATTTTCATATATGCGTGTCCTCGAAATCGGGACCAGAATACACTTTTTTAATAATTAAATCAACCGGATTATGAACCGATCTGAAAATTTGGGAGCCGGCGGGGAGATCCCCTCGCCGGCTCCCAAATTTTCCAAACGGTTATCCTTCCGGCTCCAGCGTCGCGGTATCGGTGATCGTCCCCGACTCATCCAATGTCGGGATCGGGGTCGGGAGCAGTGGAGGGTTGTCAAACAGGGTGATGAACGTGTCGAGGATCGATTTGGAGACGAGTTGGGGGGGCGCGCCGTCAACGGAGACGTAATACCCGGTCCCCGCGATCGAAGCGTCGCCGACCAACAGTTCATGTTCCTCGCCGGAGACGAGGGTGATCAACAGCGTGTACCCCGGAGTCTCCAGGCCCAACGCAGCAAGATCGACCTCCAGGACAGTCTCGGTCACAAGGCGCAGAAAGGTCAGCTGCGAGACGAGCGATTCGAGCCTGATCGCATCGACCTCCTCCGGAACAGCCGGGGGCTCGATCGTGATCCAGCCCTCCCCTTCGCGGGCGAAGTGGATGACCTGGCCTTCGGCGTTTTCGATCCGCACACCGGCGACATCGGCCGGTTCGAACGCAAACAGGGCGGGCAGGACGGCTTGCGTCGGGATGTCTTCGAGCGTTTCCGCGGGCTCTTCTTCGGGCAGTCGCTGAAGGACGATCATGACGACGAGCAGCAGGGCGAATACGCCCAGCAGGATCAGCGTGTTGCGTTTGATCATATTTTATGCCCGCCGGCGGCGGAGTACCCAGACCACGATCCCGGAAAGCAGCACCAACCCCGGGATCAGGATGACGGTGCCGAACTGGATCAGCCGGATGGTGTTACCCTGCGGCGGGATGACGAAACGCTGAGTGACGTCGCGCGGCGTCAGCGTGATCAGGGATTCCCGGTCGGTGAGCCAATCGATGGTATTGAGGATCAGGGCGCCGTTCCCGAACTGGGCGTAGGCCGTGTTTGCCATGAAATCGACATCCCCGAAAACGACGACCCGACCGCCGGTGAGGCTGTTTTCCGCCGCAACGGCCAGGCCGACCGGCCCGGCAAGGTCGTCTTCGTCCAGAGCCGCCGTGCCGTCATTGATCGATTGGAAATCAGTTTCAGCCCAAGAATCGGTCGAAGTCGAGATCAATTCGGTCTGGATGACGTTTTCCAGTTCGGCGTTCGAAATCACGACACTGCGGGCAAGCGGGAAGACGGTCGCCAGCTGTCGCTGGAGGAGGTCCGAGGTGATCGGCTGCTCCCCGTAGGCGCCCGAGATGGCGATAAAGGCGGAGTTGAAGATCTCGACCGCCTGCAGGTCGACGACCAGGTCCGTACCCAACCCGATTCCCCAGGTCTCAGCGAGGTACGCCGCAACCGGATCCGGGGTTGCGCCGAAGTCCGTCAGGAAAGGCGGTTCGGAAGCGACGACGAGGGCGCCGCCGGCATCGACGAATTCGGCGATCAAGGCCATCTCAGGCTCAGTCAGCGGCTGGAGCGAACCCGCGATGACCAGGGCGACGGCGTCCTCCGGGATCTCCGGATCGGTCAGCAGGCTGAGTGCCGCGACAACGTAGTTCTTGCCCTCCAGCGCCTGCCGGAGCTGGCTGAGGGATTCCTCGCCGGTCGCATCGACGCTGAATTCGCCGTGCCCGGTGATGAAGTAGATCCCCCGGGCGCCCGGGTTGAGGACGGAAAGGATGGCGTTGGTGAACTCGGGCTCGGTCACCGTCGTCACCAGGATGCTTTCACCTTCAAAGGTGAACTGGACCGTGCCATCCTGGGGGATGCCGGCCTCCTGGGCGCGGATCGGGTTCTCGTTCGGGTCGATGAACTCATAGACCAGGTTGCCGCCCGCGTAAAAGGTGAAGTCCTCGAGGAGTTCCGTTGCCCGGGTCACGCCGGGGTTTGTGGCGGTGTAGAAGGCGTAAACGATCACCGGCGCTTCAAGCGATTCAAGCGTGGCGATCGTCTCAGGCGCCAGGGTGCGCTCCTGGTCTTCGGTCAGGTCCCAGCGCAGACCCCAGTCGGTGGCGTTCATGTAGACCAGGTAATTGGCGACAACCAGGATGCCCAGGAAAGCGGCGAACATGACCAGGGCGTTGCTGCCGTAGCGGGCCTGGCGGCCCGAGAAGAGACCGCGCGCCCGGTCGGGGTCGAAATACACGAACAGGGCGAAGGCCACCACCGTGACGGCCCCGGCAATCTGCACGTTGGTTGAAAAGGAGCCTTCGATATACCAGAGGACCAGGGTCGCCAGGAGGGCAAGGGCGGAGACCCAGACGGCGGCGACTGCGTATGATTTTGTGCGGTCCATCAACTCCACCTCCGCATCTCGACGATGGTCGAGCCGAGGAACAGGAACAAGGCCGTCACGCTGACATGGTAGACGACGTCGCGGATATCGATCACCCCGACGTAGAAAGTATCGTAAAAGTGGCTGCGCAGATCAAGATAGGTCAGCAGGGGGGTGCCGCCGGTGGCCTGGCTGGGGGCGCTGATGATCCAGAGCACGAGCAGGACCCCGAGCGTGACGAAGAATGCGGCCACCTGGTTGCTGAAGAACGAAGAGATGGCCACACCGATGGCCGTGATCGTACTGCAGAACAGGATGACGCCGAGATATCCGGAGACGAGCCGCCCCTGATCGATCCCCGGAGAGACCAGGTTGTTCAGGATCAGCGGGTAGACCAGCGTTATGGCAACGATCGTGACCATGAACAGAAAGGCCCCCAGCCATTTCCCGACGACGAGTTCCCAATCCTTAACCGGGGCGGTCAGCATCAGCTCGATCGTCCCCATGCGCTGCTCTTCGGCGAGCAGGTGCATGGTGATCGCGGGCGAAGCGAACAGCAGCAGGAATACCAGCGGGCTCAGGATGACCTGGACCCCCGGCGCGCCACCGCCGCCGAAAGCGGACTGCTGCAACGCAGCCAGGATCGAGGCGTTGAACAAAAAGCCGACGATCAGCAGCAGGAACAGGGCAATCGCATAGGCCGCCGGGGTCGCAAAATATCGTTTGTATTCGCGAACGGCGATGATCCATACAATTCTCATCTTTTACTCCTCATCCTCATCATCCGTTTCACCCTTGGGGGATTGCGGTTCTTCGGAATTGCGCAGCGGGTCGTCGGCGGTCAGCTCCAGGAAGATCTCCTCCAGGCTCATCCCGACCGAGCGGATCTCGATCAGGTCATACCCGGCATTGACGATGGCCCGGGAGACTTCCGGACGGCTCTCGACCCCCGGGGCGGTCAGGAACTCCAGCCTGCCTTCCTCGGCGAGGAGGACGGATTCAACCCCTTTGACCCGCCCGACCAGGTCGACCAGGCCATCAGTCCGGCCGGACACCTGCAGGCTGACCCGCCCGGCGCCCGCCAGGCGCTGCTCCAGGTTTTTCGGCGTGCCTTCGGCCACGATCTTGCCCTTGTTGATCACCAGGATGCGATCGCAGAGCTGCTGGACCTCCGAGAGGATGTGTGTGGACAGCAGTACGGTGTGTTCGGCGCCGAGTCCGCGGATCAGAGTGCGGATCTCGATGATCTGGGCCGGGTCGAGACCGATCGTGGGTTCGTCAAGGATCAGGACATCCGGGTTGTGGATCAGGGCCTGGGCCAACCCGATGCGCTGCCGCATACCTTTCGAGAGGCTCGAAATGTAAGAGTCGACCCTGCTTTCCATGTTGACCATCTCAAGAACATCCTCGACCTTGTCTTCAACGTCATCGACTTTATGCAGGTTTCCCATATATGCAAGATATTCGAAGACGGTCATGTCCGTGTAGAGCGGGACGGTCTCCGGCAGATAGCCGACCCGTTTGCGGACTTCGAGTGACTGTTCGACGACGTCGAAACCGCCGACGGTGGCTTTTCCGGAGGTGGGCGGCATGAACCCACTCAGGATCCGCATCGTCGTCGTCTTGCCTGCACCGTTTGGTCCCAGGAAACCGACGATCTCGCCGCGGTCGGCGTGGAAATCGATATTGTCCACGGCGTGCCGCCGGCCGTAAATTTTGGTCAATGATTCGACAGATATCATTTACACTCCATTTCGTTCCGCGATGGGTTTCGAAAAATTGGCGAAAATCAGGGTTGTGTGCGGGCTATGCTCGCACACAACCCTGATTTTCGTCGGAATTTTTCTTCAAATACTCAGCCTCTCTCATTTTGAGAGCGGGGGATATTGTAATCCAATCAGGATAATCGTCAACTCGGCAGAATCCTGGTGAAACCGAATAAGAACCTATCCGATCATTGGGGCGGCGAATTTGGGGGCGGATGCGGCTCCGCCGCATCCGCCCCCAAATTCGCCCAACCTCAGAAATTTCGGATTGGTTCTAAGCTATACTCGTCCTCGGCCATTTTCAAAGCGTTTCTATGATTTGAGGGAAATTAAATGAACAAGCGAGCATTGTTGTTGTCAGCCTTCCTGGTCCTGGTTTACTCGGGAACGGTCCTTTACCGGCCCGCCGAAGCAAGTTCGTTCATCTATCTCTCTCCCCGACCGGATTCCCATTACGTGCATCCTGAAACCTCCCTGGCCGTGCGCGAAGGAGGTCCGTTCGACCGCTAGGTCCTCAATCTCGATATCTTCACGGTTACCGGCAGCGTGAGCGGACTTCACACCGGTCAGAACACCCTCTCCGACGATGCCAGAACGCTCCTTTTCTACCCCGACGAGCCGTTTGAATATGGTGAAACCGTCACGGTGGCGATCGGTTCCGGGCTGCGGACGGCCGGCGGGGATCCGATCCGGGATACAGTCTACCGGTTCTCGACGGTTGAGCGGGAGCTGACGGCGGAAGAGTACGCCGCGGCGGAGGCAGACCGGTACCCGGCGCCTCCGGTCAGGCATCCCGCGCTGCCGGGCGGCACGTATCACACTCACCCGGAATTCCAGAACATTATGACGGCGCTGGTCACGACATCGCCGCAGAATACCGCCGCCGGGTACCTCTTTATTAACGCAATGGGAAACGTGAGCCCGGTAAATATGATCCTGGAAGAAAGTGGTGAACCCATCTATATCGGTCTTGCTACCGCCGGCGAATTTGTCGCCGACCTGAAAATCGTCAGCTACCAGGGTGTGGACCACCTGGCCTTCCATTCGGGCCTCTTTGAGGGCAGCTGGTCCCGAGGCACGGCCTTTGTCATGGATAATGCCTACACGATCGTGGACAGCTGGACGATCGAGAACGGCTACAACGCGGATTTCCATGAATTCATCATCCTGGACAACGGTCACGTACTCCTGCTCGGCTATCTGCCCACGCCCTTCGATTTGAGCCCTTACGGTGGCCCGGCAAACGGCGTGGTTTACGACAACGTCATCCAGCTGCAGGATACCGACAAAAATGTCCTGTTCGAATGGCACGGTATCGACCATTTCGACCCGCTTGATTCCTACGTCAATCTCGCAAATTCCCCTTCGGATTACATCCATGCCAACGCCATCGAGATGGATCTGGATGGGAACCTGCTGCTCTCCAGCCGGCACCTGTCGGAAATCACAAAAATCGACCTGTCGACAGGTGACATCATCTGGCGCCTGGGCGGAAAGAACAACGAATTCACCTTTACGAACGATATCGGATTCAGCTACCAGCACGATATTCGCCGGCTGGCCAATGGAAATATCTCGCTCTTTGACAACGGCAACCAGCATTCGCCGCCCCATTCTCGGGCAGTCGAATACGCACTGGACGAGGTCGGCATGACTGTCAACCTGGTCTGGAAATATCCGGCCGACACCAGCCTGTTCGGACCGTTCATGGGGAACATGCAGCGCCTCGATAACGGAAATACCCTCATCGGCTGGGGGGGTCTTCCCATGTTCACCGAGGCGCTGGCAGACGGCACAAAAACCTATGAGGTCGAGATGACCGACATGACCTACCGGGCTTTCCGATCGGAGTGGTCGGCAATTCCCGCACACGATCCGCGTGTGGCCCTGGTCTATTCTTCCAGCACGCTGACGACCACCGTTTACACGAGTTGGAATGGGGCCACCGATATCACCGGCTATCAAGTCTTTGCCGGGGCCGACCCCGGATCGATGAGCCTCGTTACCACCGCACCCCGGACCGGCTTCGAAACGATGGTGCCGCTGACGGGTCTTGCTCCGGATACCTGCGTCTTCCAGGTCCGCCCGGTCCACACAGATGCCATTCCCATGCCGTACTCGAATCTCGCTTATCGACTCGACCAGTTTGATTGTCTGCAGCTCCTGGATTTGCAATTCTTTCCGTTCATCGAGAACGAATAGGCCCAATCAGTTGTCAGCGAGCCGATTTGTTCCGTTTTGCACTTTTGCTTGACACATTAACGCTTGCCCCTTAAAATCGGTCTGTTTGTGCCCTCTGTAACGAATGGCGCACAGAAACTGGAAAATTTGAATGCGGTGCGGGGCTGTGCTCCGCACCGCATTCAAATTTTCCTTTTTACCTCTGGAGGAAATGCAGATGCAAGGATTGATGACCCCTTTCGAACAGATCGCGATCTGGAGCGTGCTCGGTGTGGCGATCCTGGGATTGCTTTACGCCGTATTCCTCCGCCGGCAGATCCTGGCGGAGGATATGGGCACCGCAAAGATGCAGCAGGTCTGGGGGGCGATCCGAGATGGGGCCGACGCCTACCTGCGCAAGCAGCTCCGCACGATCGTCCCCCTGATCGGTCTCCTCACCATCCTCCTCTTCTTCTCCGTCTATATCGTCCCACCGACGCCGGAAGCGCTCGAGCGTTTCGCAGGCCTGCCGGAAGAGCAGATCCAGCTCATCGTCGGGCTCGGCCGGGCGATCGGCTTCATCATGGGCGCCGGCTTCTCGCTGACCGTCGGCCAGATCGGGATGCGTATGGCGGTGCAGGCGAACGTGCGGGTCGCTTCCGCCGCCCGGACCTCCTTTGGCGATTCCCTCCGGATCGCTTACCGCGCTGGGACGATCACCGGGATGCTGACCGACGGCCTGGGCCTTTTCGGCGGGACGATCATCTTCATCATTTTCGGCATCGCTGCCCCGGACGCCCTGCTCGGCTTCGGCTTCGGCGGCACCCTGCTGGCCCTGTTTATGCGGGTCGGCGGCGGGATCTTCACCAAGGCCGCCGACGTCGGCGCTGACCTCGTCGGCAAGATCGAGGCCGGCATCCCGGAGGACGACCCCCGCAATCCGGCCGTCGTGGCCGACCTGGTCGGTGACAACGTCGGCGACTGCGCAGGGATGGCGGCCGACATCTTCGAAAGCTACGAGGTCACCATCGTCTCCGGCCTGATCCTCGGCCTGGCCCTCTGGCATATCACCGGGCATCTCGAGTGGATCATCTACCCCCTGATTGTGCGCGGCATCGGCGTGCTCTCCTCCATCATCGGCACGTATGCCGTCAAGTCCCAGCCCGGCCGCAGCGGCGACGCCATGAAGGCCATTTTCACGGGTTTTCTTGCCTCGGCGGCAATCTCCGTCGTCCTGTTTTTCGGCGCCGCGTACTACTATCTCCACATAGTTGCCAGCAATACGGATACCGGTCCCCTCCCGGGCGGCTGGTGGCGGGTACCCCTGGCGGTCGGTTTCGGAGTGCTGCTGGCGATCTTGATCGACCGGATGACCGAATATTTCACCGGGACCCATGCCTCGCCCGTCAAGGATATCAAGAAGGCCGCCGACACCGGCCCGGCCACCCTGATCCTGCAGGGGACGGCGGTCGGTTTTGAATCTTCGGTCTGGGCGATCGTCGTCATCGCCGGTACGATCGGCGCTTCCATCATCCTGTTCAACGACATGGGCAGCACCCCCTTCGAGCGCATCACCTTTGTCCTCTACTCCGTGGCGATGACGGGCATCGGGATGCTCACCCTGACCGGCAACAACGTCGCGATGGACTCCTTTGGTCCGATCGCCGACAACGCGGCCGGGATCGGTGAGATGTCCTGGTCCGGCGAGGATGACGAAAACCTCGTCGAAGCGCAACGGATTATGGCCGACCTGGACGCCGTAGGCAACACGACCAAGGCGATCACAAAAGGCATTGCGATCGGTTCTGCCGTGATCGCCGCCGTCTCGCTGTTCGGCTCGTACCTGGTGGACGTCAGCCGGGCGCAGGCCGGTCTCGGCATACCGCTGGCGGACCAGATCCAGTCGATCGGGATCCGGATCGACATCCCGACGATTTTCGTCGGTTTCCTGATCGGCGGCGCGCTGCCCTGGCTGTTCTCTTCCTTTGCGATCCAGGCCGTCAGCAGGGCCGCGGCGCTGATCGTTGAGGAGGTCCGCCGGCAGTTCAAGCTGGGGGTCCTCGAAGGCATAATCGAGCCGGACTACCGCAAGGCGGTCGATATCTCGACCGAGGCGGCCCAGAAAGAGCTTGTCCCGCTGGCCCTGTTGGGCGTCCTGACCCCGATCCTGATCGGGATGTTGCTCGGCGTCGAAGCCCTGGGCGGTTTCCTGGCCGGGATCATCCTGTCCGGGCAGCTCCTGGCGGTCTACATGAACAACGCCGGCGGCGCCTGGGATAACGCCAAGAAATTGATCGAGGACGAGCCGAGTGACATATCGAAGAACACCGGCAAAGGCTCCGAGCGGCACATGGCCGGCGTGGTCGGCGACACAGTCGGCGACCCGTTCAAGGACACGGCCGGCCCGGCGCTCAACCCGATGATCAAGGTCGTCAACCTCGTCGCCCTGATCATCGGCCCGATCGTCGTCCAGTACGATGATCTGGGCGTGGTCGGCTGGGTCATCGTCGCGGCCCTGCTGGGGGCGCTGTATTGGGCCATCCGCGAAAGCAAGCGGCCGGCCAGGTCCATCGCCTGACCCTTCTTTTTTTCGGCAAAAAAGGACACCCGGCCGGGGCAGAGCCCCGGCCGGGTGTCCTTTTTTGCCGTATTATGTATAATAAAACCGATGACGAAAATCACCCTGCGCAGTTATAACCGTGAGATCGAAGTGATCACCGACCAGGGCAAGATCGACTTCGCGATCGCACACTGTCTGCACATCTTGAAGTTTTTCCCAAAGCACGTCGACACCTACCGCCTGCTCGGCAAGGCTTATCTCGAAAACCAGCGCCTCGGCGATGCTGCCGACGTATTCCAACGGGTCCTCTCCGCCGTTCCGGATGATTTCGTCTCCCACATCGGGATGAGCATTATTCGCGAGGACGAGGGCAACCTGGACGCTGCCATCTGGCACATGCAGCGCGCTTACGACGTCCAGTCGTCCAATATCACGATCCAGGACGAACTCCGGCGCCTTTTCGACCGGCGCGACGGGGTCGAACCGCCCAAGATCCGTCTGACCCGCGCCGCACTCGCCCGCATGTACGCACGGGGGGACCTGGTCACGGAGGCGATCGCGGAGCTGCGGGCCGCCCTGCAGGAAGAACCCGAACGGGCCGACCTGATGGTCCTGCTCGCCAGGATGTATGCCGCCAACCAGCAGCGGGTTAAAAGCATCCAGACTTGCAGCCAGGTGCTCAACAAGTTGCCCTACTGTCTGGAAGCCAACCTCATCATCGCCCGGTCGCTTGAAGATACCAACCGGCCAGAAGAAGCCCGGACGTATCTCGAGCGCGCACGCGAGCTCGACCCCTACGCCGCTTTCCTTTCCGACCAGGCCCTGACGGTCGAACTCGTCCCGGACGCCGCGGTGACCCTGCTCAAGATGGATGAGAGCGAAATGCGCTCGTATGCCGCCGCCTCGGCTGCCCAACCGACCTGGGTTCAGACCCTCGGAGGCGAAATGACCGAGGAAACCCGGGAGGAAGAGGACATCGACTGGCTGATCGAAACGCCTGCGCCCACCCCCGAGCCGGCCACCGACGACGACGATTTCATCGATGACGACGATTTCATCGATGATGAGTTGGCCGCCGATATCGCCGCATCTGAAGCGTTCGGCACCGGCGTCTCGTTCCAGGACGAGGATTCCCCCGGCGAAGGGGAGACGGAGCCGGCCGAGGTTTATTTCGAAGATCTCGTGATTCCATCCGACGAGCCGGAGATCCCGGACTGGATGGTCGAAGCCGGCTGGGAGACATCCGACGAAGAGGAATCCATTCCTGGGCCAGCGACCGTTTCCGAACCGACAGCGGAAGATTTCACATCGGAAGCGGAGGAAGATCCGGATGACAGCGGTCTCTACCGCGCCCAGGTCCCCGATTGGCTCCAGGCGCTCGCTCCACGCGAAACCTTGGAAACTGCCATGCCTGTCGATGAGGATTTCCCGGCGGCCGAGAGCACTACGGAACCCGAGGAGAAAGCCTCAGCAACCGGACCGGATGAAGATGTCCCCGATTGGCTGACCGACATGGGTGACTTCTCCCCAGCCGAACCGGTTGCGGAGCCTGAGGAGGAGCTGCCTGACTGGCTCGCCTCCATCGAGCCGCCGGAACGGGTCGGTTCGCCTGAGACGGTCGAAACGACCTCCGAAGGCGAAATCCCGGATTGGCTCCAGGATATCGCTGCGGTTGCCGGCGCCTCCACGTCCGCGACAACCGGCGAACCGGAGGACCAGACCGGTGTGACCCTCTGGCTGGAGCAAAACGCAATTCGGGGGACCGGAGAAACGGAACCTGAGGAAGGGAGTGATATGGAAATGCCAGACGACCAACCGATCGAAGAACCCACAGAAGACGCCTCCGAATTCTCGGAGATGGGCGACGATGACGCCATGCGCTGGCTCGAGAGCCTGGCGGCTCGCCAGGGGGTGGGAGAAGATGAACTTCTCACCTCCCCGGAGGAGCGGCGCGAAACCCCGCCCGATTGGGTCCAGTCGATGGACACATCCGCCGGCGGTGAGACAGCGTTCGAGTTCGACTCGGACAGGACCGTCATGGAAACGCCGGCCGAAGAAGACGAAGCCGATTGGGAGGAGATCGAAGAGGCCGTCGGGGACATGACCGAAATCGAGCCGGTCCCGACCGCAGATGCGATGGATTGGTTGGAAGGTCTTGAGGATGAGCCGGACGAAGCGAGCCCGGAATTCCTTTCGCAGCCCGAAGAGGCCGTCGAAGAGGCCCCGGGTTGGACGATGGAGGAAACCTCCCAGTTCGAATCGGATGATCTCCCCGATTGGCTGAAGGACCAGATCAGCGGCCCCGCCGAGACCGAGCCTTCCGCCTCGGTTCCGAGCTGGCTGCAAGGTCTTGACCTCAGCGATGAAGGCGAAACCGATGACGAGGCTGGCCAGCCGGCCCCGGCGTCCGACGTGCCGGACTGGCTCCAGGAGATCGCCAGCGGGACCTCCGATCCGGAAGAGGCAGGTGACGGTGACATCCCGGACTGGCTTCAGCAAACGATGCTCGCCCCCTCTTATCTCCGCGAGCCGGAAGTAGCCCCGGATGATACGGCCGAAACCGTCGTCGCCGCTACCGAAGCGGACGCCCCCCCCTCCGCCGAATTCGAAGGCGAACCAATCCCTGAATCCGAAGCCTCGGAGGAAACCGGCATTCCCGCATGGCTGATGGACCTCACCGGCGACGAGGAAACAGGTGAACCGGCGGAACCGGACGATGACATCCCGGACTGGCTCCAGCAGACCATGCTGGCCACATCGCCGTTCGCAACGCAGGACGAGCCGGAAGAAGACGACTCAGAAACCGACTCTGAGACCGACTCTGAAACCGACTCCGAAACTGTGATTGAAGCGACGGAGATGGAAATGGAAGAAGAAGAGGCTTATGCGTGGGAGCAGGAAAGCCCCGACTTTGAAGAAGCGTCGGCGATTGTCGACGAACCCGCCGTAGAATTGGTCTACGACGAGATGGATGAAGAGCCGGAAGGGGAATCGGCAGTCCCAACGCAAGCCCAGACCGGGATTGAGGAGGAGCTGCCGGACGAAACCTGGATGCCGGTCGATTCCTATGACGAACCGGAGTTCGCCGGAGAGATCGCACCAGAACCGCAGCCGGATCAGCCGGAGGTTCGCCAGGTCGAGCTGGAGGCCGCCCGCGATGCGCTGCGGTCCGGCGATGTTTCGACTGCCCTGGTCGGCTACCACACCTTGATCCGGGACAAAGCCGGTCTCCCCGCCGTGATCGATGATCTGGAGCGGGCCCTTGAATACGATCACCCGGTAAATATCGACATCTGGGCCACCCTGGGCGATGCATACGCCGGCAACGACAACCTTCAAAGCGCCCTCGATGCCTACACCAGGGCCGAGGAACTGCTCCATTGAAAGGAAATATGGAAAAAACGCTGGTATTGATCAAACCGGACGGCGTCCAACGTGGGCTGATCGGTGAGATCATCACCCGGCTCGAGCGCCGCGGCCTGCGGCTGGCCGCCTCCCGCTTCATGTGGGTTTCCGAAGACCTCGCCCGGGCGCACTACGCCGAACTTGAAGACAGGAACTTTTTCCCCGACCTGATCGCCTACATCACGTCCTCACCGGTAATGGCGATGGTCTGGGAAGGGCCGCGCGCCATCGAAGCCGTCCGCCAGACAATGGGGAAAACGGATCCGATTGAAGCGCTCCCAGGCACGGTCCGGCACGACTTCGGTCTGCAGATCGGCCGCAACCTGACCCACGCATCCGATGGGGACGGATCCGCCAAAAAAGAGGTTGGTCTCTGGTTCGGCGAGGACGATCTCGTTGCATGGGACCGGGAGAACGATCGCTGGCATTTTGAATAGAGAAAAAAAAGAGCCCCCGGCGGTAAAACCGCCGGGGGCTCTTTTTTTTTCTCATTGCATCCGCAGGATGACCTTCCCTTCCGACCAGAGTTCTTCCAATTTGTAGTAGTCGCGCTGTTCGGGGGAAAAAAGATGCAGGACGACGTCCCCATAATCTCCGAGCAGCCAACCGGTCTGCGCCTCCCCATCGACGCGAGATTTGATCCGGTAATGGATCCGCAGGTGCTCGTCAACCGCCTCGGCCAGTGCGTGCAGCATTCGAAAACTGGTGCCGGAGCAGATTACAAAATAATCGGCGATCACGGTCAGATCCTGGATGTCCAGGAGCAGGATGTCTTCTCCTTTTTTGTCGACGAGGACGTCTACGATCTCACGAGCGAGTTTGATGGGTTCCAGAAGATTCACCTCAAGGGTTCGGATCATGCAGCGGACCGGAATAGACGACGCTGTATTCTGCGCCGGTGGGTTTTAGATCGCTGCGGTACAGGTTGATTTTTTCGACCCGCGCTGCTCCGAGAAAACCGACCGTCTCTGATTCGAGCTGATCGCCGATCGACTTGAGCTCCCGGTAGCCGGCGCTGCGCGAAACGCGGGCGATCGTGAGATGGGGCGAGAACTCCTGCTCCTTCGTCTCGTAACCCAGCCGACTGGTCTCCTGGTCGATCCCGCGTTGGATGGAGAACAACGCTTGCGGCGCCTCGACCCCCAACCAGATGACCCGCGGCCGCTTCGCATTCGGGAAAACGCCCAGGCTGCCGACGCTGATCTCAAAACATTCGTGCGCCAGCGCGACTCGTCGGATGATCTCCGCCAGGCGTTCGACGTTGGTCGCCGAGACGTCCCCGAGGAATTTCAGCGTCAGGTGGACATTCTCCGCAGGGATCCAGCGCACCGGCAGCTCACCCATCCGGTCGTGCAAACCGGTGGAGATCTCACCTAACTTGCGGATGATATCCTCGGAAAGGTCGATGGCGATAAACGCCCTGATAACGGCCTTCATTATTTCAAGATAGCACAAGATGGTTGAAAATTCAAGCAAACCACCCTGGGCCAACCAGGTTCCGGTAATCGTCTTCGGTGTCCAAATCCAGGAGGGCGCGCTCGTCGTGCCAGGGGAGCCACTCAACCGGGTACCGTGAGAAGAGCTGGCGTCCGCCGGCATCCCCGGTCAGCGCCCTGAAATCCGGGAAGGTCGCCCGGTCGAACAAGACCGGGTTGCCGCGCCGGTCTCCGATCATCGGGGCTACGATCGGCGCCAGGCTTGCGGCATGCGCTTCGATCAGCCTGCGGATCAGGGTCGCCTCGACGAACGGCTGATCGACCAGCAAGAACAGGGCGGACCCCGCCCGCCCAGCCGCCGCGACCCCCGCCCGGACCGAACCGCTCTGGCCGGCTTCCCAATCCGGGTTATGGACGATGTCGACGGACAGATCCGCAACCGCTGCCTGCACGCCCACCGCCCCCGCCCCGGTGACGACGACGACGGGGTCACAGCCTGCCGCCAGCGCCTGTCTTGCGACGTGGGCCACCAGCGGCCGCCCGCCCCAGTCCAACAGCTGCTTGGGGCGGCCCATCCGGGTCGAAGCCCCCGCCGCCAGCACGATCCCAGCCGCCGGTTCGTGAACGGCGAACACCGCCTCCGACCGGAGCGAGGCGATCAGGACCGCATCGTATGCGCCTCGCAGCTCGTCCGCGATACGCCGCCCCTGCCCCTGCAGCGCGGGGTTGTCCGCCTGGTTCAGGACAACGATGGCCCGGGCGCCGGCAGGGACGGCCTTCTTCCCGCCGTCCGGCGCGCGCAGGACCGTCGCCAACGCAGCCGGGGTAATCATCTCGCCGGGCTGCAATCCGGCCAGTTCGCAGAACCGTTCATGCCGGTGGACCCACTCGGGGCCGGCCGGCTGCCCGAGCCCGGATAGCCCGGCCACCACGACGACGGCGTCGACGAATTCCGGGACGACCGGCTCGTGAGCCGCGGGAGCTTTCAACGGCCGCATCCGGGAGCCGTCCGCCTCGACCAGAAGGGGCAGACCGGTCCGTTCTGCATGGTGCGCCAGCTCGGTGACCATCTCCGGATCGATCCCGCGGATCCGGCCGCCTACTCCCGGTCCGCCCGTCACCACGACAACGCCTGCGTATCGCGCCAGCCCGGCCGCGAGCCCGCCCGGCACCGGCAGGATCACGTGCACATCTCCGAGACGGACTTGATCGGCGCCGAAGTGGGTCGTCGTCGTGACCAGGACGGTCCCCGTCTCTTCTCGGAGTTCTCGCGCAAGACTGAAAAGCGCCGTCGTCTTCCCGCCGGCGCCGGTAAAAGCGATCCTGGACGCCGGCCCGGCGCGCAGGGCGGTGCGGAGCTTCATCCCCATGGCGCCTCCGCGGTCGCTGCGAGCAAGCGGCGCAGATCCGGTTTCGAAAGCAGCGCCTCCAGGATCCCGCCCGCAACCGCCAGCGCCTTGTCCGAGACCAGGCGGCACAGGGCCGGGTCCGCGCGGGCGTCGATATCGCCGATCTTGACCCCCGCCTCGACCCGGATCCCAGGCCGGACCATCCCGCGTACCACCCCACCGATTCCGGCCAGGATCGGGATCTCTCCGCCCGAGTCGTCCACGACGGCGCCGATCCGCTCCCCCAGTTCGACCAGATCGCCGATCGCGACCGCCGGTTGAACCGCTCCGTTCGCCGGGGCGCGCACGACGCGGTCCGGCGAACCTTCCGGGAGCCCGGTGTCCGCCGCTGCCGGGCGGTCGAAGTAAACCCGGCCGAGGTGGTGGCCGCGCATCGTCTCGACCACGGCGTCGCAGTTGACGCCGGGGGTGAACCCCGGCCCAAGCCCAACGACGAACGGCGCCTCCAACGGCGGGACCGGCCGCTTGAGCAGCCGCGCATCGACCACGGCGCAGATTTCCAGACCGCCGGGCTTTTCAAGCAAATCCAGTTCGGGATCGACAATGATGGGGATGCCGCCCACAGCGAGGGTCTTGACTGCCTCGGCCGGACCGGCAGCCAATACCCCCGGCACGCCTTCGACACGGACCCGCCCATCGTAAACCGCCTCGGCAAACGAGACCGTCCGGCGTACCGCAAGCGGTGCGGCGATCTCAGTGATGACGACTTCGAAACCGGCGCGAACCAGCCGCAGCGCAGTCCCGCTGGCCAGGTCCCCTCCGCCCCGGATGAGGATAATCGGAAATGGCGGCATCCTTAGAACCCGGAGATAAGGAAAAAAGCCGCAATCCCGATCACGGCCATTGCGCTGCCGAGAACGACCCCAAGCCCGGCCAGGATCACCTTGCGCATCACCGGGACCTCGTGCGTTGAATGACGCATCAAATACAGGCTGATCCCAAAGCTGGCTGTTGCTCCGACCATGAAGGGGATCAGGATCGTGTCGATCGTGAACGATATCGCCGCGGCGAACATCCCGACCAGCAGGCCGGTGATCGCGGCGTTGACGAAGCAGCCCCCACCAACCACCTTCAGCAAGACGCTCCGACCGCTCAAGCGATCTTCCCCAACCCCCGCAGCACACGCTCCGGCGTCAGCGGGAACTCATCGAACCACACGCCCGTTGCAGCGTGCACCGCCGCGGTGACGGCCGGCGCCAGCGGAATGTACGGCATCTCGGCCATCCCGCGCACGCCCCAGGGGCCGACCGGATCGGGATACTCCAGGATCACGGAATGGACGCGGTCCGGGATATCCAGGACGCCCGGGATCAGGTAGGTCGAAAAATAAGGGTTCTGCGGGACGCCGTCCTTCTGGATGAAGTCCTCCAGGATCACGTAGCCGGCAGCTTGCACGACGCAGCCTTCGATCTGGCCTTCGACCCCCTGCCGGTTGATCACCCTGCCGACGTCATCCGCACAGACCAGATCGAGGATGTGCACCTGGCCTGTCTCGGTATCGACCTCCACGACGGCTCGCTCGGCCACATACCCGTAGGCGAAATTGGGATCGCATTCCCCGGTCTCCGGGTGGTACATCGACGTCGCCGGGGGAACGTAGCGGTAATCGGCGACAGCGGGCCGCTCCTCGTCCGCCCAGCGCGCCAGGGCGGCCGCGGCGGCGCCGCGGATCGCGTTGCCGGACATGAAGGTCAACCGGGAGGCCGATGCGCTGCCGGAATCCCCGGAGGTCGCCGTATCGGAAAGGACCAGTTCAACCTTTTCGACCGGTACACCGGCTGCTTCCGCCGCCATCTGGGCCATGACCGTGTGCGCTCCCTGGCCCACATCCGCACCCGCGTGGTGCAGCACGACCCGTTCGATCTCGCTTTTCCCGTGCAGCTCGATCGTGGCCCAGCACTGCTCCGGGAACCCGAATGAGAACCCGATGTTCTTGAAACCGATCGCCAGCCCTTCTCCACGCTTGAGCCACGGGCGCCGCGGCGCTTCGATCCGGATCGAATGATCGACGCAGGCCTCCAGTACATCCTCCATGCTGACGCCCTTCGGGACCGGCGTGTTCACCGTGAGCCGGCTCCCTTCCCGGATCACGTTCCTCCGGCGGATCTCCACCGGATCCAGGCCGAGGGCCTGCGCCAGCTTGTTCATCTGCTGTTCGGCGGCGAACGCGCCCTGGGGACCCCCGAATCCGCGGAACGCCCCCCCGGGGATATTGTTGGTGTAGACGCAGCAGGCGTCCACCGCAGCGTTCTCGATCTCGTACGGACCGGTGCACATCAGAGTCGCGTTGCCGAGGACCTTCGTGGATGTATAGGCGTAGGCGCCCGCATCGGCGATGACCGTCGCCTGCGCGGCGATGATCTTCCCGTCCGCATCGGCGCCCCAGCGGGTGCGGATGATGTACGGATGTCGCTTGTGGTGCCCGATGATCGATTCTTCCCGGGTCCAGATGATCTTTACCGGACGAAGGATACCCCGCTCTTGCAGCCGGAGGGCGGCCAGCGCCAGGACGATCTGGATCGACATGTCCTCCCGACCGCCGAAGGCGCCGCCGATCGCCGGGTAGATCACCCGGATGCGATCCTTCGGCAGATCCAGGGCGTGGGCGATTTGGGCCTGGTCCTCGTGCGTCCACTGACCTGCGACCTCGACCGTGATCCGGCCTTCGGCGTCGATATAGCCCAACCCCGCTTCCGGCTGCAGATAGGCGTGTTCCTGCGCCGGCGTGCGATACTCCCCTTCAATCACCACGGCCGCGCGCGCAAGCGCCGACTCCACGTCGCCCTTGCGGATCCGATAGCGGTGCAGCACATTCGAACCGCGGTCCGGGTGGAGTTGGAAGGCATCCGGTTCCATCGCCGCGAGGGGATCGGCAAGGACCGGGAGCGGCTCGAAATCGACCACGATCGCATCCCGGGCCCGGGCCGCGATCGCCTCCGTCTCGGCGACCACCATCGCGATCTGGTCGCCGACAAACCGGACCCGGTCGGTATAAGGTTTCGAAGCGCCCGGACCGCACAGCACCGGCTGGTCCGGCACATTCAGCCCGTACTCATTGACCGGTACATCCCGGGCAGTCAGCACCGCCACGACCCCGGGGATGGCTTCCGCCGGGCCGGTGTCGATCCGGATAATCCGCGCATGCGGGCGGCGCGCAAACAGGATCTTGGCGTGGAGCTGGTCCGGGTAGTCGATGTCGCCGGGGAACAGGGTCTCACCGGTGACCTTCCCTGCGGCATCGATCCGGGGATAGGCAGAGCCGATCCGACCCATCAGCGGCTTTTCCTGACCTTGCGGCGCGTACGCACGGGCGGGACGTCGGTCGGGCCGTACGGCGACGGGCCTAATATTTGATAGAGGGCTGAGTAGATCACGAAGAATGCGGCGAACAGCCCCACCAACACGGCCGCGCTGAGCGCCAGGGTGCCGTAGAAATACGGTACCGGCGTCCCGAGCATCGGAAGCCGGACCGTGGACCGCAGGATCGGCGGCAGGTAAATGTAATCCTGAACCACCCCGGACAGCATGACCTCGTTGGCGATCGCGAACGAGATGATCGGGGCGATGATGATCAGGATGCAGCCGATCCCGCGCCAGATCGGGTTGGTCTGCCGCTCACCGCTTGGTTGCTCTCTTCTGTATTTCGAATATCGCATCACGCACCTCCACAGCCAGAGTCGTTGCGAAAAAATTAAATACCGGCGCAAGGCTTTGCCTTGCGCCGGTATTTAATTTTTCGGATTTCTTCTGGAGGCGATTTCCATCGCATCCAGGATCTTGTAATATCCGGTGCACCGGCACAGGTTGCCGGTGATCGCCTGGCGCAGATCGCCGGGCTGCGGATGCGGGTTTTCCTCCAGCAGCTTGGCGGCGGACATGATAAAGCCGGGCGTGCAGTACCCGCATTGTACGGCGCCGGTTTCGGCAAAAGCCGCCTGGACCGGGTGCAGGACCCCATCACAGGCGAGCCCTTCAACCGTGACGATCTCGGCTTTGTGCGCCCGGGGCGCCGGGACCAGGCAGCTCATCACCGCAGCCCCATCCAGAAAAATGGTGCAGGCGCCGCATTCTCCTTCGGCGCAGCCTTCTTTCGTGCCGATGAGGCCGGCGTCCTCGCGCAGCCAGCGCAGCAGGGTCTTCTCATGCCCTGTTGCGATCACCAGGTCCCGGCCATTGATCCGCGTCTCGATCGGCCGGTCAGGCGTCAGATGAGCGGTTTCGGAAACGGCGGCCGGCGCGTAGAGCGGGTTGGGTCCCCAAAGCGTGATCGGGTGTTCGGGCAGACCCGCCGCCTCCGTCCCTTCCAGGATCGCCCGGAGCGCCCGCAGCGTGCAGACCCGCACCATCTCGTTCCGGTAGGAGGCCGAGCTGCGTACGTCGTCGATCGGGGCGCCTGCCTGAACGGCCAACGCGGCTGCTTCTGCGATCGTTTCGGGGTCGAGCGCACGCCCGGTCAGATAAGCCTCCGCCTCCGCAGCCCTCACGATCACGGGTGTGACGGCTCCGAGGGCAATTGCCGCCTCGCGGACGAGGGCGCCTTCCCGGTTTCCGGAGACCGGCGTATCGAATGTCAGCTTGACGGCCACGTGGACGACCGAAATGGCCTGCGCCCGGCGAAGCCCCAGTTTGACGAATGCGCCGGCCTGCGCCCCGGTCAGCGCCGGAAAGTCGATATCGACCAGCATCTCGTCCGACTCCAGGACCGTCTTGCGGATCCCGGTGTAGAAATCGGAGAATGCGATCGTCCGCTCCCCCCGCAGCGAACGCAGCCGGACCTGGGCGCCGAGCGCCATCAATGGCGTGATCGTATCGTTTGCCGGAGAGCCGGTGATGATATTCCCGGCGACCGTACTGCGGTTGCGGATCTGCGGGGCCCCGACCTCCCAGGAGGCTCGGGCAAGCGGTAGGCCGTGCGCCCGGACGATGGGCGAAACGGCGCAGTGATTGTGGGTGACCAAACCGCCGAGGTGGACAACACCGCCTTCCAGCCGGACCTCGCTCAAGCCAGGGATGCGGGTGATATCGACCAGGGTCTCGACTTCAGGATGCTGGCCGCGTTCGAGCTCGATCAGCAGATCGGTCCCACCCGCCACGATCCGCGCCCGGCGGCCTTGATCGGCCAGGATCTCGAGCACCTCGTCAACCGTCGCTGCGTTGATATAGCTTTGCCACATAATGGATCGTTTGAACGCATGGGATATCCCCACCGGGCTACGCCGGCGTGGATCTTCTATTCGTCCTCGTCTCTCCGGATTATACCTTGCCCTTATGCCCCCATTCGGGCGCCATCCCCGCCGCGGCGGAGCATGACGATTTCGGCCAGGATGCTGAGCGCGATCTCTTCGGGAGTTTCGGCATTCAGTTCCAGACCCATCGGCGAGTTGACCCGCGCCAACCTATCCTCCGGGACCCCCATCTGCTGCAGCTTGTCCCTCGCCGTTTGCCAGCGGCGTTTCGAGCCGATCACTCCAAAATAGGCCGCCGGCCGTTCCAGAAGATCCGGAAGCCCTTCAACGTCGACCCCGACGTTGCGGGTCGTCAGGATCAGGTAGGTGTACGGTGTGATCTTCATCCGCTGCGCCAGTTCGGAAAGCGGACAGCAGATATAGGTATCCGCACCCGGGACCGCCTCAGGATTGCAGAAATCAGGCCGGTCGTCGGTGAGGACGACGCGGTAACCGAGCCAGGCCGCCAGCGAGACGACCGCCCGGCCGACGTGCCCACCGCCGGCGACGACGATGGTGGGTTCGGGTTGGACCGGTTCCACGTACACCTCCAGCGACCCGCCGCAGACCCCCGGATCTCCGCGAACGGGGTCGGCCATACTGTAACTCAGGGTGCGAGGCTGACCGTCGCGCAGCGCATCCAGGGCCACTTCCAGCACCCGGCTCTCCAGCTCGCCGCCCCCGACCGATCCCTGGATCCGCCCGTCCGCATAAACCAGCATTTTACTGCCGGAGCGGCGCGGCACTGACCCCCGGTGGCGGATGACGGTGCAGACCGCAACCGCCTCACCGCCGGAGAGCGCTTCCAGGATCAGACGGTAGATTTCGTTCACCCTCATCCTTCCAGCGCGCTCAACACGACCGGAAGCAACTGCATCTTGCGCGAAACCACCCCGTCCGCGCGCAGCCCGCCGTCTGGAAGCCTCGGGAACGGCAGCCCGTCCAACGCAGGGACCTCGTTGGTCAACAGCAGACGGCTGTCCCGGCGGACCACGTCCGTCACCATCAGCATGGCGAAATCGAGACCGTCCCGGTCGCGCAGATTGATCAGCGCACCCAGGAGCGCATCCTGGTGCTCCGGCAGTTGGGCCAGGTTGGTCACTTCGACCTGCGAGATCGCAAACTCAAGCCCTCCGGATTCGTAGGTTTTGAGGTCGGCATGGATGATCTCTTGTGGGTCGCGCGAGGCCAGCCCGGTTCCGGCGCCGAGAACCTGGTCACCGAATGTCTTAACGGTCTCGCCCTCCAGGGGCGATCCGCCGACGAAGGCCCAACGGGCCAGCAGGGCTGCTGCCCGATGGTCGCGGGGGGTTGTGGTTGGAGAGGTCAGCACCAGGGTGTCCGAAACCAGGCCACCCAGCAGCACTCCGGCGATCGGGGGCGGTGCACTGAGCCCCGCGTCCTCGATCCGTTCGGTCACCAGGGTGCTGGTGCTGCCGACCACATCGACGGTCATCCGGATCGGTTTGATCGTGGAGGAGTTTCCGAGACGGTGGTGGTCGAGGATCTCGATGATCTCGGCCTCTTCAAGGGCTCCCAGGGCCTGGCCGGCTTCGTTGTGATCGACGAGGATCAACCGCAGCCTCGGCGGGTTGAGCGCCTCCCGCTGCCGGAAAACGCCCAGGTAGCGATTGCTCTCATCGACCACCCAGAATTCGCTGCGCTCCTCGCGCAGGATGCGGGGCAGGGCATCGCGGATCCGGGCTCCGGATTGAAAGCGCGGCACATCCGTGTCGCAGGCTTCGCTGCAAGGCCGGTCCAATATCTCGCCGACGTGCATCCGCTCCGCCTGCGCGCCGACCCCGATCGACCGGCCCAGGAAATCGAACAGGCTCGGCGCGGTCAGCAGACCGTACGGCGTGCCGTCATCGTTGACGATCGGCGCAACGCCGCCGGTCCGGTTGGCGATCGTCCAGGCTTCGCGCAGCGGGCTCGAAGGGGCCGACGTATTCAGCCGGTGGGTGATCGATTCGAAGCGCGGCGAGGCATCCGGGAGCAGCAGCGGTGGGTCGATCTCCAAACGGCGGATGACCCACAATGTCTGCGGGTTGAGATGGCCCGCCCGCGCCCCGACGGCGTTCATGGCCTGGGTCTCCCGGAGCAACCAGGAATACCCGACCGCCGAGGCGATCGAGTCGGTATCGGGGTTGGCATGGCCGATCACGTAGACTCGGTCGGTTATCGGGTCCAAGTCATTTCCTTTCGTGCTGCTGGATGTTGCGGATATGCCCGCGGATCCGCTCGGCTTCGTTTTGGACCCCGTGGTTTTCGGCATAGTCGAGGGCGGACTGGTAAAGCCGCAGCGCCGTGGACATATTGCCGGCCTTCTCGTAATGCCGGGCGACCATCGCATTGAACCCCGGGCTCGCCCGTTCACCCAACCAGCGGGCCACGGCAAAATGATAGAACTTGAGGTATTTCTGCGGCAGGGTATCGTACGCCACTTCCTGGAGCATCTGGTGCTTGAAGATGTACTCCTGCTCGCCTTCGTAGATGCTGTCGGTGCGCGGGAAAGCCAACTCCGCCCGGACGATCTGGCGCAGCCCGTTGGTGATGACCCGGTCCAAGACCTCGTCCGGAAGGTTGAGCAGCCCGGTCCCGACCGGCTGCCGGGCGGCAGCCTTAATCGCCCCGGTCCAGAAGACCCGTCCGGTCACCGAGGCCAGCTGGAGCACCTCGCGAGCTTCGCGCGGGAGCGAGTCCATGCGGGCCTGCAGCAGGGCACGCAGGTTTTCCGGGATCGGATGGGCGATCGAGGGAGGTTTGGGGCGGAGAGGCGCGGCAGAAGATCTACCGTCTCCCTCCGCATCGAATTGAATAAAGCTCTTGACCAGCTCCTCCAGGAAAAACGGAGACCCGGAAGCCCGATCGGCCATGCGCGTCAGCAGGGCGTCCGGGAAGTGCTCGACCTTCGGGTAGGCCTGCCGAATCAGGTCCGCCGTGAAAGGGATCGGCTCGAGCCGGATCGTCTGGTAGGCGCGGTTCAGCCACTGAAAATTATTCACCAGGAATTGCGGTCGCACGGTCGCGCCCACGAAAAGCGGCAGGGCGTCGGCGGCCGGGTTGAGCAGTTCAGCCAACAGCGCCAGGCTGCCCTGATCGACCCAATGCAGATCGTCCACCAGGAGGATGATCGGGCCGGCCTCGGCGATCCGCCCAAGCAGCTCCCGGGTGAGCGCAAAGGCTTTCCGGTTGCGCTCGAGAATATCGCCCTGGAAAGCGGCCAGGTATGGGCTGTTCTTCCACTCGAGGCCGATCAGAGCGCCGATCACGTGCGCAGCCTCGACAGCGGAGAAACTCCCAAGCCGCTTCCCCCAGCTGTTCAGGACCCCGCGCAGGAAACGTTCGGCGGCGATCTCCGGCTGTTCGTTCTCGTGGATCCCGAAGCGGTGCTTCCACAGGCTCTTCCAGACGTAGAACGGTGATTTTTCCGCCTCTGACAGCCCCCTGACGGAGAAGAAATTGACCGCGGAATCCAACCCTCCCATCCGGCTCTCGAATTCCATCAACAGCCGGGACTTTCCGATCCCGGCCTCTCCGATGATCAAGCCGAGGAATGGGTCGGAGGCGGCCTGGAGCGCCTCGTACAGGTCGAGGAGATCGCTGAAGGCATCATCCCGACCGACCATCCTGGTCTCGAGGCTCTCGCCGCCGGCGTAGCGGACGCGGGTCGGCTGCTCCAGTTTTTCTTCGACGACGTACCCGGTCACCGGCTGGGTCTTGCCGCGCAGTTCGAGGGATTCCAATCGGCGGACTCGGAAAGCCCCACGCACCATCCGGTAGGTCGTGTGACCCATGATCACGACCTGCGGATCGGCGATCTCGGCCAGCCGTTTGGCGGTGTTGACGGTGTCGCCGATCACGGTGTATTCGCTGCGGAGGCCGAGATAGGTGGCCAACACCTGGCCGGTGTGCAGACCGATTTTGAGCTTCAGCCCGGCAGCCTCCTCCCGGGGAGACTCCTGGCAGTACCGGCGCAGGGATTCGACCAGGGCCAGGGCGCAGCTGACGGCTTTTTCGGCGTCGTCCTCGGCGCCATATGGCGCTCCCCAGATCGCCATGACTTCATCGCCGATGTGTTTGTCGATGTAGCCGCCGTGTTTCAACACGACGGCATCCAGCCGGGTCCAGATCTCCTTGATCATGTCGCTGATCGTTTCGAAATCGAGCTCCTCGGCCAGCGCGGTGAAACCCTGCAGGTCTGCGAACAGGACGGTCGCAAACCGCCGTTCTTCAGGATAAGGATGGTCGGCAGCCGCGTTCTCGCTCATCCCTGCCCCCCGGAAGGTGTGCGCAGCGCTCGCCAGACGCGTTCAGGAGTCGCCGGTGCAGCGCTCAGATCCGCCCCGGCCGCATCCAGGATCGCATTGCCGACCGCAGGCGCGACACCGTCCATCGGGATCTCAGCCACGGCTTTCAGACCGAAGGGATGCGACGGCTCGAACGTCTCGACGAAGATCGTTTCGAGTACTGGCATTTCGTGGGCGTGGAAGATGTGGTAGTCGCGCAGGTCACTTTCGCGGGTCCGGCCCAAATCATCGAAGCGCATCTCTTCCGAAACGGCGTAGCCGAGCGCCTGGGTCATTCCGCCTTCGACCTGCCCGGAGGCTGTCAGCGGGTTGACGATCACGCCGGAATCGACCGCCATCACAAGACGATCGACGACGACCATTCCGGTCTCCGTATCCACCGTTACCTCTGCGAACTGGGCCGCAAACGGCGGGGGAGCCACCGGCGAGACAAAACTGCCGACCGCCATGATCTGCCGCTGGTCGGTGTGGTGCAGGCTGTGGTGCCCGACTTCCGAGAGCGTCACCCTCCGGCCGTCCGGCGCAATGGCAAACCCGTTTTCCAGGTGGACCTCATGCGGTTCGACTCGCGGTCCGCCGTTTTCCGCATTGAACATCAGCGCCGCCCGCTCGCAAACCTGCTCAGCCACGGCCTGGGCCGCTTTGACCACCGCCGCCCCGGAAATATACGTTGTGGACGAAGCATACGCACCGACATCGAACGGGGTGAAATCGGTGTCGGACGAATAAACAATGATATCGTCGAGTGGCACTCCAAGCACTTCGGCGGCCATCTGCGCCAGGACGGTATCCGACCCGGTCCCCAGGTCGGTCGCACCGACCAGCAGGTTGAAAGAGCCGTCGTCGTTCATCTTGATCGATGCACCGCCCATATCCAGGTACGGGATCGCCGTGCCCTGCATCACGAGGGCGACCCCGATCCCGCGCTTGAGATGCGGCCGGCCGGGCACCTCCCGCCAGGCCGGGTTCCCGTGCTTCAGGTCCCAGCCGATCGCAGCTCGCCCCTGGGCGACGCACTCCTCCAGCCCGCAAGTCTCGATGATCTCGGGCCGAGGTTCGCGACCCTCGCTCCAGGCGGTGCTGAACGGCTGCAGTTCGCCTTCGCGAAGCGCGTTTTTAAGCCGGAACTCGATCGGGTCGAGACTCAACGCCCGGGCGATGCGCTCCATCTGCCGCTCGACCGGCCAGAAACCCTGCGGCACGCCGTAGCCGCGGAACGCTCCGGATGGCGGGGTATTCGTGTAAACGATGTCGGCCACAAACCGGATATTCGGTTTCTCCCGGTACGGCCCGTCCCCGACGTATAGCGCCATGGCCTTGTGCCCGGTGTTCCCGGTGACGGTCAGCGCGTGGCAGCCGTAAGCGCCCGTGTCCGAGAGGGCGTACATCTCGTTGGCCGTGATCGTGCCGTCCAGCTTGACTCCTGTCTTGACCCGGATCCGCATCGGGTGCCGCGAACGGGCGGCATAGAACTCCTCCGCCCGGGAGTACTCAAACTTGACCGGCCGCCCGGTGGCGATCGTCAGGTGGGCGGCCACGTCCTCGATCATGACCTCCTGCTTACCCCCGAAACCCCCGCCGATACGCGGCTTGACAACCCGGATGCGCTTGACCGGGAGATCCAGCACCGGGGCCAGGATCCGGCGGGCATGGAACGGGACCTGGGTCGAAGTCCGGACGACCAGCCGGTCGTCCTCGTCCCAATAGGTGATGACGATGTGCGGCTCGATGTGGGCCTGCTGGACCTTGGGGACCTCGTACTCGAACTCGAAGATCCGGTCTGCCTCGGCGAAACCCTTTTCGACTTCGCCGATATCAATGTGGATGTGGGCAGCCAGGTTGCGGCTCGCATCCGACTCGGCGAAGTCGACGTATTCCGCCTCGTCGTGGATCAGGGTACCGCTATCGAGCGCCTGGTCCATGTCCAGGATCGCCGGGAGTGGTTCGTATTCGACCGCGATCAATTTCAGGGCCTCTGCTGCGATCTCCGGGGTCTCCGCTGCGACGAAGGCCACCCGGTCGCCCACGTAGCGGACCTTGCGGTCCAGCGAGAACATGTCCAGCGGACCCGGGATCGGGTCGGACTGGCCGGCGGTTGAATAGACCACCCGGGGCAGGTCCTCCCAGGTCAGGACGGCGGCCACGCCGGGAAGCGCCCGTGCGGCGGCGGCGTCGATGTGGGCGATGCGGGCGTGGGCGTGCGAGCTGTACAGGACGCGGGCGTGCAGCAGTCCGCGCAGGTCGATGTCGTCTGTGAAGGCCGGCTTCCCCAGGGCAAGCTTGACGGCGTCGACCTTCGGGTCCGGCTTGCCGACCCGCTTCCAATCGGTCGTCTGCGGTGCGACCACCATCCTTGGGGCAACCCGGACCCGGGTTGAGAGATCCTCCCCGCCCGGGAGCGTTTCGCTTTCCGGGAACGGTTCATCACCGGTGCGCGGCAGGAGCCAATCGGCGGGGAGCGGGACGCCGGAGGCGGGGTCGATCTCGCCACGCATCACGGCCGCGGCCCGCAGGATGGCCTGGACCGGTTTCAAATAGCCCGTGCAGCGGCAGAGCACGCCCGATAGCGCTTCACGGACCTGCGCCTCAGTCGGATCGAGTTCCTTTGCCAGCAGCTGGCTCGCTGCGAGGATCATGGCCGGTGTGCAGTAGCCGCACTGGATCGCTCCGCTTTCGACGAAGGTCATCTGGAGCGGATGCAGGCCGCCGGTTTCGCGCCAGCCCTTTCCCTCCCGTTCGCCCATGTCTTCGACCGTCTCGACCCGGCGTCCTGCAGCCTGTACCGCAGCCATCACGCAGGCGTTGACCGGTTGCCCGTCGAGCAGGACGGTGCAGGCCCCGCATTCTCCGGTCTCGCAGCCGTGCTTGACGGAGAAGAACCCCTCCCGGCGCAGGAGCCGGAGGAGGGTGGTATGTGGGGCGGGGTCGAGGTCGTGGTCCTGGCCGTTAATTGTGAATCGCATTGCTGATATCGAATGCCGGGAAAAACGGGGGCGATGCGGATGCACCGCATCGCCTCCCGTTCGTTCAGGGGCTCATGGCGTCGGCGTCGGGGTCGCGGTGGGGGTCGCCGTCGCAGTGGGTGTAGCAGTTGGCGTTGGGGTCGGTGGGGCGGGGATGGTCGGGATCTCGCTCGCGTTCCCGGAAACGGTTCCGAAACCGCTCGAAACGAAGCA
>DATKDL010000239.1:0-15123 GCA_035512695.1 Anaerolineales bacterium | reverse complement strand
CCCCCCCGCCCCCAAATCGCCCGACCTCTGAATTTTCGGATAGGTCTTGGTGCCTGACCGAACGTTGGGGCGGGAAACGATGCAAATCAAACCACACTCACTCGCCCAGCTGTCCGTTTTCCGGCAGCGGATTCTGAGCAGCAAGGGGTTCACCGTTGTCGCGATCCTGGCTATGGGACTTGCCGGCTACCTGCTCGCTCCGGCCGATCTCTCCCCGGGCGAATACACGGCGAAGATCACCCTCCGGCTTGACGGGCAGACCCACGAAATCATCCTGCCGTTCACGGTCGGGGAAACGACGGGAGAGGCGATCGCCCGGGAATATCCGCTTGGCGAGTGGACGGCGACGATCACTGCTCCGGACTCGGTCGCCGTCCGCACCGGAGAGCAGATCGAATACCGGGTCAGTGTCGCCGGGGCGGATGGGCGCCCGATCGAGATCGAGGCCTCACAGGCCGTCTCCGTGATCACCGGACCCGGCTACGAGCAAATCGTCCCGGTAGTCGACCGGGATGCGGACGGGCTCGTTTTCCGGATGCGGGTTCCTTTCAAGGCCAACCTGACGTTGGGGCTGCTGTTCGCCGTCGCCGTGATCTGGCTGACCGAGATCGTGCCGCTCTCGGCCGGATCGCTCCTGATCCCGGTCTTCGTGGTCCTGGCCGGGATCGCCGACGTCCAGAGCATCCTGGCGCCCTTCTTCCACCCGATCATCGTCCTGTTTCTGGCCGGTTTTCTGCTGGCCGAAGCGATGCACCGCACCGGCGCCGACCGGCTGATCGCATTGGCGATCCTGCGGCGCGCCCCGCGCCGTAAATCGCTGCTGATGTTGACCATGATGGGGCTGACTGCCTTTCTTTCCCTCTGGATGTCCAACACCGCCAGCGTCGCCATCATCATCCCGATCGCCATCGCGATCCTGGACAAGCTGCCCGCCGGGAACCACGCCGGGTTCCGGCGCGCCTTAATCCTGGGCTGCGCGTACGCCGGGGCGGTCGGCGGGATCGGCTCCGCCATCGGAACGCCGGCCAACATCCTGGCGATGACTTTCCTCAATGAATTCACCCAGGACAACCTGACCTTCACGGACTGGTTCGCCTTCGGGCTCCCGGTCGTCCTCATCATGGTCCCGCTGATCTGGATCACCCTGCTGGTGAGCTACCGGGTCAAACCCGGTGAGATCGATCTGGAATTCGACGAAGTCCTGGAAAAACCCCCAGCCCGGCTGGATCGGGGACAGGTTCAGCTCCTGCTGGTTTTCAGCGCTGTACTCGTCCTGTGGCTGACCGAGGGCTGGCACGGCATCCCGACCGCCATCGTCGCCCTGGCAGGTGTGCTGGTGCTCTTCTTTCTCGAGACCATCAAGAAACAGGATCTCAACCGGGTCAACTGGGACGCTTTGCTGACCTTCGGCGGCGGCCTGGCGATCGGCAGCATCCTGGTGCTCACCGGGGTTTCGGATTGGCTGGCATTGAAGCTGGCGGGGCTCGGTCACCTGCCCGCTCCGCTGGTCATTTTCCTGGTGGCAGGTTTCACCCTGGTCACCGGGGCTTTCATCTCGAACACCGCCTGCGCCGCCATGCTGATCCCGCTGGCCATCCCGCTGGCACAGATCCTGGGGCTGGACCCGCGCCTGCTGGTCGCGGTCGTCGCGATCGCCTCGTCGATCGATTTCGCCCTCGTCATCGGGACGCCGCCCACGATGCTCGCCTATTCGACCGGCCTGTTCGAGACGAAGGAGATCTTCCGGCGCGGCATCGTCCTGGACCTTTATGGAGTCCTCGTCCTGAGTTTTATCGTGGTCTGGATTTGGCGGCTGCTGGGGATTGTGGTTCTGGTATGATATTGGAAGAACACGAATAAGTTGTTTGGAAAAAATTGGGATGTGGGGCCAGGCAGAGCCTGGCCCCACATCCCAATTTTTTCCGGCTTCAGCCCTGGCGTTCTACTGATATTCGGGGAGCATTTTCGTGGAGGCGGATATGCAAGACAATTGCGTTACCAAGACCGCACGCCGCATTGGAGCGGTCCTTCTGGCGATAACCTTCCTGTTTACGGGCTGCGCCGGCCCGACTGGTGAAACCGGACCGGCGGGACCGCAAGGCCCGACCGGACCGCAGGGTCCTGCGGGACCGGCCGGGGAAGAGGCCGGTTTCCGGGTTGATTTCGCCGGTTCGGAAACCTGTGGGGAATGCCATGAAACCGAGTTTGCCAGGTTTATGCTTTCAGGGCATCCCCACCCGCTCACCGCGATTGCGGGTGAAGCGCCCGAATTCCCTTACGATAACGTGACCGGCGGGGTCGACGACCCGCCCGACGGCTACACCTGGGCCGACGTCAGCTACGTTGTCGGCGGTTACGCCTGGAAAGCCCTGTTCCTGGACCAGGACGGCTACCTCATTACCGGCGATGCCGAGTCGGCGACCCAATTCAATTTCGAGAACGATACCGCCGATCTGGATGCGGGTTTTGTACCTTATCACCCGGGAGAGCAGGTCCCCTATGACTGCGGCGCCTGCCACACGACCGGCTACCGCCCCGAAGGCCACCAAAACGACATGGAAGGGATCGCCGGCACCTGGGCCCTCGACGGGGTCCAGTGCGAGGCCTGCCACGGGCCCGGGTCGCTCCACAGCGCCGACCCGTACGGCCACCCGATGATGATCGACCGGTCCAACCAGGTGTGCGGCGCCTGCCACGGCATCGAGGCTCCCGGAACGATCGACGCCGCGAACGGTTTCACCGGTCCCTATACCCACTACGACGAGCTTTTCAACTCGAAGCATTTCAGCCTGCAGTGCATCGCCTGTCACGACCCCCACGCCAGCAGCATTTACGCCGACGCCGATCTGAACCCGAACACCGGGATCATTCAGGCCTGCGAGAGCTGCCACTGGCGCGAGGAGGCCGTCTTCAACGTCCAGCGGCATGCCGCGCTGGCCTGCACCGCCTGCCACATGCCGCCGGCCGGTCTTACGGCCCAGGGCAATCTCGACCATTTCACCGGCGATCTCAGCAGCCACCTCTTCAGCATCAACCCCGATCCCTCCGCCCCGCAGTTCAGCGATGATGGCACCGCTTCAATGCCGTACCTGACCCTGGACTACGCCTGCGGTCACTGCCACAATGGCGAGTACGCGACCGTCAAGCCGGTGGAGCAGCTGGCCGAAGCGGCGAGCGGCTACCACACCCCGCCGACTCCAACGCCGACGCCGGCGCCTGTGGAGGAAGCAGAGCCGGAAGGGTGAGGATGTCGTTCACCGGACGGGTCTTTTTCACCGGCCTCGGGCTGGTTCTGCTGATCGGGCTCGCGCTGCCGGCCGCAGCCGGTGCAGGGCCGGCGCGCGCCGGCCCTGCTTTGGAATCCACCCCGGCTCCGATCCTGATCGACAGCGTTCCGATGAGCAACGCGGCCTGCCTCGAATGCCACGGCGACCCGGCGATGCTCCTGCCGCTCCCCTCCGGAGAACTGGTCAGCCTGGCGGTGGACCGAATCGAATACGGGACCTCCGTGCACGGGCAGCTCGGCTACGCCTGTGTCCAGTGCCACACCGATATCACCGGCTTCCCGCACTCTGAGACGGGCGACCAGGAAGCCCGCGATATGACCATCCGCATGTCCGGAGTCTGCGGGGATTGCCATCCGGGTGCGCGGGAGGAATACGAGATGGGCGGGCACGCGGCCTTGCTGGCGGACGGTAGGAAAGAGGCCGCCGTCTGTGCCGATTGCCACGGCGCACACAGCACCGAGCAGTTCAGTGCCGGTCGCACCGCCATCGCCCAGGCTTGCCAACAATGCCATTCGGGCATCTACGACGCGTACGCCGCCTCGATCCACGGGGAGAGTTTGCTGAACGAGTTCAATGTCGATGTGCCGACCTGCGTGGACTGCCACGACAGCCACAACAACACCGGACCCACCACGGAAGGCTTCCACGTGCGCTCCCCGAACCTCTGCGCCACCTGCCACGCCGATGAAGAGTTGATGTCGAAATACGACATCAATACCAACGTGTTCGACACTTATATCGCCGATTTCCACGGGACCACGGTGAGCATCTTCGAGCGCACCTCGCCGGACCAGGAGACCAACAAACCGGCCTGTATCGACTGCCACGGCGTCCACGACATCCAGTCGCCCGAGGACACGGACAGCACCGTCTACAAGCAGAACCTGCTGGTCACCTGCCAGCGCTGCCACATCGACGCCACGACCAACTTCTCCGACTCGTGGCTGAGCCACTACGTGCCGGATGCCGAAAACTTCACCATCGTCTGGCTTGTTGACCGGTTTTACAAGATCTTCATCCCGGCGACGCTGGGCGGGATGGCCGTCTTCGTCGTGACCGATTTCTGGCGCAGCAGAATCAGGAAGTGAAAAATCCGGGCTCCGGGCTGGGCTCCACCCCACCCGGAGCCCGGATTTTTCAACACGGAAAACAGATGTCCGAGAACAACCAAGGCTATCTCCGCTTCTCGCTCTTCCGCCGGATCGAGCATTGGGTGCTGGCGGCCACCTTCACCATCCTGGCGCTGACCGGTCTGCCGCAGATGTACGCCGAGACTGTTGCCGCAGAGGCCGTGTTGGGGTGGATGGGTGGGATCGAGTCCACACGGGTGATTCACCGGATCGCCGCGGTCGCGATGGCCCTGGTCGCGATCTGGCACGTGGGCTACGCACTCTGGCTTTTGTTCGTCCGGCGGGAGCGGGCGACGATGATGCTCGACAAGCAGGACGCCTTCAATGCCTGGGAGACCCTGAAGTACAACCTGGGGAAATCGGACGATCGCCCGAAGCAAGGCTACTACACATTTGAAGAGAAGGTCGAGTATTGGGCGCTGATCTGGGGCACCCTGGTGATGGTCGCGACCGGTTTCTTCTTATGGAACCCGATCACGGCTGCGAGATATCTGCCGGGCGAGTGGATCCCGGCAGCCAAGGCGGCCCACGGCGGAGAAGCCCTGCTGGCCGTGCTCGCCATCATCCTGTGGCACCTCTACCACGTCCTGGTGCGGACTTTCAACCGCAGCATGTTCACCGGCTATCTGACGCGGGAGCAGATGGAACACGAGCATCCGCTCGCCCTGGAGGCCGCGCCTCCGCCGGCGTTCGACGAGGAGAAGCTGGCCCGCCGGAAGAAGCAGTTCTGGGCCGGCTACGGTCTGGCGGCGACGCTCTGGCTGGTCGCGATCGTCTGGTTCGTGACGGCGGAGCAGACCGCCAACACCATCATCCCGCAACCGCAGGACCTGGAGGCTTTCGTCCCGCTGACCCCCACGCCGGTATTTGAGATCGAGACGATCCCGGGGGCGGTCGCCCGGTACGGCGAGACCTGGGACGGCGGGATCGGCGCCCTGTTTGCGGAGAAATGCGGCGCCTGCCACGATGCCCGCACCCCTGCGGCGGGGCTGGACCTGACGTCGCTGGAGGCGGCTCTGGCCGGAGGCGAATCCGGTCCGGCCGTCCGGCCCGGGGCACCGGGAGTCAGCCTGGTGTGGATCTGGTCCGGGCGTCCCGGCCATCCGGGGGCGTTCAGCCCGCTGGAGGGAGCGGCGGTCTGGAGCTGGATCCTGGGGGGGGCGCCGGAACAATAGATCGGGACCGTTCGGAAATTGGTGACATTTGTCACCAATTTTTAGGGACAATTGTCCCTCTATTTCCAAAGGAGCAGTCCGTTACACTGGACAGCATTGGCAAACCGACACTCATGCAACTGCCCATGATCGCACAGACGAATCGCCGCCCGATCCGCCTCCTTCGGAAGCACATTGCCCTGCCACAGCAGCACGGCTCCTGGGCCCTGTGGCTGGGCCCGCTCGCGGTCGGGGTCGCGGTCGCCGGGGGATTTACAGCGGGTCACTTCTGGCTCATCCTCTCCATCCTCTGCATTTTTCTCTCCTTGCAGCCACTGACGATCGCCGTCAAAGCAGTTGCGGGGCGTAAATCAGCCGGGAACCTCCAACCGGCCCTGGTCTGGCTATCCGTTTACGGTCTCATTTCTCTGGCCGGCGCCTTCGGGCTGATCCGGTTCGGCCATGGACGGGTCCTGTGGCTCGGGCTGGCTGCTCTGCCGGTCCTCGGATGGCATTTGCACCTGGTCAGCCGTAGAGAAGAGCGGGGGCAGATCCTGGCCGAGATCGCCGGAGCCGGGATGCTGGCGCTCGCCGCTCCGGCGGCTTATCTGGTCGGCGGGGGAGATCCGGGGACAGGCGCCGTCCTCTGGTTTTTGTGCTCGCTGCAGGCGGCCGCGGCGATCGTTCACGTCTATCTCGCCCTCGCCTACCGCCGCATGGCGGCCTTCCCGGACTTTCCGCAGCGCATCCGGCTGTCCCGGAAATCGATCCTCCTTCACGTGCTCGTACTCGGCACTGCCGCGGCCCTGGCGGTCGCCGGCGCCGCTCCCCGGCTGATATGGATCCCATTCGCTTTAATGCTGGCCGAGGCGCTCCACGGCGGACTGCTCGATCCCCCCGTGGGCGCCCGGCCGGCTGCGATCGGGATCCGGCAGACGATCGTGACGGCCGTCTTTGCGGCCCTGGTATTCGTTTCGTATCTGCCGGGAATCTGAGGTCGTCCATTGGGGTGGTTGTTCCGCTCCAATTTCAATAGCAGTACTGCCAAGGCAGGGGGAAAAGTTGGGGACCGTCCAGCGGACGACTGTTCCGCCCGGGCTGCCCTCAATTTTTTCCACTTTCCGGACATCCCTGCCCGGCATCCTCAGGCGGTTGACACCCGCCGGGTCGAAAGGAGGTCGCAATGACAACAGAAGAACACCCCGAACCGGAGACCCGGGAAGAGCCCATACCCAGGGGTCAGCATTTCTTTGACAACCTGCTCTGGCTCCTCCTGATCTCCCTGCTGATCAGTTTGATCATCTACAACGCCTGGGGCATCTTCGAGCTGATGAACGTCCCGCCATTGGGAAATTGATATGAGAGCCTGCTCGAATATTGGACTGGCGATTGGGGGGGGCTGGGCGGTGAAACCGCCCAGCCATCCCCAATCGCCGATCCAGACTCCGGATAGGCAATAATAAGAGGAGGTGTGATCCATCATGTTAGCCCCCCCAAGAATCTGGTGGCGCAAGCTCGGACGCTACGAAAAGAACTGGCTGATCGTAGCCTTCATCTGGTGTCTGCTGCTGACCGCCATGATGCCGCTATGGTTCATTTTCGGCCGGCAGAACGTGCCGACCACCACCTACCGCACCTCGCCGGCCGAGTTCCAGGCTCGGGTGGACGATTTCGTCGCCCGGTACCAGGTCGGCGAAGAGCAGAATATCCCGATCGTGGCACCCCCGGCCGGCGGCGACGCCTTCCTGCTGGGCCGGCAGTGGCAGTGGTACCCCATCCTTAGGCTGAAGCTGGGCGAGACCTACCGGGTGCACCTGTCGTCGCTGGACGTGCTGCATGGCTTTTCGCTCCAGCCGGTCAATATGAATTTCATGGTGGCGCCCGATTACGACTACGTCGTGACCTTCACGCCCACCACCTCTGGTGAGTTCTCGATCGTGTGCAACGAGTACTGCCTGATCGGGCACCACCTTATGACCGGAAAGATCTACGTCGATGAATGAGGATGTTATGACAACGACAACCGCAGATTTTCCCCTCCCGGCCAGGGACACCGATTTCCGGACCTGCCCGGTGACGGCCTACAAGGTCGATCTGGCAGCCGAGCGGCTGATCATCGGCAACGCCGTTGCCGCGATCGTTTTCCTGCTCATCGGCGGGATCTTCGCCCTCCTGATCGGCCTGACCCGCTGGCAGGCCATCCACCTGCTCAACCCGGAATGGTTCTACCGGCTGATCACGGCGCACGGGATCGACATGCTGATCGCCTGGATTGTCTTTTTCGAGATCGCCGGCCTCTACTTCGGTTCGACGGTGATGCTCAACGCCCGCATGGTGGCTCCGAAATGGGGCTGGGCGGCGTTCGCCCTGATGGCGATCGGTGCGTTGATGGTCAACTACGTCGTCCTTTTCGGGCGGTTCAATGAAGCCGCCATCATGTTCACGGCCTACGTCCCGCTGGAAGGCCATCCCTTGTTCTATCTGAGCTATATCCTGTTCGCCGTCGGCGCGCTGATCGGCGTGATCCTGTTCTTCGCCAACATCGTGACGGCCAAACGCGAGGGCCGCTACACGGGGTCCCTGCCCCTCGTCGTCTTCGGCCTGGCGACCGCCGCGATCCTGGCGGTCTATACCTTGCTGATGGGCGCGCTGACCTTCGTCCCCGCCCTGCTCTGGTCGCTGGGCGTGATCGAGAACTACGACTCCGAGATCTACCGCAACCTCTTCTGGGGTTTCGGGCACCCGGCCCAACAGGTCAACCTGGCCGCCATGGTCTCCGTCTGGTACGCCCTGGCCGCGATCACGGTCGGCGCTAAGCCGCTCAACGAGAAGTTCTCGCGGCTGGCGTTCATCTTGTACCTGTTCTTCATCAACCTTGGCTCGGCACACCACATGCTGGTCGACCCGGGCAACAGCTTCGTCTACAAAACCTTCAATACCTCCTACGCCATGTACCTGGCCGTGCTCGGCAGCCTGATGCACGCCTTCTCAATCCCGGCTGCAGTCGAGGTGGCCCAGCGGCTCAAGGGCTTTACGCGCGGCATGTTCGAATGGCTGCGCAACGCACCCTGGCGGGAGCCGGGTTTCTCGGGCCTGGTCCTCTCGATGTTCATATTCGGCTGGATCGGTGGTGTGACCGGGGTCACGATCGGGACCGAGCAGCTCAACATCACCGCCCACAACACCATGCGGCTGCCCGGCCACTTCCACGCCACCGTCGTGGGCGGGACGACCCTGGCCTTCATGGCCCTGACCTACTACCTGATCCCACTGATCTTCCGCAAAGAGCTCAAATTCAAAAAACTGGCGATCTGGCAGCCGTATCTGTTCGGCTTCGGGATGGTCCTGACCTCAATCGGGATGATCGTCAGCGGTCTGCAGGGCGTCTCGCGGCGGCATTGGGATATCTCGTTCGCCTCGGCCGTGTTCAAGGTCCCGATCCCGGGCACCGTCGACCTGAGCCTGGCAGTGATGGGGATCGGCGTGCTGCTGGCCGTCACCGGCGGGATCTTCTTCATGACCGTCGTCCTGACCTCGGTCTTCACCGGCAAGCGCGTCGAAGCCAGCCGGCTTCTGCTCGTTTCCGGTGAGAGCAACCCGCTGGAGGAGTCGGCCCTGGTGAGCTTCGAGGATATGGAACAGCATCACGTCCACCCGCGCGGCACCTTCGTGATCGTGCTGGCGTTCCTGATGTTTTTCGTCCTGTACTACTTCGCCCAGTGGTGGCTGCTGGCACGGACCTGGATCGTGAGGTGATCGTCGCTTTCACGCTTGGGCTGATGGGGAGCTTCGGCCACTGCGCCGGGATGTGCAGCGGTGTCATCGTCCTGCTCGGGCGCCATCCCGCCCTCCACGCTGCGCGGTTCGGTTGGGTCTGGGTCCATCTCGGCCGCCTGGCGTCCTACGCCTTGCTCGGCCTGGTCGCGGGGGCGGCGGGGCACCTGATCGCAGGCCAAATCGCCACCCTTCAGTGGGTCCAGGGAGCGCTGGCGCTCCTGATGGCTTCCATGGCGCTGTACTTCGTGCTGGCGATCCTCGGCCGGCTCCCGTCTCCGGATGCGGGGCTGGGCGGGCTGACCCGGGCCTGGGGGCAGGCTATGCGCAACAGCGCCGGCGCCGGTCATCGACCGCTGGCCCCGCTGGGGTTGGGGCTGCTCTGGGGGCTGCTGCCCTGTGGGCTGGTGCTGACCGCTTTGTTCACCGCCGCGGTTTCGACCTCCCCGCTGGCCGGCGCCCTCCGGATGGCGGTCTTCGGAGTCGGGACCCTTCCCTCCCTGCTGGCGGTCCGCTGGCTGGCCCGTCGCCCCTGGGCGGCGACCTGGCCTCGCTACGGCGCGGCGGCGGTCATGCTCCTGTTCGGGGTCCAGTTTGCGCTGCGCGGGCTGGCTTCCTGGGGCGTGGTCGACCATCTCATGCTCGGCGGGTTTATGCTGTGGTAGCCCGCATCTGCACCCTGTGCGGCCTGCCGGCCCACCACCCGGTCCGCGGCGAAGACGGAGCGGTTTTCTGCTGCAGCGCTTGCCGGGAGGTCTCAGCGCTGCTGGCGGAGGCGCCCCCGGCGGACGGCCGGGTGGAAGCTGCACCCGGGGCCGAAACCGCCGCGCTGACCCTCCAGCTGGCCGGGCTGTACTGCCCGTCCTGCGCCTGGCTGATCGAAGCGCGCCTCAAGCAGACTCCGGGGGTTCGAAGCGCCGCGGTGAGCTATATCCGGCGGGAAGCGCAGCTGACCTACGACCCGCGCACTTCCCCCGACCGGATCGTGCGCCGCATCCGGTCGCTCGGCTACAAAGCCGGACCCGCGGCGGAAACCGGGGAGGAGGAAGAGGCCTTTTTCACCCGCCTCCTGATCGGGGGGATGCTGGCGATGCACATCATGGCCGTCAGCGCCATCATCTACGTGCGCGGCTGGCTGGGGCTCAACGGGCCGGATACCCGCTGGCTCGAGGAGTTTTTCCACCTGATGCAGTTCGTGCTCAGCATCCCGCTGCTGCTGGTCCTGGGGCTGCCGGTCCTGCGGGCCGGGATGGCCGGGCTGCTGCACCGTCTGCCGAACACGCACACCCTTGTCACGCTCGGGGTGGTATCGGCGCTGGCGCTCTCGACCCGCAACCTGTTTGCCGGATCGGGTCACGTCTACTTCGACACCGCCGCGATGCTCCTATTCCTGCTGACAGCCGGCCGCTGGCTCGAACTCAAGTCGCACCGGTCCGGGCGGGAAGCGGTGGAGGCGCTGCTGGAACGGATCCCGCAGACCGCGCTGCGGGTGAAACCGGACGGCGACGAGACCGTCCCGCTCGATTCGGTCCGGGCGGGGATGCGGGTCCGCGTGCTCCCGGGTGGGCGTATCCCGGTCGACGGGATCGTGGCGCAGGGGCGCGGCGATCTGGATGAGAGCCCGCTGACCGGCGAGCCCGGACCGGTCTTCCGCTCCCCCGGCGACCCGGTCTGGGCGGGGACTCTGAGCCTGGACGGAGCTTTCGAGATCATCGCCCGCGCCGCCGGGGCGGACACCCGGCTTGGGCAGATCGGAGAGATGCTCCAGCAAGCCCTGTGGCTCCGCTCCCCGGCCGAACGCCTCGCCGACCGGGTGGCCGCCTGGTTGGTGCCGGGCGCATTGGCCGTCGCGGCGGGGACCTTTGCATTCTGGTATGCGCACGCCGGGCTGGAGGCGGCCCTGCTGAATGCCCTCTCCGTGCTGCTGATCGCCTGCCCGTGCGCTCTCGGCCTCGCCACACCGCTGACCCTGTGGCAGGCCCTGACTCACGCAGCCCGCAATGGGATCGTCCTGCGCAGCACCGGCGCTTTCGAAAAATTGACCGGGATCCGTCAAGTCTTTTTCGACAAAACCGGCACCCTGACCCGGCTGCCGATGCGGGTGGTCTCCGTCTTCTCGCCCGGGGTCGAGGAGGCGGACTTTCTGCAGCGGATCGCCGCCGCCGAAGCCCATTCCGAGCATCCGATCGCCCACGCGGTGGTGGACCGGGCGCGATCGGCCGGCCTGGCCTGGGACACGGTGGAGGATTTCAAAGCCTACCCCGGGCAGGGAGTCGCTGCGATCGTGTCCGGAACGCAGATCCGAGCCGGCTCGCGCGCCTTTTTGAATTCCGAGGGCATGGCGGTGCCGGCCGATCTGGCGCGGGAAGCGGACCGTCTCAGGGGGCAGGGTCTCAGCGTTATATATGCCGGCTGGGAAGACCAGGCGGTCGGCCTGGTCGGTCTCGGAGAGACGGCCCGTCCGGAAGTCAGAGCGGTGCTGGCCGCGCTGCACCACCGTGGCCGGAAGATCACCGTCCTGACCGGGGACGACGCGGCGGCCGGGGACCGCTGGCAGGAGCGGCTGGGGGTCGAGGTCCTGGCCGGTCTCTCTCCGGAGGCGAAACTGGTCCGCCTCCGGGACGCCGCCGGCGCCGCCATGGTGGGCGACGGGATCAACGACGGACCCGCGCTGGCCGCCGCCGAGATCGGGATCGCCCTGGCAGGCAGCACCGACGTCGCCCGCTCCGCGGCCGAGGTCGTCCTGGTGCGGGAGGACCTGCGCCTGATCCCCTGGCTGCTCGATCTGGCGCAGGAGGCCGGGAAGCGGCTGCGGCAGAACCTGGCCTGGGCGCTGGTTTATAATCTGGTCGGCGTCGGGCTGGCCGTCTTCGGGCTGCTGCGGCCGGAGCTGGCGGCGATCGCCATGGTCGCCAGCAGCGTGCTGGTCACGCAGAACGCGCTGCGGCTTGGCCGGTTCCCGGCGCCGGTTGAAACACACCCCTCGCCCGAGAGGCTTCCGGACGCCGCTTCAGAGATTGCTTTTACCTAAATTTATCCGAAATTTCTCAGAGGCGACCCCACCGGGTCGCCACGACACAACACGAATGCCTTCATTGAATCCCTACGCTGACCGCAAGACCCTCCGCCGGCTCGAATCCGCCTGGACGCGGCTGGAAATCCTGGCCAACCGGCTCTGGACGGCGGATTTCAATCCTTTCTACCACCTGGGTACCCTGGCGATCTACCTGCTGATCGTCATCACGATCACCGGGCTGTATCTGACCGTCCTTTATCGCCCCGGGGCCGAGGTGGCTTATGCCTCGGTCGAGCGGATCAGTTCGGGCTGGTTCGGGTCGCTGATGCGGACGGTACATCGCTACGCCTCCGATGCGTTCCTGCTGGTCGTCGTCCTGCACGCATTGAAGACCTTTCTGAGCGACCGGTTCTGGGGCAGCCGCTGGTTGGCGTGGCTGTCCGGCTGGGGGATGGTGCTGACCGCCTGGTTCCTGGGGACGATGGGCTATTGGCTGGTCTGGGACGAGCGGGCGCAATGGCTCACGGAGCATCTGATCCGGAGTGCCCGCGGCCCGGTCGCGCTGACCTTTCTCAACGCCGACATCGCTTCTTCAACCTTCGTCGCCTTCGTCATCGTCCTGTTCGTCCACATCTTTCTCCCCCTGGCCTTGCTGGGGCTGATCATCGTCCACAATCTCAGGCTGGCGCGGCCGCGCATCTGGAGCCCGCGCTGGGTGGCCGTGCTGAGCACGATCGCTTTGATCGCCGTCTCGGTGATCGTCCCGGCGGTCAGCGCCGCCCCGGCCGACCTGGGCCGGCTGCTCGTCGACGTCGAACTGGACGGCTGGTACCTCGGCTTCATGCCCGTGCTCGACCGCCTGGGCGCCCTGCCGGCCTGGGGGTCGGCCTTTGCCCTGTTCGGGGTCGCCATGGCCATGCCCTGGCTGGCCAGGGGGCAGGATGCCGGGCCGGCCACGATCCAGGACGCCAACTGCTCCGGCTGCGCGCTGTGCGCGGTTGAATGCCCCTACCGGGCAATCGAGATGCACTACCGCAGCGACGACCACGCCCGCTTCCGGTCGATCGCCGTCATCAACGCCGATCTGTGCACCGGCTGCGGGCTGTGCGTCGGGACCTGTGCCACGCTGGGAGTGGAGCTGGACGGCCTCCCGACCGACCTGGTCTACGCGAACGGACTGATCCCGGCGGTCCGGGCGGAGCTCGATGCCGGAACTGCCCCGGTGGTCGTATTCACCTGCCACCGGCAGTCCGCGCTGGGCGGTCTGGACCGGATCGGGGAAGCGCTCTCCACCGGTTTCCCCGGAGGGGCTGTCGACCAGGCGCCGCCCGTCCGCACCGGCGAGCGGGCCGGGAGGCGGGTGGTCACGCTGGAGGTCGCCTGTTTGGGGATGGTGGACGTTGACTGGGTCAAGGAAATGTACAACCTTGGGGTTAAGGACGTCGTCCTGCTCGGCTGCCCATTCGACGATTGCATCTACCGGGAGGGCCCGGTCTGGAGCTCGCTGCGGCTGAGCCGCCGCAAATCCCTGGTGCGACCCAACCTGCACTGGCTGGAGACGGCCCCGGGAAACCGCACACCACTCGATAACCTGCTGGACCGGCTGGCAGCTACCAACGAACGCACCAAACCGGACCTACCCCATCCCAAAGAGCGCCAGCGCCGGATGCCGAAATTCTCCTGGGGGGCCGGGCTCGTCCTGTTCTTCACAGCACTGTTCGGTTTATCGGCCTTGCCGGTCGTATTCCCGGCGAGCGTGGCGGGTGCGGCCGAGGCCGAACTACGGATCGTCGTGGAGCACAAGGGCGTGGCGATCACGGCGCTTGGGCCGGGCGTGGAGCTGCCGGAAGGCGCGGTGGTGGACCCAGCACAGCTCGGAGCCGGCGGGAATTTCCCGGTCGAGGTCGAAGTCTATCTGGATGGAGAACGGGTCCTGGCCGAGACCTTCAAAGCCCGCGGTCTACGGCAGGACGGAGGCATCGCCGGCTTTGTGCCCGTTCCGGTGGCTCCGGGTGAATACCAACTTGAGATCCGGATCAGGGACGACGGGGAAACCTGGCGGACGGTCTTTTCCGGGGCGGTCGTCTTCGAGGAGGCCCGGGTCGAGACGTTCGTTTACGACCAGCAGCTGGACGAGTTTACCCCCAGGTGATCTCCCGGTAGAGGTCCGCAAGAAACTCCCCTTCCTCCGGATCCACGGTCCCGAGCACCCGCCCGGCGTGCACCAGCACCCAATCCCCGGGCCGGACTTTCAGATCGGCCGACAGCTCGACCTCCGCCAGGCGGGCGGAAGCCTCCCGGCCGTATCGCACCAGCACCGCGTGTTCTTCGACTTCGACGACCTGCGCCGGGTTTGCCAGGCACATAGATCTCCTTTTTCCAAGCTTTTCCCGAAAGGGGGGTGAGATCCCGGGGCGGAGCCGGTGAAACCGGCTCCGCCCCGGGATCTCACCCCCCTTTCGGGTATTTTTCTAAAGCGTCTCGTTCGCGATCGCCAGGTGGTGCGCCGTCCAGCGGCGCAGGTTCTCTACCTGGCGGAGCTCGAGCACGTCGCAGGCCCAGCCCCAATGGATCGAGACCCAATCGCCCGCTCCTGCCGCGGACGTAAAACCCTTGCCGTCGATCGCCCGCGTCACGCGCCGGATCTCCGGCTCCCCTAAAGCCAGCAATCCATCCTTGAAGACCATCGGCCGGACGGATACGTCCAACTGCCCGTTCACCTCCGCCGCGACCTGCCCCCAGGCAATGCGGCAGCTGTCCAG
>DATKDL010000238.1:0-45978 GCA_035512695.1 Anaerolineales bacterium | reverse complement strand
GGTACGCAACGGTCGAGTCGCGGTAGCGGTCGCAGATCACGATCTCACCGGCCGCCAGCCGGGGCCGGATGATCTCGTCGGTGTGCTGGGCGCGCGAGGCCAAAAACAGGAGGATCTCGGTGCGGGGTACCATCCCCTCGTTGCCCAGGTCCAGCAGGATCCGCCGGATCTGGTCGCTGATGCTCGTCCCCCCCGGTTCCCGCGTGGTAAACACGGGTAAGCCCCTGGCGCGCAGCATCTCCGCCAGCTTCTTCATCTGGGTCGTCTTTCCACTGCCTTCGGGGCCTTCAAGCGTTATGAACATGGATGTCGGTGCAAAGTACCAAGCACCAAGTACAAAGTGCAAGGTACAAAGTGCCGGGACCAATGGATCGCGACCATGCACTTTGTACTTTGTACTTGGTACTTGGTGCTTTGTACTTTGTACGGTTTTTTATGCCGAAGGTGGGAATCGAACCCACACTCCCGAAGGAACGCGATTTTGAGTCGCGCGCGTCTGCCTGTTCCGCCACTCCGGCAGTGAACTCTATTTTACCGGAAGGGGGCGAAAAATTGAATGTCCGGGCGGGTCTTCGTCCAGGCCCGGACATTCAATTTTTCATTTATAAAGAAATTATGAACCTCCTGCCCCCGGATAAGGCCGATTCCGGTGATTTCTACCCTGCCGGGAGCTTCCCTGGAAATTTTTTTGATAAGATTGCGTGGGAAATCTCTTCGCACCAGACACCAGGCACCAGGCACAGTGTACCTGGCACCTGGTACGAATTTTGAAGGATTTCAACTCGAACCACTACACATAGAGCACCTGAATGCCCTTCGACGACCGCACCGCCGCCATCCAGCTCGACCTCGTAAACGCCTTTGAAACCGGCCGGACGCCGGATATCGAGACCCTCGTCCGCGCTTATTATCCGGACGTCCTCCGCCTGGCGATGTCCCTTCTGGATGATGCGAGCGATGCGGAGGACGCGGCCCAGGAGACGTTCATCGCCGCCGCCGCCGGGTTGGACGGTTTCCGGGGCGATTCGAAGATCAAGACCTGGCTGTTCGGGATCGCCATCAACGTCTGCCGGGCGCAGCGGCGGAAATTGGCCCGGCGGAACCGGCTCCAGGGCGCTCTCCAGGTCATCGCCAGGCTGGCAAGCCGGTCGCAGTCCCCGGAACAGGCGGCCGTCCGAAACGAAACAGGTGAACGGCTGCGGGCCGCCGTCGCCGCCCTGGACGAGAAGCACCGGGTCCCCATCGTCCTGTTTTACCTGCACGATCTGCCCGTCCCGGAAATCGCCCGCATCCTGGGGACCCGGACCGGGACGGTCTATTCCCGGCTCCATTATGCCCGCAAGCATCTGCAGGGACTGATCCGGGACGGATAAGCACCTTGATAGGATTTTCGCATAAATAAAGGGTCGGGGTGGGCTAAGCCCACCCCGACCCTTTATTTATGCGCATGTTAATTTCTTCGATGCAGCCGCTCACCCACCCCCAGGCCCGCGATCGGGTCGAAAAAGCCCAGACCGGGCTGCTGTCCGCCGCGGACCTCGCCGACCTCAAAGCGCACCTGGAGACCTGCCGGGACTGCCGGAACTACCAGGCCCGCTTCCGGGCGGACGAAGCCGCCCTGCGGCTTGCCCTCGCCCGGGACCTCCGGCGCGAAGAGCCCGACCCGGGCGCCGTTCTGAAGACCATCGCCCGGATCCGCAGCCGTCTGCGCACCCGCCGGGCGCTGATCCTGGCGGGGGGAGCGGTCCGGACCCTCAGCCTGGCAGGGTTCGCCGTCGGTGTGGCAATCGGGCTCAACTGGGTGTTCACCACCTTTTCTCAAGCCACCACCGAGCCGGCCGCGCCGGAGGTGGATACGACGGCAGCGCCGGAAATCCAGGAAGCCGTGGGACCGGCGCCCGGACCGACGGCCGTCGCTGGAAGCGGCGACCCGTCCTTGCCCTTCCAGGAACCGACGCCTGTCCCGGTTCTCGGTTACACGCCGAATTCCCTGCAGCTCCGTTTGACGCTCGGGGTGTCTCTCGCCGCGGTCCAGTCCGTCGTGTTCTCCCCGGACAGCGAAACCGTGGCCGCGGCTTACGATGACGGCTTCGTCCGCATCTGGCGCGTGCGCGACGGCGCCCTCCTGACCCAGATCGAGGCCCATATCAAATGGGTCACCGTCCTGGCTTTCTCACCCGACGGATCGCTGCTGGCGACCAGCGGACGTGACGGCGCCGTCAAGCTCTGGTTCGCCGGAAGCGGCGGCTTTTTCAAGACGGTTTACGCGAGCGAAGCGATCGTCGAAGCGGTCCAGTTCTCCTCCAATGGAGAACTGCTGGCCGTCACGCTGGATAACTTCTCCGTCGCCCTGGTCCGCATCAAGGACGGCAGCCTGACCGCGATCCTCCCCAGCGCGGTCCACCTGGCGGTCAATACCGACGAAGGTCGGAACAAGACCCTGACCGTCTCGGGCGAGACCGCTATCTGGCTGGACGCAGAAAACCCCGCCCCGCTGGGGTTGAACGTCGTCGGCCAGAACAGCCGCTCCGCCCCGGCCGTGGTCTCAGCTGACGGGACCTTGCTCGCCACCGCCCAGACGGAGGGCCTGATCGACCTTTGGCGGATCGTCGACATCATCATCGTCGAGGAGGATTACGACCACCGCGGGAACGATCTCATCACCCGCTTTATATCCGGCAGCCTGCTCTTCAAACTGGCCGGTCACTCCCGTTGGGCCAACCAGCTCGATTTCAGCGCCGATGGCCGCTACCTGGTCTCCGCCTCCGAAGACCGGACCGTGATCCAGTGGTCGCTGGCGGACGGATCGCCGGTGGAGATCCTGACCGGCCACGACGGGCCGGTCAACACCGTCGACGTCTCGCCGGATGATCAATGGATCGCCTCCGGCTCCGACGACGGCACGGTCCGGATCTGGATGCTGACGGAAACAAAATGAAAGACACCCTGGCGCGCCTGTACGACCAATACACCGGCCTTGTCCTGGTGATCCTGGCTGCCGTCGGGATCGGGCTGGGCGGTTTGGCGGCCTTTGACCCGGAACAAAGACGCGGAGGCCCGGCCGCCGCCGTCACCGGGACGCCCGCCCAACCCACAGCCACCCCGGGCAACATCGTGGTCGAGGTCCCCGGTGTGACCGTGACGCCGGCGGTCGTATCCGAATTCGGCACGATCGTGGCGCCCGCCAGCGTGCGCATCTTCGAGGACCCGGCCGGGTTCGTCAGCGCACCGTTGGGGAATGGGACCGCCATCTACCTGACCGGGGCCGGGGGTCAGTTGTATGCCATCGATCACCTCGGCGGGGTCCGCTGGAGCGTCGAGCTCCCGGGGGCACCGGTCGGCGACCTGGTCCTGACCCCGGCGGGCCGGCTGATCGCCGCCGACCGGTCCGGGCGACTGGCCGCCTACGACACGAATGGGGGTCTGGTTTGGGAATTCCATCCGGGGGATGGCTTCGGGGCCGTGGGCGGTGCGTCAATCGATTCGAAGGGAAACCTGTATTACATGCTCGAAGCGGGCGGCGGGGGTTTTCTGCAGTCCGTCAGCCCGGGCGGTACGGCCCGATGGCAAGCGCCCGTGGAGTTAAGTTCATACCGGGTCACCCCCTGGGTCCATCCCGGCGAGGACCTGGTTTTTGTGAAATCGGCTGCCTATGATTTGAGTACCGGCAGCCCGGTCCCATTGGAGTTTCCCTTTGAAGTCGACGCCTGGATCACCTCGGCCGATGGCAGCGCTTTCTTCCAGCGCGGACAGACCATCGCTGCCTGGTCCATCGTCGATGGTTCCGTCACACTTCCCGAAGACGGGCCCAGTTTCGTGATCCCGGACCCCGGCGCTTCAATCAGGCAGGCCTCCATTGGCCTGAATGGAATTTCCTGGATCGCCTACATCGGGCAGACCACCGACGGCATTGCCTGGTACAACCCGGACGGCAGCCTGGCGCACCAGACGGTTACCGGCAGCGTCTCGCTCTCGATTGTCGTTGCCGAGGACGATCTGGGCGTCCTTTATGCCTGCGGCCCCAGCCCGCGCGAAGTCTCGGCAGAGCAGCTCGAACAGCGGAGCACATTTTGCCTTGCTTTCGCACCTGGAGAGGAAAAGCCGCTCTGGCAAAAACCCTTCGCCGCCGCCGCACAATTCTTTGTGGGCAGCTTCCGCCGGGGCGCCGAGGTCTTTATCGCCACGGAAGGCGGCGACCTGGTCGTCCTGGGCAGAGAGGAAGTGACCGTCCAGGCCGTGAGCGAGCCGACCGACGCAGCCGAGATCCCCGGCGGCTGGTACTGGCGGGCGCCGGCGCCGCTGGTCAATTACCCGGTCCTGCTCCCCGACGGCACCCTGCCGCTGCTGCTGGAAGACGGGAGCGTCTATTTCCTGGCGCCGGACGGCAGCCTGTCCGGCAGCCTTCAGCTGTCCGAGTTCCAGAGGCCGGATGAGTTTTTCGAACTGCCGGTCTATTTCTACGAAAATGAAATCGTGATCGCCGTCGTGGCGGACCGGGTCTACGCGATGCAGCCCGGGGCCGGCCAGCTCTGGGAGTTCCCGGTCAGCAGCGCGCTGTTCTCAGGGGATCCCTTCGGCGGATCAGTCAGCCTGCACCACTATTCGAGCGGCGACGTGGAATTCCTGTGGGATTCGAGCCTCACTCTCTACGCCTACACCCCGCAGGACGGCCTGCTCTGGCAGTTCACCCTGGAAGAGGGCCTGCGCGACGACTTCGCCGGACCGGCCGTGACGGATACAGGAAGACTATACATCGCCGGAAGCGAGGGCACCCTCTACGCGTTCAATGCGGACGGTCCGGCCTGGACGTTCCATCCGGGCGGCGGTTTGCGGGCGGCCTCCGATCCGCGCCTCGGTCCGGACGGGAACCTGTATTACGTGAGCACATCGGGGATCTCCGGGTTTCTCGAATCCGTCACGCCGGACGGCGAGCACCGCTGGCAGACCGCGCTGGACACCTTCCGGTACTTCAACTCGCCGCAGTTCGTTTCCGGCGGCGCCTATATCCGCGTCGCCGACGACTTCATCGACGCCGCAACTGGCGTCCTCGTGCCGATCGAGTTTCCGTTTGAAGTCGAGGACTTCATCGAAGGCGCCGACGGGGGCAATTACATCCGCACCGGCAGCCACATCATCCGCTGGGAGATCGGGCCGGAGGGATACGAGCAGGTCCGGTCCTACACGGTCATTATGGAAGGCTCGAACCAGTTCATCCAGCCCATAATCCGAGTCTACGCCAACGGCATCATCGAGGTCCAGATCTTCGACCCGAACGCACCCCGGTACCTCTGGGTCGATCCGGATACGGGGGACATCCGGTCGTTTGAACGCCCCTGGTCCGTCATCGGGTTCAGCACCGGGGAGATCGGGCCCGAATTCACCCACTGCGAGCAGGACCCGGAAGCCCAGACGCTGACCTGCATTAAAGAGGTCCCCTCCAGCCCGGAACCGGTTTGGAGCCTGACGATCGAGGGCATCGATGGGGGCGTTTCCCGCTTTCCCCCGACAGTCCTCTACCAGGACGGCCGGCTGTACGTCGTCGCCGGTGGGGTGGATGTGTACATGTTCGAGGTTGAAATCCCGTGAGATCCATCACCCGTCGCCTCCTCATCCTCCCCCCCGCCCTGCTCCTGGTGCACTTCCTGGGCTTCGCCTACGCGCACCTGGTGCGGCCGCTGCGGGCGGCCACCAACCCGTTCCTGGCCGGCGACGGGGATCCGGAGCCGCTGCTCTCAACTTACCTGGCCTACCTGCGCGAGGTCGGGGAAACCGGCCTGGGGATCATGCCGGAAGCCCATTTCACCCTGCCTGCCTCCATCGCCGCGGCGATCGCCCAGACCGCCCTCGCCAGCCTGGGGCTGCTCGCGCTGGCGCTCGCCATCAGCACAACGCTGGGGGTCGCGATCGGCGTCCTGGCCGCCCGGACGCAGCCGCCCGCCATCCGGCGCTGGCTCACCGCCGTCTCCACCACCGGGCTGGCGATGCCGACCTTTTTCGTCGGCGCCCTGTTCTTCTCGGCCTGGTTTCTCTACGCCAAGCTGACGCCGCCCGGGACGTCCCTCCCGATCCCCCTGCTCGGGTTCGGCTGGGACCTGCACGTGGTCATGCCCGTCCTCGTCCTGTCGATCCGCCCGACCGTCCAGATGGCCCAGCTGACCGCCGGGATGCTGGTGGAGGAGTTCAACCAGCAGTACGTTGTCGCGGCGCGCGCTTTGGGGCACTCCTGGCGCCAGATCCGGCTCAAGGACGCCTTCCGCAACATCTACGCCCCGGTCATCCTGACCGTGGCCGGCTCGCTGCGGATGCTGGTTGGGGAACTGATCGTGGTCGAATGGCTGTTCGACTGGCCCGGGATCGGCCGGCTGCTGGCCGAGACTTTGATCCCATCGGGGACGGCTTTCAACCAGGGCGGTGGGAGCACGGAGACCAGCCTGTTCCTCGCGCCGGCGGTCATGGCCGCCGTCCTCGTCGTCTTTGCGGCGCTGTTCATGCTGGTCGATGCGGTCGCTTCGCTGCTGGCCAGGCTTTCCGATCCGCGGCTGAGGGAGCCCGGCGCATGACCACCACCGCCTCGCTCCGGCCCCGACGGCCGTCCCGCCCCCCGTCCCGTCCCCCGCTGGTCAACTGGCCGCTCGTGATCGGCGCAGCAATCGTGCTCGCAGGTGCCTGGCTGGCCGCCCGCGGCCCGGAGCTCGCCCCGAAAGACCCGCTCGAACGCACCCTGACCCTGCAGGTCGACGGGGAATGGCTGCGGCTGCCCTACGCCCCCGGCACGCCCGGTTTCCCGCTCGGCTCGGACAACGACGGCCGGGACATGCTCAGCCGGGTGCTGTGGGGCGTCGGACCGACGCTCTCGATGGTCCTGATCGTCGCCGCCGTTCGGCTGGCGCTCGGCGCCGTCATCGGGCTGACGGCCGGCTGGTCGCGGTCGGTCTACGGCCGGTTCTGCGATCTGCTGATCCGGGCTGCGCTGGCAATCCCGGTCATCATGGTCGCGCTGGGCGGGATCGCCGCTGTGGGCGTGGAATACGGCGTGTGGGCCTTCGTCGTCGGTCTGTCGCTGACCGGCTGGGTCGAAGCCGGCCGGATCATCCGCGAGCGCACCGCAACGATCCGCTCGCAGGTCTATATCGAGGCCGCCCACAGCCTGGGGGCCGGGGAAACGCAGATCCTGTTCCGACACGTGCTCCGGGGCGTGATGTCGATGATCTGGATGCTGTTCGCCCTCGAGATCAGCAGCACCCTGATGTTGACGGCGGCGCTCGGCTTTCTGGGCTACTACATCGGCGGGGACGTCTGGGTCCAGGTCACCGATTCGGTCGCGGTGGCGACCAGCGGGGTCCCGGAACTCGGCCAGATGCTGGCCACCGCCGACACGATCGTCACCCGGCCCTGGCCGCTGCTGACCATCGGGGCCGTCATCTTCACCATCGTCCTGGGGTTCAACCTGCTAGGGGAAGGGCTGCGGCGGCAGGCCAGCCTGACCGCCCCCCGCCGGCGCACTTTCCTGTCCGAGACCCGCGACCGGTTCCTGCTCTGGCTGGACGACCGGGTCTTCTGGCGGGTGGGAAACCTGGTCAGACGGCCGCTCGTACGGGCCATTCTGGGGATCTCCGCCGTCGTCCTCCTGACCGGGATGGCCTGGATGGAGATCGACCGGCGGATCGCCGCCGCCAACCCGCCGCCGGCCGTCGTCTTTGACCGGCCGATCTGGCCGTCCGCCCGTGGCGATGCGGCCGGAACGCGCTATCTGCCCGCGCTGGGACCGCAGACCGGCGAGATCGCCTGGACCTTCACCGACCCGGCCGGTTTCGCCGGCGGGCCGGCCGTGACGCAGGATGGGGCCATCATCGCCGCCGGGCTGTCCGGTTTTGTGTACGCCATCGACCGCGACGGGAGCGTCATCTGGCAGACCCGGACCCCGGCGGCCCCGGTCTCCGGCCCAGCGATCGGCCCGGACGGCCGGATCTACATCGCCGATGCGGAGGGCGGGCTCTCGGCCTACTCGCCGCTTGGGCAGCTCGAATGGCGCGCCAACGCAGACCTGGCCAGGCCCGCCACCGCCGGCCCGGTCGTCGCCAGGGACGGGACGATCTACTACCCGACCGGGGGTTTCCTGCAGGCCGTCTCGCCGGAAGGCACCGTGCTATGGGAAGTCAGCGTCGAGATCCTCGGGGCGGGCCAGGACCCGGCGCAGGTGACCGGGGATACGATCTTTCTCGACCAGGGCGTCATCGACGCCCGGACCGGGACGCGGCTCGACTGGCTGGCCCCGCACGAAGTCCACCAGTACCTGGTGGACCCTGGGGGCGAGCTGTTCTTCCGGCTCGACAATTTCATCCATACGATCGAAAGGACCGGGGCAGACGTGACGTTCGGCCCGCCGATCGAGTGGGAGTTTGAAGGTTTCACCACCGGCCGGCCGCAGACCGCCGGGGCTGCCGGTCCGGATTTATTCTGGCTGTTCTATTCATCCTTTTCCCGCAGCCGCGGCTTCGGCGAGGACACCCGCCTCGTCTGGCTGGACGGCGCTGGGGGCATTTTAAGCCAGGTCCATTACGGGACGCGCAACAGCGCACCGCTCGGTGTCGACGTCCGGCACACCCTTTATTCCTGCGGCAATCTCGAACAGGGTTACGGACCGATGGACTGCCAGGCTTTCCCGTTCGGGTCGGAGGAACCGCTCTGGACGGCCGGGATCGACGGGTTCGAACTCGCCGGCGGCGCGCTGGCGCCCGAACGGCTGTACGTCGCCAGCACGGACGGCTTCCTGCACGCCATTGGCGCCGTGAGCGCCCCCGCAACGCAGACCCCGGCGCCCTCCCCGACCCCGGAAACCGCCGAGACGACCGAACCGGTCGAAGGCGACCCGACTGAGACCGCGGAAGCGCACGAGGACGAGGACGAGCACGAACACGTGCTCCCGCCGCCCTATACCGTGATCACCGCCCTGATCCTGAGCGATTCGTCCGGTTTTATAGGCGGGCCGGCTGTCTCGGCGGACGGGGCGGTCTACATCGCGGGTTTCGACGGGCTGCTGCACGCGGTGGCTTCGAATGGAGACCCGCTATGGGAGGCGGCGCTGCCCGCCAAAGCCGCCGGGACGCCGCTCATCGTCGGGGAGGTCCTTTACGTGCTGGACCGGGAAGGCCTGAGCGCCTTCACGCGCTCCGGCGAACCGGTCTGGCGCTTCGAGCACGGCGCCGCCACGGCGATCGCCGGGCCTGTCGCCGGGCCGGACGGCACGCTCTACTACACCCTGCAGACCGGGTCCAACGGGACGATCCAGGCCGTTTCGGCCGTCGGAGTGGCGCTGTGGGCGACCCGGGTCAGCACCTTCTCGTTCTACCGGCCCCCCGTGGTCTCGCCGAACGGCCAGCTGGTCCTGTTCAAGCACGAGGCCTTCAGCACCATCGACGGCTCGCCGGTCGACCTCGGGCTCGAATTCCAGCCGGACGAGCTGATCGCCGGGGCGGACGGGCAGGTCTATTTGCTGTTCGATGGGACCTTCGTACGCTGGAACCTGGTCGGGAACCGGGCCGTGCTGGCCGAGGAGCGGGTAATCTCGCCTTTTGGCAATCCGGTGTCCGGCGGCACGCTCCCGGATGGGACGGTCTGGCTGGTGAGCCGCAGCTTTGTCGCCTGGTTTACGCCTGCCGGGGAATTGATCCGTCTCTCAGGTTCGGTCGCAGCCTGGTTCGAGATCTATGCAAGCCCCGCCCCCGATGGGATCCTCTTCGCCTGCGGCCGGGACCGGGCCGATTTCCGCCAGAATGCCATTTCCAACTGCCTGGCGTTGGACATCCGGTACGATCTGGAACCCTGGAACGTCGTCCTGGACGAGGACCTGGTTGATTTCATGGGGTTGGCTTTCGTCGGAAACGTGGTCTTTGCGGCAAATGAGGAAGGCAACCTGTACCGGATCGAGTTTGAGGAGGTGAGGCCGTGAGATTGAGCGAATGGGCGAAAAGGCGAATGGGCGTATACGTCCCGTTACTGGCTGCCGTTTTCCTCCTGACCGTCTCCTGCGGACAGCCGTCGCCGACGACTGCCCCAACCGCGACGACCGAACCCCCACCATCCACAGCACCGGCAGCGGGAGACCCGGCGGAACAGCCCGTCCTCCCGCCGCCCTACACCGTCGTCACGACCACTCTCCTGACCGACCCATCCGGTTTTCCGGGGGCGCCGGCCGTGTCGGAGGAAGGCATCATCTTCGTCGCCGGCCTGTCCGGAAACCTGATAGCCCTGACCGAAACCGGGCAGGTGCTCTGGGAGACGCAGCTCCCGGCCAAAACCGCCGGGACGCCGCTTGTCCTCGATGAGCGCCTCTTCGTCCTGGACCGGTTGGGGCTGAACGCCTTCACCACTGGCGGCGAGCCGCTCTGGCGGTTCGAGCATGCGGCCGGAACGGCGATCGCAGGGCCGGCCGCAGGCCCCGACGGAACGCTGTATTACACCGTCCAGACAGCCTCAAGGGGCCATATCCAGGCCGTCACGGCCGGCGGCGAGCCGCTCTGGCTTAGCCCGGTGGCCACCCATTCCTATTTCCGGGCACCCCAGGCGACCCCGAACGGGCAGCTGGTCCTGTTCCGGGGCGAGGTCTTCAGCACAATCGACGGCGCCCCGGTCGACCTGGGGCTGGATTTCGAGCCGGAGGCGCTCTCTATCGGGGCGGACCGGCAGTTGTACCTGCTTTTCGAGAGCGCCCTCGTGCGCTGGACCTATGCCGACGGGCGCGCCGTTCTGGCCGACGAGCGCGTGGTCGCGCCGCACGAACTTGGGCCGCCGTTTCTCGCCGGCGTCCTCGAGAACGGGGAGGTCTGGTTCGTCTATCCGGCGGCGATCGCCTGGTTCAGCCCGTCCGGCCGCATGTTGCACATCGCCCACGTCGAGGAGGGCTTTTTCACGCACTTCATCGACATCACCGGCGACGGCGTCCACATCGTCTGTGGAAGAAGCCGGGCCGATGTGCGGGAGAACGGCCTCCCCAACTGCGCCGGCTTCTCACTGGAATTCGGCCTGGCCCTCTGGAACCGGATCATCGGCCACGCGGAAGCCAAATTCACCGGGGGAAGCGCCCTCCCCGACGGCGGCGCCGTCGTCTCGCTTGAGGATGGAGGGCTTTACCGGATCGAGTTCCGGACGAAGCCGTGAGGCTGAATCATATGCTCCGCTACTTCACCCGCCGCCTCCTCCTCATCCCACCCGCCCTGCTGCTGGTCAATTTCCTGGGCTACGCGTACGCGCATTTTGCGCGGCCCTTGCGGGCTGCCCGGACGCCGTTCCTGCCGTTCGTCCAGCCGACGGGGCCGCTGATCCCGGCGTACCGGGAGTATCTGACCACATTCTTAAACCCCGAACTGCGGACGGCCAACCAGGCCGGTGTGCTGGGCTCGATCCAGGAGGCGACGATCGCCAGCCTGGGGCTGATCGCCGTCGCCCTGGTCCTGAGTGTCCTGATCGGCGTGCTGCTCGGTCTGGCCGCGGTCCGGAACGAACCGGCCGGCGTCGCCCGCTGGCTGACCTTCGTCTCCACCTCCGGACTGGCGATGCCGAGCTTTTATATCGGGAGCCTGCTGATCGCGTCTTCGGTCGGGTACGTGCTCTGGGCGGGGCCGGGGACGGAGCTGCCGTTCGAGATCCAGGGCTTCGGGTGGGATAAGCACCTGGTCTTTCCAGTCATCGCGCTGATGGCGCGGCCGACGATGCAGATCGCCCAGCTCACCGCCGGGATCCTGTCCGGAGAATTGAGCAAGCAGTACGTCCGCGCCGGGCGCAGCCTCGGGCAGACCTGGCGGGCGATCCGGCTCAAATACGCCATGCGCAATATCCTCGCGCCCGTTATCCTGACGGTCACGGCCTCCTTCCGGCTGCTGGTCGGGGAGCTGGTCGTCGTCGAATGGCTGTTCGCCTGGACCGGGCTGGGACGCCTGCTGGCCCAGACCCTGGTCCCGCCGCTGCGGACCGATTCGGCGGAAACGCTGCTGTTCCTGGATCCGCAGGTCGTCGCCATCATCCTGACGATCTTCGCCGGGTTGTTCCTGACTGCCGATCTGCTGGCCTCGTTCGCCGTCCGTTCGATCGATCCTCGCTTGAGAGAGAGATAGTTCAAATGAAAATCAACTGGCCGCTCGTGCTCGGACTGCTGCTGATCGGCGGGGTGATATACCTGGCGATCGCCGGACCCGCACTGGCCCCGCGCGACCCGCTGGAGGAGAACCTGATCCTGCAGGACGAGGTCACCGGGCAATGGCATATCCCCCCCTTCGAGGCCTTCGCGCTCACCGGGTTCCCGCTCGGTTCCGATGAGTTCGGGCGGGATGTGTACAGCCGGCTCCTATACGCCGTCCGGCCGACCCTGCAGATGGTCCTCGTCGTGGCAGCCGTGCGGCTCGTTCTCGGGACCCTGATCGGCCTGGTTGCGGGCTGGTCGACCGGTAGAACCGGCGGGTTTTTCGACTCGCTCATCTCGAGCGCCCTGGCGCTGCCGGGTCTGCTGGTGGCGCTTGGGGCGATCGCCATCGTCGGGGTCGAGCTCGGGGTCACGGCGTTCATCATTGGGCTGTCGCTCACCGGTTGGGCGGAGACGGCCCGCCTGGTCCGCGAGCAGACCCGGTCGATCCGGAGCGAGGTCTACGTAGAAGCAGCCCAGGCGCTCGGCGCGACCGATGCACAGATCGTGTTCCGCCACGTGGTCCGTCAGATCCGGGCGATGCTGCTGATGCTGCTCGCGTTCGAGATCGGCGGCACGCTGATGCTGACGGCCGGGCTGGGTTTCCTTGGCTACTACATCGGAGGAGACGTCTGGATCGACGTCGCCGATTTCGTGGCCCGCCGCACCAGCGGCAGCCCCGAGCTCGGCCAGATGCTGGCAACCGCCTGGGTCCGGCTGACCGATCCGTGGGGGTTGGTGGCGGTCGGGAGCGTCGTATTCGCCGCCGTGCTGGGTTTCAACCTGATCGGGGAAGGGCTGCGTCTGCGGCTCGACCCTGAAAGCGGAATGATCCGCATCCGTTGGCTGAGCGATGGGCTGGGCCGTCTGCGGCTCGGGCTCGAACAGGCCTGGTACCCGGCCGGGCGGCTGCTGTTCGGTTCCCGTTTGGCGGTCAGCCTGTGGATGATCGCCTTCGGCTTCGGGGTCGGTTATGCCGCCATTTACGCCTGGCAGGCGGGGATCATCAAGCTGCCCGAACCGCAGACCGGGATGTTCTTCGAAGCACAACCGACCGCCACGCCGACCGCCCCACCCGCGGGGACCGGTGAGCAGGAAGACACCGGTGCGCAGACGCTCCCCACGGCCCCGGTCGCAGCGGAACCGGAGGGGACGGCAATCGCCGCCTCATTTCGGACTGGTTCTTATTCGATGGTGACCGGGATCTCGCTGTACCAGGTCGTCACAACAATCCCGTCATCCACATCCGCCGAAATATAAAAGGTGGCTTTCGGCACGGAACCCGTGTTCCAATAGAAAACACGCGATCCGTCATAGTGATTGATATCGGAAATTTTTATGTGCGAGACGCCCGGCAGAAAAATGCTGTGCGGACCGAACTCAAGAAATTGGGGTTGCTCGTTGGATACGAGCGAATGGCTGCCGATTAAGGTGCGCCCATTTCCCGGGTTCTTATCGGCGTCGTAATAGAACCGCACCGTCGCGTTGCCTTGCGCGGTGGTGGTGTAGTAGATCGGGAACATGTTGCCCTGGGTGATTCGTTCGCCGCCGGTCAGCATGAAATAATCGAGCTCCAGGGAAGTGGGCACGAAGTTTTCGATTGGATCGAAGCGGAAAACTTTTGGTAATCCGGTCCAACAGTTGTTGGGGCACGCCTCGGCGGGCGCCGTACGCAGATCGATCGTATAGGTGTGCCAGTTTTCAAACACCCGCATATCCCTGGTGGTGATATGATCCACGTTGGGTCCGCCGTCATACCACCAGACCCACCGCTGGACCCACCCCTGTCCGCCTACCTGGATCGCATTCATTTTCATGCGAAATGTCGCGTAATAGTATTTGGAGGTGTCGATCCTGAGCCCGTTGAGATTCAATTGGAGCTGGGGATCGTTGGGGGAAGCGGTCAGTTTGAGAATGCCGTTATCGAAACTTGCCGAGGCAATATCGTTCATCTTGTCGATGTCGCTGGCGCTCCCCAGGCCCCATGGGTCATACCTTTCGATCGAGGCAAAGTCAGGTCCACTCAGGAAACTGGGCTTCAGAAACTCCAGGAGCGGCGCCGTGCTGATCTTGAGCGGGTTGTTGGCGGCGCATGCGATCCCCCCGGAAGAGTCCTGCATGTAAAGGAAATAACTCCCGGGCTCGAAGGACTCCGGCAGCGGCAGCGGGTGTGCGTCGGAAAAGCCCGGATGGACCTGCGCCCCCCAGGAAAAGGTCCCGCTTGAACCGCTCTGTTTCCCCACGAGGACCCCATCTTGCCCGCAGCCGGAAAGGCTCACAAAAAATTTGTTCTCTCCGGGTGGTGCGCCCGACCAGACAAACGGGACGGGATTGGCCGTGTTTTTGGTGGTCAACCGCACCCAGCCAATGGAGAATTTCTGGTCCGGTTGGTTGATCATATCCAACCGGAAACCCTGTAGCATGTTGGGCGAATTATTCCAGGTGCCGACGCTCCAGCTGGACGGCTGGCTCAGGTCATAGGTGATCAGTTCACAGTCGCCGTCGTTCTTGAAGAGACCCTGGTTGACGAACAGGACAAATTTTGTCCGCCCATTGTTCGGGTTCTCGTGCGGAGCCTGATCGTACATCCAGAACACATTGGCTGCCCAGTCGAAGTCATCCGGTGCCGGCGCCTTTTCCAGGCACATGTAATAAGAAAGCAGCTTGTATTTGTTTGCGTCGATGGGCCGCGTGTCCCCCATGCGAAGCACCCGCTGCGTCAGTGATATTCCGGGCCAGTGAAGCCAGATCCCCGGGTCCTGGGTGGTCGAGGTCATCTCCCAGAAGCCGTTTTCGGTCACTTTGAAACTGTTCCGGTTGATATCTTGAACCGCGATGAAATAATCCGGATAAGGCGCTCCGTTCATATTCCACCAGGGGATACCGATGACCCGGGTAGCAAAATCGTCTCCTTCCCCGATCAGCGTCGTCCCAAGGACCAGGCTGGCCGGGGATGCGGCTTCTGCCGGCTGCGCTTTCCAATTGGCTGCCGCAGCAACCGTCAGACAAAGCGAGAAGAAGACACCCCAGGCAATTCGATGCAATCTAAACCTCAATCCTTTGACCTCCTGCAGATCATGGCTGCCCGTCGAATTTCGACGCCCACCGGCCAGTCAGGCGTTGATTTGGGTGACTCTAAACAGTCAACCTCTTAAATTCAATCCCGAATCTGGGCTATACGGTAATAAAGCCAGGCTGAAGTTTGGGATGGCGCTCCTGGGGTGGGCGCCGGGGCGCGATCAAGCCGGGGTTTAACTCCCCCGATCGTCGATACGCGCAAGGGAAGTGACCCGCAGCAACCGGGAGACGCGGTCCTCCTCGTCCCTGGGGCGGATCATTGGTTTGCGTTCGGCGTAGGAAAGGTTGGGGTTATAGTATGGATCCCCCTGCTCTACCAACGTTTGAAAATCATCGATTCCGGCGAGGATATCGTTTGAGGGGATGTGGTCGCCGCGAGATTTTCCTTCGTAATGCCGCAACCGTGCGTACGGTGTATATACGATCCGGTAACCGTGCTCGATGGTCCGCAGGCACAGCTCGATATCGCTGAACGCAAGAACGTATCGCTCATCGAAGCCGCCCACCTCATCGAAGACCTCCCGGCGAACCATCATGCAGGCCCCGGTGATGGCGCTGAAATTGCGGTACCAGTCGGCCGAGCCGAACGGACCACCCTGGTGGTCGCGATAGCCCCAAAAAACATGGCTGGCATGGCCTTCCATCCCGATCACCACGCCCGCATGCTGGACCGCGCCGTCCGGATAGAGCAGCTTGGCCCCCACGACGCCGATTTCAGGCCGCTCCGCCCAACGCACCATTTCTTCCAGCCAGTCGGCGTGCAGGATTTCCACGTCGTTGTTCAAGAAAAGATAAAAATCGCCGCTCGCGATCCTGACCCCCAGGTTGTTGGCTCGGGAATAATTGAACATTTCATAATAGTCGACGATCCGGATGTTAGGGTCCCGTCGCAGCTGGTCGAAATAACGGCGCGTTCTCAGGCTTTTGCTGCCGTTGTCCACGATGATGATCTCGTATTCGGGGTAGGTTGTGCGCTCCTTAATGGAATCGATCGCCCGCTTCAGGTAATCGGCCTTGTCTTTGGTCGGGATGATGATCGACACCATGCCTTCCGAGGTGCCCCACGTCGCCCGAAGGAAACCAGGGATCGGGAATAACGCGCGCACCGTCATCAGACCTTTTCTTCTCAGGTGCGCCTCCACGCAGCGAAGCTGCCGGTGGAAGACGTAGGATTTCGCTGCGAACTCCCCTGCCGTGGAACCGCTTATCTGGCGCCAGTGGTAGAGGACTTTCGGGATGTGTTCGATCTGCCGCGTGCCTTCCGTTATCTTGAAGGCCAAATCCCAATCCTGGCAGCCCTCATAGGCCAGATCATAACGGCCGACAGCTTCCACGAGCGTCCGGCGATAAACGGCGTGCGTCAGGTAGTTTGCCGAGACCAGCATCTCCGGGGAGAAGTCCGGTTTAAAGAACGGATCTCGGCGTTGGAGGCCGTCTTCGGAGAGCTTGTCCTCGTCGAAATAGATGACATCGGCCAGGTCGTTTTCCCGGATCCGTAAGACTACCTCGTAAAGCATGTGCGGGGCGAGCACATCGTCGTGATCAAGGATGGCAATGTATTCCCCTACAGCCATCCCGATCGCAACATTGCCGTTGCCGGCAATACCGAGGTTTTGGTCGAGGAACTGCAGGCGAATCCGGTCATCCTTCTCTGCATATTCCTGCAGCAGCCTCCGCACCTCCGGTTCGACCACGCTCGCATCGGCGATGCAAAGCTCCCAGTTCTCATAGGTTTGCGCCAGCACTGATTCCAACATGGCACTCAGGACTTCCGGCGGGGGTTTATAGACCGGCGTCACAATGCTGATCAGCGGGCGATGATCCCAGGTACGGGACTGAGTCCGCTGTCGCTCAAGCTCCTCCGGCTCGGGCATCGTCCATCGGACGAAATCCGGATACGTTTCCGCGTTGATCTGTTCGATGGTCTTGACCCCGGGTGCGACGAACAGTTCTCGGGAAGTTAACCCTTCGCGCAAGCTCCGGAAAAACCCGCTGAGACCCTCTTTCTGGAGCCGGATAACGCTGTCACGAAGGATCCGGAGGAGCGAAGCCCGGCGGGTGCCGGACGGCGCAAGGCGGTGACGAAGCAGCCGGACCCCATGGAGGAGTTTCCAGCCCATGCTCTGCTCAAGATCGAACCATTGCGATTCCCACTGCTGAACCCGCGAGGCCAGGGTCTTAACAATGATTTCCTGTTCGATTTTGGACCGCTCAAAAGCCTTTTCTTGATCATTCACCTGGACTTGCAGCGCGGTGTTTTCCGCCCACAGCTGCTGAAACCTGCCTTCATATTCTCGAACGGCATCCAACAGGTTCAAGTCAGGTCGATAGCGGAACCTGGCTGCCCAGGGTGAAATAAACGTCGCGTCAAACGCCAGGTCCCGGAAGAACCCGTTTTCCGCAAACAGCCCCGCCCAGAATGCCGCTGGGGGGGCCGGCTCACCCGCCATGCGCTCCTCTTCCTTTGCCTGGGCGGAAAAGATCACATCGTCCGTCTTCCGGCAGATGCCGCGGATCGCGGCCGCAGCGGTCTCGTCCGGGAGACCCGTCAGGGCCTCGATGCTGACGACAAGGGAGTAGCGCTCCCCCGGCAGCGGCCCTGTGTACTCCGACCGGGTCAGAAAGGGGCGAATCTGGGGATCGGCCTGTTCCAGGAGGGAATCGTCCGGATCGATCCCGACCGCCTCGACGCGACGACGGCGCAATCGCTCCACCAACAGCCCAAACGAACAGCCCACGTCCAGGACGGTCTCCGGACCGATCAGGTCCACGATCTTTCCGGCGACCTGGTCGTAATCGCTCAGACTGCGTTGGTCCCGCTTATTCGGACGGACAAGACTGTCCGGTCGTGACCGAGGCCTGGATAACGCCCAGGCGGAACTCTCTTCCGGATTGTCTTCGAAATTCGTTCCCATGGATTCTGACTCATCCATCATTTTTGTCCCTATTCTTTCCCACCGGGTGGTCGTTATCGGTTTGACTTGCGTGTGAGCCGGTACGGATCAGACGCCTGACTCAAACTCTTTTGATTTCCTACCGACGCTCAAGCCCGCAGCCGTGGGTTTTGCTTGCTGCGATGTTCCCGCCGCTCCTCTATGTACGAGTTGACCACTTCCTTTGTCTCCCCCATCATCCGGACGCGGCCCTGGTGGATCCAGGCTGCTCGGTGGCAGATGCCGAGGATCGTTTCCATGCTGTGCGTCACCAGGATGATCGTCGCCCCGGCATCACGGAACGCCCGCATGCGGTCCTCACATTTAGAGCGAAAAGCCTCATCCCCAACGGCCAAAACTTCGTCGACGATCAGGATGTCGGGTTGTGCATCCGTAGCGACGGCGAAACCCAGGCGGGCGCGCATCCCGGAGGAATAGATTCGCAGCGGTTGGTCGATGTAATCCCATAACTCGGCGAAATCGACGATCCGTTCGAACTTCTCTTCCATGTCCTTCCTTGAAAAACCCAGCAGGGAGCCGTTCAGGAAAACGTTCTCGCGGCCGGTCAGTTCTATGTGGAACGCCGCTCCAATCCCAAGAAGCGGTGCGACATGGCCGTGTACCCGCGCGCGGCCCTCGGTCGGTTTGAGCACCCGGGCGACGACCTTTAAGAGCGTGCTTTTTCCGGCGCCGTTATGACCGATCAGGCCCAGGATCTCCCCTTTCCGGATCGTCAAACTGACGTCCTTCAGCGCCCATAAATAATCGTATTTGATCTGACCGGTGACGGCCTTGATGGCAAATTCCTTGAGGGAATTCGTGTTGATGTTCGGCAGCCGGTATCGGACGCTCAGGTTATCGATGATGACGGCGGCTTCGTGATCGTTCGTCGCAATCGACCCTGGGGGCGCGCCCGGGTCAGACGAGGTGGGTGAATTCATCGGAGTACCAGGTGAAAACCAACCAGCCGAGCACCAGCGTAAATACGGCAATCAGCAGGGCCGGCAGAAACACGTCCCAGGAGGGCAGGGTCCCGGTTTCGAAGGGTTCGCGAAACACCCGGATCAGATAGTACATCGGGTTGAACCGGAGGACCCACCCGTAGCCATTGCTGGCCAGCAGGCTTTCCGGGTATATGATCGGTGTGAGGTACATCCAGGCGCGCAGCACGACTTTAAACATCTCGCTTATGTCGGCAAAGTACATGGCGCCGATCGACAGGGCCAGCCCCACGCCCAGGGTGAACATGAGCAGCAGGAGCATGGGTATCAGCGTGAAAAGCACCGCCGGCCGGATGGGCGCTCCGGTGAAGAGCATGATGATCAACAAGGGGATGATGGCCAGAAGAAGGTTCACCAGCCCGGTGCCGACCGCAGACAAGGCGAAAGCCGTGCGGGGCAAATAGATCCGCTGGAGCAGGCTGCTCCCCCAGATCATGCTGTTGATGATCATCGTCGAGGCCTCGGAAAAGAAGCTCCAGGCGAGCAGACCTGTCAGCAAATAGACCGGGTAATTGACGCCCCTGCCGAAGAGCGTGGAGAAGACGATCACCATGACGATCATCGTCCCCAGGGGATTGAGCATGCTCCAGGCGATTCCCAGGAAGGATCGTTTATAGCGAATTTTGATATTCCTGGAAATCAGCTGCCAGATCAGGTAACGGTATCGATAGGCCTCTCCAATTTCCCGGAGGAAGTTGGGTTTCAGCAGGTCCGTGTCATAAACCGAGCTTGCCGGGCTGGAATCCATAGCGTCGTATTCTACCGCGCCGTCAATCATTGTCATACCCCATCTCGCGGTTGAGGCGTTCGCCGCCGAGCAATCGAAACAGGTGCAGGGTGTTGGCCTGCATCTCGGTGCGCCAGGATTCATCCACGACGATCCGTTCCTGGCCGCTGATCCTCATCGGGTTGCCGATGATATGGTGCTCGACCGATGATTTGAACCCTTCGACGGTCCCCTGCCCCGCTTCCACGCCGAGGAAGGCAAAGATCTTCTCCATCGTTTCTCGAGGCGCGGCGGCGAGTGTCTCGTATTTCACCGAGAGGACCCGTTCAACCGGCAGCGAGGCGAGCACGGCCTGCCGCTCGCGCTCTTTTTGTCGCCAGGACCGGATCACGCGCCAGGCGTGGAAAGTCCGGAACAGAACGTTTTCCAACCGGTTCGCCCTTGCGCTGAGATGGGATGCCTCCGGGTTGAGGTCCTTTAGCCAGGCGTTGATGGACGCCCGGGCGTCCCTGTAAAGGTTGATCACCCGGACGTCCAGGTAGGGGTTCGCAAAGAGCGGTTCGATCAGAGCCGGTTGTTTGGATGCATCGAGGAAGACACGTTTACCCGTGACGTCCAGCACGGCCTCCACGAAAGCTTTCAACTTTTCATCTGCGATCTGCTTCTGAGGTGGGGTGTAATTGAAATAATCGATCTTGTCAAAACCATGACCGCGTGCGGCGAAACCGGCCAATGCCCGGTTCCAGAACGGGCAGGCGTAAAACGAGCGCCCGCAGGAGCACCCATCGGTCTTTCGGGACCAGCTATCCGGGATGAACAAGCGCAGGCGCTCGATTTCGCCTACCGAAGCGATCTCCGGATGGGCGTTCACCAGGAAGGTGAGGAGGGTCGAGCCGCAGTGCGCAAGGCCCATGATGAACACGTAAGGGATTTTTTCAGCCTGCATACCCGTTGCGGGCGTTGAGATCGCCGCCCATGAGGTTGAAGCGGTCGAGGATCCGCTGGTCCAGATCCCGCCGCCACTTTTCGTCCAGCACGATCGCTTCGTCGTTCGTCAGGCGCATCTGGTTGCCGATCACATGGTGTTCGACCCCCGACTTATACCCTGCGGTTATATCGACCGCTGGTTCGACCAGTAGATGTGTGAAAATATTCACAAGCGTCCGGTCCGGTTCCCTGCACAGATCTTCATATCGCACCACCAGGAGCCGCTCTGGATCGACCGATCTCAGCGCCGCAGACCGTTCGTTCTCCTGGCTGATCCAGGTCTCGATGACGACCTCCGGGCGCGCATCCGGAAGCCGCTTCAGCCAGGACCCGACCACCCCGCGCCCATCCCGGACCAGGCTGATGACTTTCAGATCCAGGAACGGATTCGCACGCAGTGGGGCCACGTACCCCGGCACCTTGGAAGTATCCACAAAGACCCCGGCTCCGCTCACATCCAGAACCGCCTCGGTAAAGGCCTGCCATTTCCGCAGGCCGTAGGCGCGCCGCGAGTCGGGCGCATCGAAGGGATCGCCCTCCCGAAGTCCAAATCCCCGTGCGGCCAACCCGGCGAGCACCCGGTTCCAGAATTCGCAGTAGTAGAAGGCTTTCCCGCACGAACAGCGGTCTTGCCGGGTGGACCAGCGATGCGGGAGAATCTCCCCAACCCGCGCGGCCTCGCCGATCGAAACGAGTTCCGGGTGCGCGTTCAGTAGAAATGCCAGCAAGGTCGAGCCGCTGTGCGACAACCCGGTGACATATGCATAGGGGATCTTGCGGTCAGACATGAGGACGGACCAAAGTTTAACTGATTAATCGAGGAATGGCTGGTAGAACACGGGGATCACCTGCGCAAACCACATCCACAGGTTCATCAGCATCATCCCCGCGGTTACCAGGACAAGGATCACATCTGAACGCCGGCCCAGCATCGCATCCCAGCCGATTACGATCAAGGTCGTGATCGCTCCGGCCGAAGGGAATACGAACCGCCCCTGAAATTGCGGCGTCGTGAGGAAGTTGCGCACAAATGCCGCCACGCCAATCAACACGAACAGCCATAAGAATGGCCAGATACGCGCCTGATCGCCGGCCGGTCCGGTTTCATCCCGACGCAAAACCAGGACCCCTGCCGCGACCAGGACGCTTCCAACGAGCGAGTACCCGAGACCCACTGCGATCACCAGGCCCGCGGTTAACAGGACTGCCCCAAAGGCGATGACCAGGCGCCGATCCCTGGCCAGAAAGCTCTGCTGAAACGCGAGCAAAAGGCCGATCAACGACAGGCCGCTCAGCACGATGATCAGCTCCGAGGGCAAACCCACCCGGACCAAGCCGATCAGCCCCCAAAACGACCAGGCAAAAATACCCAGCTGGTACAAGACCGGGCCTGCGAAGGGATCTGATCGAAAGGTCCCCAGCCTGTAAGCCAGCTCGAAATACAGCCGGTCTCCCAGGCTGGTCCCAAGCAGCACCCAGGCCCCGATGGCCGCAAGCCCGAAACCGCCGGCAAGCACCGCCAGGACCCGGGGTCGCGTGGTCAAATGCGACCTCAGCTTCACCAGCGCTGCGATCGCAACCGCGATCCCAGCCGGCACAGCCGTAAATTTCACCAGGAACGGCACGGTGATCGCGAGCAGACCGATCACGATCAGCCGGCCCGGTGAAAACGCACGCGTCACGATCAGCCCAAGCAGCCAGAACAGGACGGCGCCGGTTAAATAGGCGAGCGGATCGTTGCTGACCGAAGCGGCGATGTGGAGAAACTGAGGCGTCAGCCCGATCAAGGCCGCCGCGGCCAGGGCCAGGGAGGTGTTGCCGAATGTAAAAATGAGTGCGCCGCGATAAATGAAGACGACGGCGGCTAATCCGACGGCAATATTTAACCAACGCAGCAAAAGCGGTCCGGCCAGGAAGCGGTACGTATCCCTATTCCAATCCCACAGGCGCAGCGAACCGGTCGCCAGGGCCTCATCGCGGAGCGAGGGCGGTTGGTACAGTTCGACCGCTTCGCGATCGATTTGCTGCAGGATGCCCAACGGGAGACTCGCCATCAGATAATACAGGGGTGGCTGACCGGCCTCGGGTGTGTCCTCATACTCCGGGAGCGACCGGTTCTCCAGGATGTGGAGGATGTAATGGTAATGCGCCGGCTCATCCGGAGCTTCCCAGATCGGCATCAGAAGGCTCTACTCGAGACTCGGCAAAAAGAACATCACCAGCACGGCACGGAAGGCGAATCGATCGGTCATGGGTGCGCTTTGGATATCAAGGATTTACCCGAGAAGGAGACCGATCCATTGATGAACAATGTTTCACGTGAAACCTCGCCATACCGGCTGCCCTCGATCTCCTCTGCCGATGGGCCGCGCCGATCGAACGCCAGGGGCTGCGCCGGCGCGGCGGGCGGCGATGCGTCCGCCGGCGGCTCGCGCAGCGCGTAAACGATCCCCAACGCAATCAGCGCGCCTGCTCCCAGAACCGCCTCGGCCCAATAAGGACCCCAGGCCGCCGCAGTGTATACCGCTGCGGCGTTAAAGACGGCGTGCCACAGCACGGCCAGGGCGACCCACAACAGGTTCCCGCGCCGGAAGGCCTGCAGCACCAGGACCGAGGCGGAGAGATGAAAGCAGATCGCAAACAGCCTTTCGAGCGCCCCAAGCAGGACGCCATACCACGGCGCGGCCCAGAACGCGGCGATCTGGCTTTCGGCCCCGCCGAGCGCCTCCAGCTGCGCCGGGCTCAATTGCTCGGCGGCCCCCGGGCCCTGGACCGCCAGGAGCTGGATCACGGTGTAAAGCGCCAGGACTCCCACCAACACGGCCTCGATCCCGCCGTGCCCGGCCCCCAGGGCCAGCGCGTCGTGCCAGCGGCGGCTGCGAAGCGCCATGCGAAAAGCCAGCCAGCGGGCCGGTTCCTCGAAGACGCCGGCCGACAACCCTAACGCAAGCGCATAAATCAGCAGCCCCGTCCCCAGGACCGGACCGCGCGGGACGAGGTCCTCCAGCAACGGCTGGAGCACCCAGGCGTTGAATGGGATATGGAGGACCTGGGACAGGATGAACGTCCAGGCGCCGATCCCATACAGCCGCCAGGGATCGCGAAGAAGCCGCGCCACGGCCACCCCGGCGCCCAGGCCGAGCAGGATCATGAGGAGGGGATTGAGGAGTCGGACGAAGACGGCCACGGAGAAATAGTGTAACCGATCGGCGATGCCACACACCGCCCACTGCAGACGCGTCCCTTGTGGGCGCCGGGTGCGGCCAACCCACGTCCGGTTTGACCCACACCGCAGTCCGGTCAGGATCCGCGCGGAGGTGTGGACCCGTCGGGGGCCGGCGCGCGACGCGCACACCGAATACCGGGCGCCCACAAGCGGCGCCCCTTCTATGGGCCGGTTTGACCAAAACGGCGGGGCTCGGGGCTGCCTACCGCATGTTTCACGTGAAACCCTTGTAAACGACTCGGTTTATGAAAATATTATTGCGTATATATGTATATATGCAAGATACTTTGCATTGTATTTGAGTGGGGACCGAGTCTTCCACGCGATTGCCGGGCCGCACGCCCGATCCCTGGGCTTCACATCCCTTCCCGTCTTTATCCCGGTTTAATGGAAACAAATCCGCCCCATGGTAGAATCGAACTGCTGGTGCTGCGCCGGTTTGGGGGATTTCTCCCCCCTGTCGCAAATCACGCGCAATCCAACGGGCCGGGCAGTCCAACCGCCCGCCCAGGAGGTACACCATGGATAAGATGGAAAAGGAAGTCGCCACCTTTGCCGTCAAGAAGGGTCTGGCGCAGATGCTCAAAGGCGGCGTCATCATGGACGTCGTCACCGCTGAGCATGCCCGCATCGCCGAGGACGCCGGCGCCGTCGCGGTCATGGCGCTCGAACGCGTCCCCGCCGATATCCGCGCCGACGGCGGCGTCGCCCGAATGAGCGACCCCGCGCTGATCGAAGAGATCATGGCCGCTGTCTCCATCCCGGTCATGGCCAAGGCCCGCATCGGCCACTTCGTCGAAGCCCAGATCCTCGAAGCCCTCGGCGTCGACTACGTCGACGAATCCGAGGTCCTGACCCCGGCCGACGAAGCCCACCATATCAACAAGCACGCCTTCCGGATCCCCTTTGTCTGCGGCTGCCGCAACCTCGGCGAGGCCCTGCGCCGGATGGGCGAAGGCGCCGCCATGATCCGTACCAAGGGCGAAGCCGGTACCGGGGACGTGGTCGAAGCCGTCCGGCACGCCCGCGCCGTGCTCGGTGCGATCGGCCGTCTCCAGAACATGCCCGAGGAAGAGCTGATGACCTACGCCAAAGAGATCGGGGCGCCTTACGACCTGGTCGTCGAAACCCGGCGGCTCGGCCGTCTGCCCGTGGTCAACTTCGCCGCCGGCGGGATCGCCACGCCTGCCGATGCAGCCCTGATGATGCAGATCGGGGTCGACGGCGTCTTCGTCGGATCCGGAATCTTCAAATCGGGCGACCCGGCCCGCCGCGGCGCCGCCATCGTCAAGGCCGTCACCCACTACAACGACCCGGAGATCCTGGCCGAGGTCAGCAAAAACCTGGGCGAGCCGATGGTCGGGCGGCAGGTCTCCGATATCCCCGAGCCGGAGCTGCTCGCCCAGCGAGGCTGGTAGCCGGATGAAAGTCGGGGTGCTGGCGCTCCAGGGCGCCTTCGCCGAGCACGTCGCCGCCCTGGAGCGGCTCGGGGTCGAGGCCGTCGAGATCCGCAAGCCCGACGAGCTCGAAGCGCTCGATGGGCTCATCATCCCCGGCGGTGAATCGACCACGATCGGAAAGCTCGCGGTCGATTTCGGACTATTCGAGCCGCTGCAGGCCTTCGCCGGCGAGAAACCGGTCTGGGGCACCTGCGCCGGAGCGATCCTGCTCTCCCGCGACGCAATGCGGGAACAGCCGCTTCTTGGGGTGATGGACATCACCGTCGAACGCAATGCCTTCGGTCGCCAGGTCGCCAGCTTCGAGGTCGACCTGCCCGTGCCGGCGCTCTCGGAACTGGGAAACGGACACGAACCCTTCCATGCCATCTTCATCCGGGCACCGCTGATCGCATCCGTCGGCGAGGACGCCGAGATCCTGGCCAGTCTCGAGGACGGCCGCATCGTCGCCGCCCGGCAGCGAAAGCTGCTGGCCACATCCTTCCACCCCGAACTGACGCGCGATGACCGGTTCCACCGTCTGTTCCTGTCCATGATCGCATGATCCGCTCCTTCGACTGGCGCGACTTCCCGATCCTGCACCGCAACCGCAACGAAGGCATCTGGCTGGACCCCTCGCTCGCCCTGACGCGTTGGATGGCACTCGTGCCTGCCGGTGCGCTTCTGGCCTCGCTCGCCCCGGCGACCGGGATCTTCACCTACGTTGCGAGGGACGATGGAAACGGCGGCGAACCGATCGTCGGGCAGCTCAGCCACGGCGCCGGTTCGGTCAAGGCGAAGCTGACCTTTATCACCCCGGAGCGCGCGATCGAAACCGCCGGGATGTCCCGGCTGCTGGATCACCTGGCGAAGGTCGCCGGGGAGCGCGGCGCACACAACCTGCTGGCCGAGGTCCCTGAGGTATCCCCGGTCTATGAGACGCTCCAGCGGAGCGGCTTTGCGATCTACACCCGCCAGCGGTTCTGGTCGCTCGGAGTCGTCGAGCCGGATGCGCCGGATGCATCCTCCCTCTGGCGCCAGGTGGGCGAGGAGGACGAGCAAGGTGTACACTATCTCTACCATTCCCTGGTCCCGGCCCTTGTCCAGCAGACCGAGCCGCCGCCCTGGGAGAACATGAACGGCGTGGCCTATTCCGAGGACGGCGAGGTGGTCGCCTACGTCCACCTCGCCTACGGACCGACCGGGATCTTGGCCCAACCGTTCGTCCACACAGGCACGGACCACGCCAGGGATCTGTTGGCCTCGCTGTATGAGGCCATCCCGAATGCACGCTCCCGCCCGATTTATCTGTGCGTGCGGTCACACCAGGCCTGGCTGGCCCCGTTCCTGGATGAGCTGGGTTTCGAATCCGGCCCGCGCCAGGCCGTGATGGTCAAACGCCTGGTCGTACCGCTCAGAGATGCGGTTCCGGCCAGATTGAACAACGCCGGGATGGAGATCACGACGACAACCACTTCGTTCGGGAAAAAATAGTCCGGAAAACGGGGCTGCACGGGGCAGAACCCCGTGCAGCCCCGTTTTCCGGCGCTTTTCCGAACGAAGCGGCAACGCAAAACGATACATGAACCGACAGAAAATAACTGACGATTTGAACGCCCTGCTCGCTATCCTGCAGCCCTCGATCCGGGAAGCGGTCGCCGAGCGAGGCAGTGAAGACAATTTGCTCGAAATCATCCTGGACCTGGGCCGCCTGCCCACGGCGCGTTACACGGATGGGGAATTCACCCTGCGCGAGCAGGGCGAGGTCACCCACGCCGAGATCGAGCAGGTTGTTGAAGGCGTGGGCGACTTCGACGAGGACAACCGCGCCGGGATCGAGCGAACCCTGCACCGCATCTCGGCCATCCGCAACCGTCGCGGTGCGATCGTCGGGCTGACGCTGCGCGTCGGGCGGGCCGTGTACGGGACGATCGACATCATCGAGGACCTGATCGAAAGCGGCAAGAGCCTGCTGATGCTCGGCCGACCCGGGGTCGGAAAGACGACGATGCTGCGCGAGGCCGCCCGGATCCTGGCGGAGAAAAACCGGGTCGTCATCGTCGATACCTCGAACGAGATCGGCGGGGACGGCGACGTCCCGCACCCGGCCGTGGGCCGCGCCCGGCGGATGCAGGTCGCCTCGCCGTCGCTGCAGCACGAGGTCATGATCGAGGCGGTCGAGAACCACAACCCCGAGGCGATCGTCATCGACGAGATCGGGCGCGAACTGGAAGCGCTCGCCGCCCGGACGATCGCCGAGCGCGGCGTCCAGCTGATCGGCACCGCCCACGGCAACACGCTGGACAACCTGTTGATCAACCCGACTCTTTCTGACCTGGTCGGCGGGATCGAATCGGTCACGCTCTCGGACGAGGAGGCCCGCCGGCGCGGGACGCAGAAGACGGTGCTCGAGCGCCGCTCTCCGCCCACCTTCGACGTCCTGATCGAGATCCAGACCCGCAACCGGCTGGCCGTGCACCCGGACGTGGCCGCGGCGGTCGATTCGCTGCTGCGCGGACATGCCCTGCTGCCCGAGGTCCGCACCCGCGATGACGACGGGCAGATCCACATCGAACGCGCCCCGGCCCCGCCGCGCCACGCGACGCGCGACCCCCAGGGCTTTCTCCGCCAGGGGAACGGGCTGCCCAGCGAGCGAACACCGGCCGTCGGCCCGGCCGTACCGCCGGCGGTGTATGCCGCGCCATCCGCTCCGATGCTCGCCAAGGGCGAGTTCAACCCCGTCCGGATCTACCCGTACGGCGTGGCGCGCAACCGGCTGATGCAAGCCGCCAAGCGGCTGCGCGTCCCGGCCAACGTGATGCGGGAGGTGGGCGAGGCCGACGTGCTGGTCACCTTGCGCTCCTACTACCGCAAACGCCAGCAGACCGTCGTCGACGCCGAGAACCGCGGCATGCCGATCTACGTCCTGCGGGCCAACACGGTCAAGCAGATGGAGCGCTTCCTGATGGACCTGTTCGGCATCCCGGCTGCCTCCGAAACCGGCGGCAGCGAGGACCAGGTCATCGCCAGCACCCGCGATGCCATCAACGCCGTCCTGAACGGGGAGCGCTGGGTGGAGCTGCCGCCGGCGTCGTCCTATATCCGCCGGATCCAGCACGAGATGGCCCGCGATGCCGAGCTGGTCTCGCATTCGTACGGGAAGGAGCCGCACCGGAGGGTGAGGATCTTTCGGGAAGGTCCATATTAACGAAAAAAAGAAGCGCCTTGCGGGGCAGAGCCCCGCAAGGCGCTTCTTTTTTTCGAGAATGGAGAAAACATGCCCTCTATCATCAACGTCCTCGGTATCATCCTCGGCGGCGGCGCCGGGAAGCGGCTCTATCCGCTGACGCGGGACCGGTCCAAGCCGGCCGTCCCGTTCGCCGGGAAGTACCGGCTGATCGACGTCCCGATCAGCAACTGTATCAACTCCGGCATCTCGCGCATCGCCATCCTGACCCAGTACAACTCCGTCTCGCTTCACCGCCATATCACCCGGACCTACAACTTCGACCCCTTCCACGGCGGTTGGGTCCAGATCTGGGCCGCCGAGCAGACCCCGACGACGATGGACTGGTACCAGGGTACGGCGGACGCGGTCCGGAAGCAGCTGCTCGAGATCCGCTCGACGCGGGCCGAGCACGTCCTGATCCTGGCGGGCGACCACCTCTACCGGATGGATTACGAGCAGATGGCCGAGTACCACTGGGAGCGCGACGCTGACGTCACCGTCGCCGTCCAGCCCGTCCCGGCCGGGGAGGCTTACCGTTTCGGGCTGCTCAAGGTGGCGGAGGACGGGCGAATCACCAATTTCATCGAGAAGCCGAAAGACCCGAACCTGCTGGCCGAGTTCGTCAGCCGGGACGACCCGGCCCAGCCGTATCTCGGCTCGATGGGGATTTATATGTTCAAGACCGACGTGCTCTGCGACCTGCTGGAAAGCCGCACGGATGACGATTTCGGCGGGGACGTGATCCCAAATGCGATCGGGTCGCACCGGGTGGTCGGTTTTGATTTCGACGGCTACTGGGAGGATATCGGGACCATCCGGTCTTTTTACGAGACCAACCTGCGGCTGGCGACCCCGGATTCGCCGTTCGTCTTCCAGGACCCCAGCGGTCCGATCTTCACCCGGGCCCGCTTCCTGCCCGGCTCGACGATCGACGGGGCCACGATGGAGAACGTCCTGCTGGCGGACGGCTGCCGAATCGGGCAGGCGATCATCCGCGACTCGGTCATCGGGTTGCGCAGCGTGATCGCCGACGGGGTCAAGATCAACCAATCGATCATCATGGGCGCCGATTATTACGCCGTCCAGCGCAACGCCCCGCAGCCCGAGGTCCCGCTCGGGATCGGGGAGGGCTGCCGCATCGATGGGGCCATCATCGACAAGAACGCCCGCCTGGGTCCCGGGGTGGTGATCAAGGCTTTCCCGCTGGGGACCGACCTGGACGGGGGAGACTGGGCGGTGCGGGATGGGATCGTCGTGGTGGCGAAGAACACGATCCTGGCGCCGAGGACGGTGATTGGGCCCGAATAAACAAGGGAAATCGGAATGCCGGCGCCGGGCTTTGCCCGCGCCGGCATTCCGATTTCCCTTACCTCAGCCGGATCTCGACCCGCTCCGGCTGCACCGTTTCCTCCACCACCCCCAGCAGCGCAGCCGCAAGCCGGTCCATGTCCACCTCGTCCCGGGCGGCGGCGGCGAACTGTGCGATCGTGCGCTCGGCGTCGTACTTGGAGCGGTAGAAACGCCGGTCGATCCCGGCCTGGATGCGGGTGCGCAGCGGACTGAACAGGGCCGCGATGACCAGCGTCGTGATGACGGTGATCAGCGGCGACTCGCGGCTGCCGGTCAGCCCCTGGAAGACCCCCTGCAGCAAAATGATCACAGAAAAATAGATCGCGGCCAGCAGCGCCGTCAGGATCGCATACACCAGCGTGCGCCGCAGCAGGACGTCGATATCGTACAGCCGGTAGCGCAGCAGGGCGACCCCGATGCCGAGCGCCGGCCCCAGGATGGCTGTGTTCACCAGCACTTCCCCGAACCGGCTGTCCAGCCCGAAACTAAGCGCCAGCCCGCCCAGGGTCAACAGCACCATGACGGCAACTCCCGCCAACAGCCATTTCATCTGCTGCCGCTCGCGTCCGCTGCTGGAACGGAAACGCACCGCCACGGACGCCAACGCGGCCAGGGTCGCGGCAGGCATCGCCGGAGTGCCGAGCGCAAACAGCGTCGAATAAAACCCCTCCGAAGGGTTTGAGACGTACGGGTTGGCGATCTGATAGGCGGACGACATCGGCGTCTCGATCATGGCCGCCGCGGTGACCGGGAGCGCAAAAAGGAGCAGCAAGGCCAGGATCAGCCCGGCCCATCGATTCGAAACGAACCGCCCGTCCGGGAACAGGGCCGTCATCAAGATCAGGGGGCTGAAGATCCAGATCCAGAGAAAGTTGGTCACCCAGGCAGCGAATTCGACCCCCGGCAGCGGCGCACCAACGGTGTATGCGCCGTAGACCGCCCACTCCGCAGCGAAAAATGCGGCGGCGGTGATGAGGCCCAACGCCATCAGCAGCCGGCCGATCCGGTGCCGGGGATGCCGGACGAGGATCAGCGCCGCCAGGCCGGTCATGATCAGCGGCCCCACCAGGTTCTGCAGAAAAGCGTTGATCACCTGGACGAGCTCTGATCGATCCCCGGCGCCGACCCCCCAGGAGGCGGGCACCGGGGTTCCGGCGTTGCGCAGGAAGAGCAGAAAGCCCGCGAGCCCAACCACTACGACGAACAGGAACACCAGCCAGGCAGGTGAGAGTCGATAACCGGAAAAGCGCATGGGTAAATTCTGCCCGTCTGATATGAGAAAGCGGCGAAAACAGGATGGGGCACCGGGCAGATCCCGGTGCCCCATCCTGTTTTCGCCAAATTTTTCTATTCGTTCGTCGGCAGCGCCGGCAGGGAGGTCAGGTACAGCCAGATCGCCTGGAGCTCGTCCACATCGGCTGAGCCGATGCCTTTCCAGGGCATCGCTGGGTCCAGCTCCTGCCCGGAGGGGGTGACGCCGGTCTGCAGCGTCGTGATGAAGTCCGCCTCGGTCCAGGTGAGCAGCTCGCCGCCGGGGGTCAGGTTGGGGGTCGCCGGGAGGCCGGACTGCGGATCCGCCGGGGCCCCGGCCAGGTTGGGGGCGTGACAGCCGCGGCAGGTCAGCGCCCGGTATTCGCCGTACTCGACGGTGACGGCGCGCGGCGGGGCCTCGAGCGGGGGCGCCTCATGGTCGATCACGGTTGCGGGCAGCAGGTCCGTTTCCGGGACGACGCCCAGCCCCAGGAGAACGAACGCCATCGGACCCAGCGCCCGCGGCCGGGTCACGTTGTCCACGGGCGGGAGGGATTTGAGATAAGCGACAATGTCGCCGAGTTCATCCGCATCCACCTGGTTGTAAGCCTTGGCCGGCATGATGACGAGCACTTCGCCGTTCGGCCGGATACCGTGGCGCAGCGCCCGGATCCAATCGGCGTCCGTGTAGGCCCCGCCGATCCCGCCCTCGCCGGAGGTGAGGTTGGGCGCGTCGAGGGTGCCCAGCATCCGGTCTTCGATGAACACGCCGCCCGCCAGGCCAGGCCCGTGGCAGTCGGCGCAGAGCATCCAGTGCTCGACCAGGTACTGCCCGCGCGCCTCCGCCTCGGCGCCGGTGGGCACGGTGATCGATTCCGGTGTGTATTCGTAGGCCTTCGTCAGTTTCGACCGGCCGGAGAAGTATCCGAACGCCACCACAGTGAGCACGAGGATGATCAGTACGCTCAATAAAATTCCGATCCACTTCAAGAATTTTTTCATTTTACAGCCTCCTTTTCCCTATTTTAATCGCGACGCGTCCGAGTATCGTTACGAAATCCGTTACGGGGAAAGGGAGTGAAAAATTGAAGACCCTGCCGGGGAAAAACCCCGGCAGGGTCTTCAATTTTTCAAATCCCAGGAGATTGATACGGGACACAAAGACACAGATTAGTAAATTATTTTGCTTAAATAATATTTAAGAAAAATAATTTACTCGCCTGCGTCTTTGCGTCCAATCCTATTCTATGCCGTATACGGCGGCCGCCCGCTGGGTTCATCGCGCGCCCCCAGCTCCTCCGCCCCCAGGTACCGCCGCAGCTGGAGGTACATCTCCGCCACCCTGCTGGTGCGGGCGGCGTAGCGCTTGTCGCCGTGGCCGAAGGTCACGTAGACCAGCCCGGCCAGCCGCAGGCTGTTGAGGTGGTGGATGACGGTCGGGGCGCGCAGCCGCAGGGTCCTGGCCAGTTCGGACGGGGTCTGCGGCTCTTCCTCGAGATAGTGCAGGATGCGCAGCCGGGTCGGGTCGGCCAGGGCTTTGAGGGCCAGGTAGAGGGCGTCCGGAACCGCCTCGCCGGGGACGATCGAGGCCTCGGCCGGGCGCCCGCCGTGGACGAATAGCCCGCGCCCGGGTCCGAGGCGGCTCAGCAGGATGCGCGGCGTGATCCAGAACGACGGGACCATGACCATTTCCGGGAAATCGATCTCGGCCTCCTCGAAACGGATCCCTTCCGAGAGCTCGGCCAGCAGGTCGGGGAAAGTCAGTTCGGCGGCCATCGCCGTTCCGCGTTCGACGGCTGCATCCAGCGCCGGGCGGATGCGCGCTTCCTCCTCGGCAAAGAAAGCCTGGTAATAGGCGAACAGGGCGTCCAGGGTCCGTCGCCCAAGATCGGCGGAGCGGGCCCAGAGCGCCAGCATCTTCTTCAGTTCGTCATCCGAAGACTTGTAGCCGTGGCTCGCTTCCCGGATCCTTCTGAGGTCCTTTTCCGTCCACCGCTCGCGTTCCGCGATCTCATCCAGGACCCGGACCGTCTCATCCGGGACTTCCGGCGTCTTCATCAGCGCCGTGAACCGCTGCTCAGGCGGGATCTCCGCCAGGGCGTCCAGGACCGTCTCTCCGTCCCTGGGCCCGTCCAGTCCGTGGACCCAGGGCAGCGCGGCGAGCAGGTGCGGGCTGATCTCCTCGAAGAACTCGCGTGCACCTGCGGGCAGCCGCGTCCGAACGCCCTTGGCCCACGACCCGCGCAGCGCAAACATGTCCGGCTGGTGCAGGACGTGGAGGCTGATGAAGAGGTCGTAGCCCGTCGCAAAATCCCAAATTAGTGTGGTCATGGCGAATGCCGGGTCCGCTCAGCCACGCGCCGCCTGCGCCTGTTCGATGATGTCTTCGAGCTGCGCCAGGTGGGCGTCGTCGTGGCTGAGCCCGAAGACGAAGCGCATGACCGGGTCGATCTCGATCCCGCTGTGCGGGGAGACGTAGGTGTTGTCCAGGTACGGTTCGCTCGGCCACAGGTCCAGGCTGGCGTGGCGCATCCGGCGGCTCTCCTCCAGCCGGTCGCGGCATTGGTCGATCGTTGTGACCGTCGTCCAGTGCACCTCGGAGCGGGAGCGGCGCGGTTCGTAATCGACCCCGCGCGCCATTTCGGCCGCCAGGAAGGCGGCCTCCTCGGACGAAGCGGTCACGTGAACCATGACGTGGCCGAGCGTCCAGGGCATGTGGACCTCCCCTTCGGTGGCGGCCGCATCATCCTTCGCCGCCGGGTCGGCCGGTTCGAAGACGACGTCGGCGTCGGTGCAGCCGGCGATCAGGTCGAGCTGGCGGTCGATCATGGAATCGGTCAGGTCGCGCAGGTCGTCGACGGACAGGTTCCGGCAGAGGTCGGCGTACGAGATTTCCTTGTTTCTGACAGGGGTGAAATCGAGCATGATAACCTCCTGTTTGAAAAATCAATGGGGGGCGGGGCTTGGCCCCGCCCCCCATTGATTTTTCCAGCCTCACATGACGCAGCGGTCTTTGGGCTGCGTCTGGTAGATACCGGCGGGTCGGGTTGGGGCGGTGGGGTCTCGCTGCCAAATGGGGCGGTCCGCTTGTGTGGAGCGTTCACCGCTTGGGCAGCCCGGCTCGGGGCAGACGGCGTCGATCCGCTTGTGGATCGGACAGCCTGTCAGATCCTCGATCTGTTGGTCGTCCGGCGCCACCGGTGCTTCGAAGTCGTTGAAATGCATGGTCATGCTCCGTTCCTATAGGGAAAATGCAGGTCACGGCGGGGCAAAGCCCCGCCGTGACCTGCATTTTCCCTAAGCCTCCTCTTCGTATCCCAGGGTCGACCGGATCGCCCGCACCTGCTCCTGCGAGAGCGGCCCAAGCTCCATCGCTTTGGCGTTTTCCGTCACCTGTTCCACGTTGCGGAAGCCGGGGATCGGAACCATGTTCTCGTCGAGCGCCCAGATATAGGCCAGGGAGGCCTGGGCCAGGGTGTGGCCGCCGGCGGTCATGATATCGCGGACCTTCTCCAGCTGCGACAGCCGCTCGGCGCCGACGCCTTCCTTGAAGCTGAGACCGTGGCGGACGTCGTTCTCCGCGAAATCCGAATCGGCGTCGAACTTGCCGGTCAGGATGCCGCGGTTGAGCGGGCTCTTGTTGATCCCGGCCAGGTTCTTCTCGCGGATGATCCGGCGGGTCTCGACGTTGTCGCGGTAGACGTTCAGGTCGAACTGGATCGAGGTGCAGTGCTGGCCTTCGGCGAAGATGGCGGCCCGGTCGGAGTTGTCGGTGCTCCAGCCGTACCAGCGGATCATCCCATCGGCGACCAGGTCTTCCAATATGCGCATCACTTCCGGGGCGGTCTCGATGTCCAGCCCGCCCTGGTGGAGCTGGTAGATATCGATGTAATCCGTGTTGAGCCGCCGGAGGCTGTTCTCGCAGTCGCTCCGGATATTTTCGACCAGGACCGAATCGTCGACCCGAATTACTTTTTCAGCCTCGTCGACCAGGAAGCCGAACTTGGTCGCGATCACGACCTGGTCGCGCTTCCCTGCCAGCGCCCGGGCGATGAGCTTTTCGCTGTGCCCGGCGCCGTAGTTGGCGGCCGTATCCAGGAAGTTGATCCCCAGGTCCAACCCGGCGTGGATCGCCCGGATCGATTCGGTGTCGTCGACGTGTCCCCAGCCGGCCTGAAAGCCCCCGTCGCCGCTTTGCAGTTCCCACGGCCCCCCGATCGCCCAGCAGCCCAGCCCCATGGCGCTGACTTCGAGGTTGCTTTTGCCAAGTGTTCTCTTCATAACATGTCCTTTCGCAATAAGGAGAGGGAAAAAGGATATCAAGCCGGGGCTTCGCCCCGGCTTGATATCCTTTTCCCTACCTGTTTAGCGCTCTAGCAGTCTCCAGCTGCACACGGATCGTCTCGTAATGCATCCGGGTGTGCACCGGCAGTCCGTGCTCGCCCAGCATGGTGACGATGTTGGCGTAAACGCCCTTGTGCGTCGTGATCTCGGGCGGGAGATGCCGGACCATGGCGACGGTCTGTCGTTCGGCCCGGGCCAGTTCGCCCGTCAGCGCAGGCATGGTTGGGTGGACGTCGACGATGGCCCTGATCAGGCTGTTCTCGTTGCTGGCCCAGTCCTTCAGATCGTTTCCGCCCAGGGTGCCGGCAATCCACGCATGTACCCCGCGCTCCGTGGCGATCGTGTGGCCCAGGATCTCCTTTACGCTCCAATCCTTTTCGGAAGGGCGGAAGTCGGCTTCTTCCTCGGTGGCGTCATCCAGGATTTCCGCCAGTTCGCCGTCCAGCCGGTCGTAGATCCCGCGGACGTGCTCAGCCAGTTCGGCCGGGGTGGCCGGGATGAACGGCTCAGGGCGGCCCGAAAGCCGCAGCTTGCCCTCCATCCGCTCCCCCCGGCGGTACCAGGCGACCCGGATATGATCGCCGGGTTTGCGGCCGACCACCGTCGACTTTAAAGCCTGGTAATCGTCCAGCGGGAGGTCCCCGATTTCAACCAGGACATCGTTCTCTTCCAGTCCGAGGGCCTCGGCGCCCATCCCGGACACCGTCCCGCTCAGGACGACCCCGTACGGCACCGGGGAGCCGTATTTCGCCCGGTTTTCGGCATCGACCTTGCTGCCGATCAGGATCCCCAGCATGGGGCGGTCGTAGACCCGGCGGTCGAGGCCCGTCTCGAGAACGGCCTTGAGGTTGTCGAGGGCCGGGTCCCAGAATGCCAGCCGGCGCTCCAGGTCGCCGTCCGCGGCGAGTTCCATCGAGATCTTGCTGCCGCCGTTCTCCGTCTCGATCCGGATCCGGACCCGGCCGGTGCGCGGCGCCAGCTCTTCCCATTCGATCGTTTCGTTCTCTTCCAACCGAGAGAAGGCGCCCAGCAGTCGGTAGCCTTCGTCCGACCAGAGGAAGATGTGCCCGCCGAGGCGGGCGGAAAGATCGGCGGCGTCTGCGCACCAGTCCTGCAGCCCGATCGAGGTGGTGAAGGCCCGGTAGGCGGCTTCGCGGGGCGCCCGGATCGTCCTGGACAGCGTGGCGGAAGAGGACATGCTTCGTCCTTTACTCCGCAACCGCCGCCCGTGCCGCCTCCAGGGCGGTCTTGATTTGCTCGGTGTGCTGTGCCCAATGGGTCCGGATCCCATTCTCATAATCGTTGGCCATCACGAAGTACGCACCTTTATTCTCGTAGTAGGCCTCCGGCAGCGTCTCGATCATCGTCATGTTGACGGCGATGCTGCGCTTGAGTTCTTTTAGAAGCCGTTTCGTGCTGTAGGCCTGGGCGATGGCGGCGGTCAGGCGGCTCGAACCGGGGTAGCCGGGGAAGGTTTCGTTCTCGGCGAGCCGGTCCCAGGCGGCCTGCGACGTGCGCTCGCCGACCAGCAGGTGCGCCATGGCCTCTCGGACGCTCCACTCGCCGTCTCCGGGGTTGCGGCCGGTCTCATCGTCCGTGGCGCCTTTGAGGACGGTCTTGAGTTCTTTGAGGACGTCCTTGTAAACCGCGCGGCCGAGTTTGGCCAGGTCCGCCGGGGGCGGGGGGAAGTCCGGGACCGGGCGCCTGGAGAGCTCGATGTCGAGTTCGATCCGCTCGCCGTTCCGGTAGATGACGGTATTGAGCACTTCACCGCCCTTGTATTTCGAAAGGACGGGCCCCAGGGTCTGGAAGGTGCGCACTTCCGCGCCGGCCACTTCGGCGATGACGTCATCCTGCTTGAGACCGGATCGCTTGGCGCCCATCCCGGGCAGCGTTCCGGCGACGTGCAGCCCGTAATCGACGGGGACGTTGAGCCGCTTCTGCATGGCCTCATCTACGAGCCCGCCGATGAAAAACCCGAGCATCGGTCGGTCGTAGAGCCGCTTGTCGACCCCGGTTTCCAAAACCGATTTGAGGTTCGACAGCCCGGACGGCCATTCGCGCTTGTAATTTGTCTCGACGGCGTCCCAGGCCTCCCCTTCGCCCAGGCCTTTATGGGTGATGGTGAGCTGGGTCCCGCCGTCGCGCGGCTCGAGCGTCACCACGACGGTGGTCTCGCCCGGTTCCCCGACGGCCTGCCAGGTGAACTTGACCTTCTCGTCCTTGACGGCCGCCTTGAAGAGACCGTTGGCGTAGAACCCGACGTTCCACCAGGCGTAGAAGCGTCCGCCCTCACGGGCGTCGGCCTCCACAACGTCGGCGAACCACTCCTGCAGCCCCTGCTGGGTGGCGAATGCCCGGTAGACCTGCGAAACCGGGGCGGCGATGTACTCGGAAAAGGTGAGGGTGCGAGGGTTGGTCATGAGGGCTCCTTGTGTGAAAAGATTTGCGTGCTTGGTGCCTGGGGCCTGGTGCCTGGGGCTAATTGCCGGAGGCGGCGCGGAGGGTTGCGGCGATGGTTTCGTTCCCGCGTTCCTGGGCGACGGCCAGGGGGGTTTTTCCCTGGTAGTCCTGGACGTTGGGATCGGCGCCCTGGGCCAGGAGCCAGGCGACCATCTCCTGGTGGCCTTTGACGACGGCTGCGTGGAGCGCGTGACCGGCCGATTCGGTGCTGCCGCCGGCAGCGAGGATGGCGTCCGCGATCGAGACGTCACCGCTGTAGGCGGTGTGGAAGAGCAGGGAGATCCCGTGGGCGCCGGTCGCGTTGGCCTGGGCTGGATCTTCCGCCAGGAACCGATCGAGGTCTATTTTCCGCCCCAGCATGGCAGCGGTCGTGATCGTGAGCGGGGCGCCCCGTTCGAGCAGGAATTCGGCGATCTCCCGGTTGCCGACGTGGGAGGCCGCGCCGAGCGGGGTCTCGGCCCAGGGCTCGTACATCACATTAAGCAGGCCGGGCCTTTCGGCCAGGATCTCCTTGACCCGATCGAGCTGCCCATGCGCGACCAGGACGATCTCCGGGGGAGCGGGTGCGTCCATTCCAACCTCCTTCAGTTCGGGCAAATGTCAAAAACCGGTTCGGCCTGCAGCGGGACGACCCAGACCTCGGGGGCCGGGTCCTCCCCCAGGGTCTCGATCAGCGCCACGGCTTCATCAACGCTCAGCCGCCCCCGTGAGACATACTCCAGGATTAACAGCTTGCTGTTTTCCATCGGGTGCTCTCTCCTTGCTGGTGTGGGAATGATCTCGTCCGGCCCTCAAACTGCCGCCGGAGGCCCCTGGCCTGTGGGACCGTCCGCACCGGGCCGGTTAGATCATTATCTAACCGCAGATTAGATATTAATCTAATTTGGTTTTCAAGTCAAGTTATTCGGCCCAGAACCCCCGTTCTGTGGATAACTTCGCTTATTCTGTGGATAACGACCTCGAACTGGGGACAACTCACGGATTTTTTCACCGCGAGACCGGCCTTCCTCCCCCAGATATGGTACCGGGGGCCCGGCGTTTCCAATATCTGGAGCGCAGATGTGGGATAGCCCTCTGGTCCTGAATCTGTCCTGTTTCTGTCCCCAGGCGCGGTGCGGATAAAAAAGGATCGGTCCAGCGCAGAAAAACGGCGGATGCACGGCCCGAAACGCCGCACACCACCACAGGTGCAGGCTCCGAACGCCTTCTCCACAAATCCACAGGGCCTACTAAGACTGCTAGATAAAGTTCAATAAGCGCATATGGGATAGAGAGGGGAGAAAGCGATTCAGCGGTTCAGGAATCTGTAAGGGTCCCATGGTACAGTACCTCCAGCGGACGGACATCCGTCTATCAAATAACGATATAATGACGCCGCAGCCTCCCTGAGCGCTGCACGAGAACCGGAGGCCACTCATGTTGAACAAGCTCTTCAGCCGCAGAGAAGAAGAAGAACAGGTCCGCGAAGCCGGCCGGCTGCCTCCGGGACAGTCGCTGACCCAGAAATTCCCCGTTCTGCATTACGGTCCGATCCCCCGCTTCGACGCCGCTACCTGGGATTTCCGGGTCTGGGGCGAGGTCGAACAGGAACGGCGCTGGACGTGGGACGAATTCAACGAACTCCCCCGCACAAAGATCACGATGGACATCCACTGCGTCACCCGCTGGTCGAAGTTTGACACCGAGTGGGAGGGCGTCTCCGTCCGGACTCTGGTCGACGAAGGCTTCATTAAAATCAAGCCGGCCGCAAAATACGTCATCGAACACGCCGAGTTCGGGTACACCACCAACGTGCCCGTCGAAGTCGTCCTGCAGGAAAACTTCCTGCTGGCCACCCACTTCGACGGCCAACCGCTCACCCCGGACCACGGCTACCCCCTGCGCGGCGTCATCGGCGCCATCCCCGACCGCAAGGACCTTAAAGACCCCTACTTCTGGAAAGGGGCAAAGTGGATCCGCGGCCTCGAATTCGCGGCCTCCGACCGGCCGGGGTTCTGGGAGCAGGCGGGGTACCATAACGACGCGGATGTGTGGAAAGAAGAACGCTTCGGTAGAATGGGCTGGTAGGAGATCGAAAAAAAGGGGGCTGGGCTGCGGAGCAGCCCAGCCCCCTTTTTTTTCGAATAATAAGGAGCGACCATGAAAGACCTCCTCGATCGCGCAATCGACCTCGCGGCCCGCAAGGGCGCCCAATACGCCGACGCCCGGATCGTATCGAACCGCACCGAAAGCCTCCGCACCAGGAACGGCGTCGCCCAGGGGCTGGATTTCAACGAGACGATCGGTTTCGGGGTGCGAGTCCTGGCGAACGGGGCCTGGGGATTTGCCTCCTCCCGCGACCTCTCCCCCGAAGAGATCGACCGCGTCACGGCCGAGGCCCTGGCGATCGCCGCCGCCTCCGCCCGCGTCCCCGGGGAGAAAATCGACCTCGGTCCGCCGGTGACCTCCCAGGGGACCTACCGCACCCCGGTCGAGATCGACCCGTTTTCGATTTCCCTCGAAGAGAAGCTGGATGTGCTCCTGAAAGCTGACGCCGAGATGGCCCGCATCCCGGCCGTCCGGGTCCGGCAGGGCAACCTCGTTTTCATCGATGAGCGCAAGTGGTTTGCCAACTCCGAGGGGGCCTTCACCGACCAGGTCATCGTCGAGACCGGCGGAGGGATCGTCGCCACCGCCGTCGGAGAGGGCGAGGTCCAGCGCCGCTCGTACCCGACGTCCAGCGGCCGGCAGCAGGTCACCGCCGGCTGGGAGACGGTCGTGGAATGGGACCTGCCGGGCAACGCATTCTGGATCGCCGAGCAGGCCGCTGCCCTGCTGACCGCCGACCGCTGCCCGCAGGAGATCGTCACCGATATCATCCTGAGCGGCGACCAGGTAGCCCTGCAGGTGCACGAATCCTGCGGGCACCCGATCGAGCTCGACCGGGTCTTCGGGACCGAAGCGGCCTACGCCGGGACCTCCTTCCTGACCACCGAGAAGCTCGACAGCTTCAAGTACGGTTCCCCGATCGTCAACCTGACGGCCGAGAGCGTCCGCCCGCTCGGGTTGGGGACCTTTGGCTGGGACGACGAAGGCGTGCCCGCCCAGTCCACGGCGATCGTCAAGGACGGGCTGTTCGTCGGCTACCTGATGTCCCGTGAGACAGCATCGTTCCTGGGACGGGAATCGAACGGCTGCATGCGCGCCTCCGGCTGGAACCGCATCCCGCTGGTCCGGATGACGAACGTCAGCCTGGAGCCGGGCGAGTGGACCCTGGACGACATGATCGCCGACACCGACGACGGGATCCTGATGGAGACCAACGTCTCCTGGTCGATCGACGACAAGCGCTACAACTTTCAGTTTGGCATGGAGGTCGGCTGGGAGATCAAGAACGGGCAGAAAGGACGGATGCTCAAGAACCCGACCTATACCGGGATCACCCCCGAGTTCTGGAACAGCTGCGATGCGATTGGGAATGCGGATGAATGGGTGATGTGGGGCACGCCCAACTGCGGGAAAGGGCAGCCCGGGCAGGTGATGCACACGGGACACGGGGCAAGCCCCGCGCGGTTCAGAGGGGTGCGGGTGGGAGTCTTGAAGTAGCTGCGCTGAAACGGCTCCCATGGTCTTAACTCTCCTGACCGCGGTGCATTTCACACTGTTTTATCTGCCCGGTCTTGCCTGCGCTTTCATGATTTCCGAGCGGATCCGGTTATCGAAGCCCCAATTTTATGCCGTCGTTCTGGCGAGCTCCTGTTTTACCGGCTACCTGGCATTCTGGGCTTATGCCGGGGATCCGATCCTGGGGCGGGCTTTCAGTATCCTGGTGATTGCCGGTAGCGGTCTATACTGTGTCGTCCGCAGAAAATTGTTTTGGCGGGAAGAGGGTTCGCGGTTTTGGCTGCCGCTGGCTGCGGCCTTTTTCCTGACCTTTTTCTATTTGGGGCTCGGTTTTTTATACGGAGGTCTCGACCAGCCGCTGGAAACAGCCCGGGTCCGGTTCTCCCACGAAATGCCGGTCGACAACAAGCTGCCGCTGATCGTGGCCGATTTATTTGTAAACGAGAAACCGTTGTCCGAATTCATGGGAGGGCGTTGGAAAACCAGCGACAGGCCGCCGCTGCAGGCCGGGATCACGCTGCTGCACAGCCCCTTCTTTGGGGCGTATAAAGACCTCCAATATCAAATCCTCGGCGTTATATTGCAAACCTCCGTCCTGTTGGGGATCTGGCTCTGGATTGACATTTTTCAAAGTGCGCCCGTTGAAAAAGCGAAGGCGATTTTATTCGTCGTCCTGTCCTACTTTTTACTGTTCAACTCGTTTTATACCTGGCCCAAACTCCTCCCTGCGGGATTGGTGCTGATCGGCTACCAGCTCCTGCACACCGCGGCCCGCCCCCAAGACCTGACCGATCCAAATTTCTCCGGCGCAATGATCGGAACCGTTTTTGCGCTTGCCATGTTGGGACATGGCGGGACGATATTTGCGCTGATCGGGATCGGCCTCGCCTTGCTGGCGACCCGGAAATTGCCATCCCGGAGAATGCTGATCGCGGCGGGTCTTGCTGGCGCGGTTTTGTATCTGCCCTGGTGGGGCTACCAGCAGTACGTCGATCCGCCTGGCGACCGGTTGATAAAGATGCATCTCGGCGGCGAGTACGAGATCACTACGCTGTCCGTATTTGAAACGATTCGCGCCTCGTATGCCAGGCTTTCTCCCGACCAAATCGTGGAAATGAAGCTGTTGAATCTCGAATTCATGCTTTGGGTGGGTCCATTCACGAACGTGCGGGAGCTTGTTGGCGCCTATAAAACCGGCGGTATGTATCACGTCCTGGGGGTCGTACGGACCGGGTTCTTTTTTCACCTGTTCCACACCATTGCAATCCCATTGCTTGGGTTATCGATCGTGCCGTTCATGATGAAAAAATGGGCGACGGTGCGGCCGTCACAAAAAAGGGCCGCGTTCGACGTTGCGGAGATCAAAAGAGCTTTTCTGACGGGCATCATCGGTGTCCTCACATGGGGCTTGATGCTGTTCGGCTATCCGGAAGTCCAGGCTTCGGTGCATCACGGCTCGTATTTTTATCCCATCGTCTTGATGATCGCGCCCTTGTTGGTGGCCGGCAGTTATTCCGGAACCTGGTCGTTTATCCTGCTGCTGCTGCAAGGGCTCGTTTTTCTGCTCTGGATCCCGCTGAGGCCAAGCGGCCCGGACCTCTCGCCTGCCCAAGAGGCCTTTTTTGCGAACGGATTTCAGGCCGGATTTGGCCTGCTGGCGCTGCTGGCTTTTCTGAGCCTGGTGGCGATCCTGGTGTATTCAACAATCCCGTTTCAAACGACAGGTGGTGAAAAATGCTGACAAAAGCTGAAACCAAAGTGCTGACCGATTCGATCCTCTCCCGCTGCACCCCCTTTTCCGCCCTCGTCCTGGTTTACAACGCCGATTCGGCCCTGACTCGCTTTGCCAACAACGCCATCCACCAGAACGTCACCGAACGGGACACCCAACTCATTCTCCAGGTTTTCGACGGAAAAAGGTCGGGCTCTGCCACCACCAACCGCACGGACCGGGCCGGGCTGGACGAACTGGTCGAGCGGGCGAAGTCCAACGCCCGGGTCGGCCCGGAGGACCCGGACTTCGCCGGGCTGGCGGGGCCGGCCGGGTACGGTCCGGTCCGGGCGTTCGACGAGGTCACGGCCGAGTACGCTCCGGACGAGCGTGCCGTTGCGGTCGGCGTCGTCTGTCGGGCGGCGATGGAGAAAGGGCTGAACGCCTCCGGCGCCTACACCACCGAGATGACCGAGCTGGCCGTCGCCAACAGCGAAGGGCTGTTCGCCTACACCGCCCGCACCCGGGCAGATTTCCAGACCACGGTGATGAGCGGCGACTCGTCCGGCCGGGCCGAGGGCGCCAGCTGGCGCGTCGCGGACCTGGACCCCGCCGCCCTCGGCCAGGAGGCCATCCGCAAGGCCGAACTGGGGCGGGGCCCGCAGGCGATCGAGCCGGGGCCTTACACCGTCATCCTCGACCCCTACGCTGTCTCGGACCTGCTCGGCTCGCTCAACCTCTACGGGATGAGCGCCCAGGCCGTACAGGAGGGCCGGTCCTGGATGAACAGCCGGATGGGGAAGCAGGCTTTCAGCCCCCTGGTCAGCATCTGGGACGATGGGCTTGACCCATCCGGCTACCCGGCCCCGTTCGATTTCGAGGGCACCCCCAAGCAGCGGGTCGATATCGTCAAGGACGGAGTCGTCATGGGCCCGGTCCACGACCGCTATTCAGCTAAAAAGGACGGAGTGGAGAGCACCGGCCACGCCATCCCGCCCAACATGCGTTTCTTCGCCGGCCCGCTGGCCCTGAACCTGTTCATGGCCCCCGGCGAGGCCTCGACCGTCGACCTGATCGCCGGGACCGGGCGCGGCCTCTACATCACCCGCTTCTGGTACACCCGCGTCGTCACCTTCCCGGACTGCGTCGTGACCGGGATGACCCGCGACGGCGTCTTCATGATCGAGAACGGCGAGATCACCCACCCGGTCAAGAACCTGCGGTTTACCCAGTCCTACGCGAACGCACTGGCGAACGTCGAGGCGGTCGGGTCCGAGCAGCGTTTGCTGATCAGCGACTTCGGTGGCTTTGCCAACCGGGTGCCGGCGCTGAAGCTCGCGGAGTGGAATTTCACGGGGAGTACGGTGTAGATTAGTGCCGGATCCTTCCCGATCAGGGCCTCCTGCAGTCCCGGCTCGACGGGCAGCCAGACGGCGGTCCGCCCGTCCCCGTGGTGATCGTCTGTGAACATGACGAAGACCACGCCGCGGACGAAAAAGGTCGGCTCGCCGTGCGAGAGGCGCTCTTCGGCCTCCGTCATAGCCAGGCACATCCGGCGGACGCGTTCGAGTTGGTCTGGTCGTTTTGCCATAATCATTGGCAAAAATAAGGTCTGCGGGCGGGTTTATCCCGCCCGCAGACCTTATTTTTGCATCATTACCTCTCCAAACCGGTCAATCTCCTCGAGCGTGTTGTAATGCACCGGCCCCACCCGCACCATCCCACCGCTCTCCTCCACCCCCAACCGCTCGGTGACCGAGAGGGCGTAATAGTTCCCGTCCCAGGCGTAGATCCCCCGCTCCCCCAGGTGCCGGGCCACTTCGGCCGGGCGCTTTCCTTCTAAATTGAACGCCACCGTCGGGACGCGCTCGTCGAGCCGGTCCGGATCCGCCAGCCCGTACACCCGGGCGCCGGGGACCTCAGCCAGCGTCGCCAGCAGCGCCCGGCCCAGGACCGCCTCGTGCGCCTGGATCCGGTTCATCGCCTCGACGAGCCGATCGCGCCGGGTCCCTCCGCCACTCCCAAACGTCTCTGCCAGCCATTCGAAATACTCCAGGGCCCCGAGCACCCCGGCGATCCCCTCGAAATTCGGCGTGCCCGTCTCCCATTTCCCGGGCGGCCGCGGCGAAGACGGCCGGACCTTGTACGCCTCCAACTCCTCAAGCAGTTCGTACCGTCCGTACAGCACGCCCACGTGCGGCCCGTAGAACTTGTAGGCCGACGCCGCCAGGAAATCACAGCCGAGCTCCCGGACATCGATGACCCCGTGCGGCGCATATTGCACGGCATCCACGAAAACCAGCGCCCCGGCCGCCTTCGCCAATTCGGTCATTTGTTTTATCGGGTTGACCGTCCCCAGCGCATTCGAGGCGTACCCGAACGCGGCGATCTTCGGTTTGTTCTCCAGCGCCGCCGCAAGCGTCTCCAACCGCAGCGTCCCGTCCTCGACGTCGAAGTCAACCCA
>DATKDL010000237.1:0-7300 GCA_035512695.1 Anaerolineales bacterium | reverse complement strand
ATGCGCTGGACCCCGGTCGGGACGGTCTGGGCGTCGATGGTGCGGAGCATGTCCTGGACCACATAGTTGACGCGCGGGTCGTTTTGCAGGGCATTGAGCCGCCCCTCCGGGACGATGGCCGACATGCCCTTGAGGGCGTGCTGGTACACAAAACCGACCTGCAGCCCGTGCGCCTGGGCGACCGCCGGGACGGCGGTGTTGACGTCGACCGTGTCGTGGAAGACGACGATATATCTGCCCCCTGGTGGGGCCGCCATGGATGAACCGGCGCCGAGCAGGCTGCCGAACAGCAAAAGCGTAATGGACAGGACGAAAATCCGATTTTTCATGGTCATTCTTCATTCTCCTCTAAAGCTGATGATCGGTACGGGATTGTTAGGAAATTATAAAGTTCCGGCCCGGGTCCGGCAATACAGGTTTTCGCAAGTTTCGCGGTTATTTACCGTCCGAGCGGCGCCTGAACGGCGAATGGGATAGGATTTTCGAGTGATACGCAGATCGGGAGTCGAAAAAAGGGATAAACTGCATTGCGCGCCGGCGGGGACGAGTCCCGCCGTCTCGATAAAGGCAAACCCGTCGCGAGGCGGGGACGAAAAGCCAGGGATCTCTCCGGAGACAGCCGGCTTGCCACCCAACGAAACCCGGCTTTTTTATTTTAGGACCGGGCACCAGGAAACCAGATTTCCAGAGGAATAAATGCAAACCAAACAACTCGTCTACCTTTCGCCAATCCGCAGGTTCCTGCCGCTGCTGCTGGCGGCGGCGATCCTCGGCCTGCTCGCCTTCGCGGCGGTCTCGTCCGCCGCGACTCGCAGTGCCCGAGCAGCCAATCCCCCGATCCCCAACGGCATCTTCTACGGGGATGGCGATAACACCACCTACTGGGAATATGCCACGTCGGAGAACGGGAGTAAACTCTACGTCTATTACGACGACCCGGTTCTCTACGTCGCCATGGTCGTGGACCGCACCGTGAACGACAACGTCTTCTCCCCGAACGCAACCTACCGGGGGAGCGCCGGCTGGAACCCACCGCACACCGCCACCGGGCTCACGAACTCGGAATTCGCCTCGTTCACCCTGGAATGCACCACCGCGCCGCAGTCGTGGAGCTGGCAGCAGGGCTACGCCGCGAAAGTCGGCGACAACTGGGTCTCCAACCACCTGATCGGCGCCGGGTCCGGCACCCCGCCGCCCACCTACACTTCGGGGAGTTCCTTCGCCTGGAACCTCAACACCTACGAAGACGCCGTCACGCCGCGTGAATGGGACATGTACGTCCACGGCTCAGGGATGGGCGATTGGACTTCACCGTACGATCCGGACCCGACCAGCCCCGTCCCCGGCCTGGAAGGCTACCCGGTCACCGGTCCGATCACTTACAGTTCGTTCTTCGAGTTCGAATGGCCCATGGTTTATGAATGGTCCGTCGACCTGGATACCGCCGGCTGCGGCGACAACCCGGTGTACGTGATCGCCGGCCTGTCGCACCACTCCCCCTCCAAGAACGGCGACGAAAACGACGAATTCCCCGATTGCGAAGGCGAGGACTGCTTCCTGAAAGACTGGGGCGACCTGCCGGACACCTACAGCACCCTGAGCGCCAGCGGCGGCCCCAGCCACCGCTTCGTGGTGGGCGGCCCGCACCTGGGCCCGCTGACCGACCCGGAAAGCGACGGCCAGCCGAACCCCTCCGCCACCGGTGACGACATCACCAACGACAACGACGACGACGGCGTGGCCCGCATTGTCGGCCAGCAGTGGACCCCGGGCGCCAGCGTTGATGTGGACTTCGATGTGATATGCTCCGTGGGGGGGAGCGCCTTAATCGGGGTCTGGATGGACTGGGACAACGACGGTGCGTTCCAAGCCGATGAGTTCTATTCGTTCAATGCGCTGTGCAATGCGACGCACACCGAAACGTTCACGGTGCCAAACGACTACGTGACCGGCACCACGCTGGCCGTTCGGATCCGGATCTTCGGTTCCAGCAGCGATGCGCCCGGCGGCAGCCTGGATAGCGGCGATTTCGGGGGCATCGCCCTCAACGGCGAAGTCGAGGACTACCTGTGGGAGTTCACCCCCACTGCGATCACGCTCGAGCAGATCTCCGCGGTCTCTGCCGGCGGATTGCACCCGGCGATCCTGCTGGGGATCCTGCTCCTGCTCGGCGGTGCGGGTTTCTACCTGCTTCGCAAGGGGCGCCAGCAGCTGGGCTGATCCTTCCAACCTACCAGAAAAAAGCAGACCGGCGGCGGGCAACGCCCGCCGCCGGTTTGCTTTTTTCTGATACAATCCTCGTCCTCAGGGCGCGTAGCTCAGCTGGTTAGAGCGCACGGTTCACATCCGTGAGGTCGTGGGTTCGAGTCCCTCCGCGCCCATCTCGATTCCCCTACCCCAACGCCACATCCAGCACCATCATCACCGTAAATCCCAACACGACCCCGATCGTCGCGAGGTCGGCGTGACCATTCTGCTGCGATTCCGGGATCAGCTCCTCCACCACGACGAAGATCATCACCCCCGCCGCAAAACCCAACATGGCGTTCAGAACCCGGCGGCTGACTTGGCGCACGAAAAAAACCGTCGCGGCACCCAGCGCCGTCACGCTCCAGGTGAAGCCGGTCGCCAGCAGCACCTGGACGAGGGGTGAAAAATCCGCTAGATGTATCGCAGCGTCTCCGCTTCCCGGGACAGCTCGTCGCGCAGGTCCGGGTGAGCGATGTCGATCAGGGCCCGAGCACGCTGCCGGATCGATTTTGCATAGAGATGCGCCACGCCGTATTCGGTGACGACGTAATGCACGTCGTTGCGGGTCGTCACCACGCCGGCGCCCGGTTTCAGGGTCGGGACGATCCGGCTGAACCGCTCCCCGCCCCGGGTGACGGCCGTCGACGGCAGGGCGATGATCGGCTTACCGCCGCGCGAGCGCGCCGCCCCGCGGGTGAAATCCAGCTGGCCGCCCGTCCCGGAATACAGCCGAGTCCCGATGCTGTCCGCACAGACCTGGCCGGTCAGGTCCACTTCGATGGCGGAGTTGATCGATACCATCCGGTCGTTCTGGGCGATGATGCGCGGGTCGTTGACGTACTCGGTCGGATGCAGCTCGACCACCGGGTTGTCGTTCACAAAATCGTACAACCGCCGCGTTCCAAGCAGAAACCCGGCCAGCATCTTTCCCGCATGCAGCGTCTTCTTCTCGTTGTTGATCACCCCGGCCTCGTACAGCTCGACCACGCCGTCCGAAAACAGCTCGGTGTGGACCCCGAGGTCGCGCTTCCCGCCCAGGTGCCGCAGCACCCCATCCGGGATCGCCCCGATCCCCATCTGCAAGGTCGACCCGTCCTCGATCAGACCGGCCACCTGCGCGCCGATCTGCATGCTGGTCTCGGTCGCAGCGCTCATCGTGACCTCCGGGAGCGGGTATTCGACCATGACCGCATGGGCGATCTTGCTGATGTGGATAAAAGAATCGCCCAGAGTGCGCGGCATGTTGGGATTGACCTCGGCGATCACGAGCCGGGCATGCTGCGCCGCCGTCTTGGTCACGCCGACTTCCACCCCAAACGAGCAGAACCCGTGCTCGTCCGGCGGGGAGACCTGGATCAGGGCAATATCCAGCGGCAAAGCCCCGGACGTAAACAGGCGCGGGATCTCGGAGAGATGCGCCGGGGTGAAATCCGCCCGCCCGTCGTTGACCGCCGGGCGGACGTCGTCGCTGATGAACAGGGTATTGACCCGCAGGTGCCCGGCCAGCTCTGGCGCGGTCAGGTTCGGCCCGCCGACGGTCAGCACCTGGACGATCTCGACGGCTTCAAGTTCGGGCGCCCGAGCGATCAGCGCCGAGAGCACCTCGCGGGGGACCGAGCAGTTGCCGGTCAGAAAGACGCGCATCCCGGAGCGGATCGCGGCGGCGGCCGTATCCGCCGTGGTTCGCCGCCCGTCAAAGATCGACTGCCAGCTCATGACAGGACCGTTCCGCGGTGCGCCGCGACCCCGGTCCGCAGCACCGGGTCGGCGGCGATGGCGGCGTCCGGGCCCAGGGCGGCGACCTGCTGAATGTACGGCCAGGCGGCGTTCAGGAAGGCGTGTGTCGCCGTGCGGGCCACCACGCCCGGCAGGTTCGGGATGCAGCAGTGCAGGACGCCCTCTTCGACGTAGACCGGGCTGGCATGGGTGGTCGGCCGGGAGGTCTCCGCACAGCCGCCCTCATCGATGCTCAGATCGATGAAGACCGCACCCGGGCGCATCGAAGCGATCATGGTGCGGGTGATCAGGACCGGGGCGCGGCCGCCCGGTTGGTGCACGGCGCCAACCAGAACGTCGGCGTAGCGGCAGACGCGCTCCAGGTTGAATGGGTGCGAGACGAGGGTGACGATGCGTCCGGGCAGCGCGTCTTCCAGCTGCTGCAGCCGGTCCAGGTCTCGGTCCAGCAGGGTCACCTGGGCGCCCATCCCGAGAAAGGCCCGGGCGGCATTCTCGCCGACGACCCCCGCACCCAGGATGACCGCTTCGGCCGGCGGTACACCGGCCACACCACCGAGCAGGACCCCGCGGCCGCCGTGGCCGTTCTGGGAAAGCGTCGCGGCGATCTGGGCGGCCATCCGCCCGCCGATCTGGCTGAGCGGCCGCAGCGCCGGGAGCGAACCATCCGGCAGCCGGATGGCCTCATAAGCAATCGCCGTGATGGACTTGTCGAGCAGGGCCTGGAGCTTTTCCGGGCGCGCCGACGGCAGATACAAGTATGCCATCAGCGTCTGCATCGGGACCAGCCAGTCCAGCTCTTCGTCCGTGGGGCGCGCCACCTTCAGGACCAGGTCCGCCCGGCCGTAGACCTCCTCGCCCGAATAGACGATCCGCCCGCCGGCAGCCCGGTAGCTATCGTCCTGAAACCCTGCGCCCACCCCCGCACCGCGTTCGATATAACAGCCGTGACCCTCCCGGGTTAGCAGCTCCACCCCGGCCGGCGTCAACCCGACCCGGAATTCAGAGGGGCGGCGTTCTTTGGGGATTCCGATGTTCATGATCAAGAGGCGCTATAACTTCCGAATACGGCTCCGGCCCAAGCTCGATCCGCAGTTCGACCAGGCCTTCGTGCAGGGTGCGTTCGACGGGCAGGCCGCTGCGGTAGACGAACTGGACCAGGCGGACGTTGTAGGGGTAGGTGATCCCCAGGAATGTTTTGACTCCGTGGGCGTAAGCGTATTCGATCAGGCGCTTCATCAGCAGGGTTCCCAGACCGAGGCGTTGGTATGAGTCTCCGACGACGATGGCAAACTCGGCGCAGCCGGGCTCGGAATCCAGCAAGTGATAGCGGGCGACGCCGATAATCGAGCCAGGATCGTCCAATTCGGGACCGACCGTGGCGACCAATGCCATATTGCGCTCATAATCCAGGCGGCTGAGCCGGCGGGCCTCCGCATCCGAGAGATGCTGTTTCGAACCGAGGAACCGGTCATAGATCGTCTCCGGCGACATCCTGACGAAGGAGTCCTGCAGTCCGGCCGCATCGTCGGGCCGGATTGGCCGGATGCGGATCTGTTCCTCGTTCCGAAGCCGGACGGGTTCGCCCCATTCGAGGTCGACCGGCGTGTCCGGACCCGATCCCCAGTCCTCCGCGATCAGCAGCCGGAAGATATCGGCCTCGCTGATCACGCCGACCACCGTCTCACCGGAAACGACCGGCAGCCCCCCAAATTTGTGGATCATCAGCAACCGGGCCGCGTCCCCCAGGCTCTGGTCCGGGGAGATGGTGATCGGGTTTGGAGTCATCGCCCGCCGGACGGGTGTGCTCCCGATCAGGCGGTTGTGTTCTAGGATCGAGAGAGCGCCCATCGGCGCCAGGCCGCGCACGTCGCTGATCGTGATGATGCCGATCAGCCTGCCGTTCTCGACAACGGGCAGCCGGCGGATCTCATGCTCCCGCATGCGGTGATAGGCGTCGAGGACGGATTGGTCCGGAGCAATCGTGATGGGTTCAGGGGTCATCCAGGTGGAGACTTTTTCATGGAGCACGGTATACCTCCGCCGCGGCCGGCTGTTCCAGCATCAGCAGCCGACAGAGGTCCGTCTCGGTGATGATGCCCACCAGCGCGCCGCCCTCGACGACGGGCAGACCGCCGATCTTGTGCTCGTACATCAGCCGGGCAGCTTCTCCGACCGGATCATCGGGAGAGGCGGTGATGGGTTTTGCGGTCATGATGTCCTTGACCAGCAGCCGGTCGAGCAGGTAGTTGAGTTCGTAGACGCTCAGCGTGGTGGCATCGGATGGGTTGGCTTCGCGAATATCCCCCAGGGTCAGAATCCCGACCAGCTTCCCGCGGTCAACGACCGGGAGGCGGCGGATCCGGTTTTCGAAAAGAATCTGCTGCGCTTCCGGAAGCGTGGTCCGGGGCGAGATCGTGATCGGATCGGGGGTCATCCATTTGCGAACAGGTTGGTCATTCATCTTGAATCTCCTCGACAAGGCGGAATGTGCCTTGTCGGATCCATTATCCTCCGCAGGGGCCGCCTCGTCATGGGTCAAATTACACCGAATCCCTGTGACAGATGACCCGTAGGTCCGAACGGGTCAACTTCCGAGGTGTGGGCCGGGGTCAGACCCCGGCCCACACCCCGGAAGTTGACCGCTGTGAGGCTGAATATCCTGCATAAAAAAGGACATTTGCCCCTGTTTTTCGCGGACGAAATCCATAGGATATAGGCACGTCGTAGAATCGATCCTTCGTCCGAAAGGTTGCCGAGATCGGGGGCGGATGCGCCGGGTCCGCCCCGGCGCCTCCGCCCCCGATCTTGCCCACCGATATAACGGATCGGTTCCGAACCTATAAGGAGCAACGGATGGACCCCAACACAATCCCCGCCACCACCCAGGATGCCCTGATCCCGGCTCAAATGGCGTTGAAAGCCGAGCAGACCGGCGTGATCAAGGCCAACCTGGATTTTCTGACGACGTTCATGCTTGCCATCCTGGCCGGCGGTTTTATCGCCCTGGGGGCTATCTTTGCCACGACCGTTACCGCCGGTTCGAGCGGCTTTCTCAGCTTTGGGATCAGCCGGCTGATCGGCGGCCTGGTGTTTTGCATCGGCCTGATCCTCGTCGTCGTCGCCGGCGCCGAGCTGTTCACCGGGAATAACCTGATCGTCATGGCCTGGGCCAGCCGGAAAGTGACCACCGCCAAGCTGCTGCGAAACTGGGGGATCGTCTATCTCGGCAACCTCGTCGGATCGCTGCTGACCGCCGTCATGATTGCCGTCTCCGGCCAGTTTCTGCTCGGGAACGGTGCGGTCGGCGCGAATG
>DATKDL010000236.1:0-4894 GCA_035512695.1 Anaerolineales bacterium | reverse complement strand
CCGGCCTCCTCGATCCCGAAATCGGCCATAAACTCGGACGCCTCATCGGGGTCGAGCTGGGCCAGGTCCATCTCAAGACTGCCCATCAGGGCGACCAGGCGGGCGCCATCGGGGGTTTCGAGCGGGGACGGATCTTCTCCCTCGCCGTGGTTGTGGACCACGAGGAGCGGTTTCATCGTCAGGAAGCCGAAGCCGGAGAGGATTTTTTCCTCCTCGGGGGAAAGGACGACGCCGCGCAGGGTCTCTTCGGTTTCGAGGCGGGTCTGCAGCCGCTCGAAGAGCTCGAACTCCTTGGATATGACGGCCTTATCCCGCCCGCCGCCTTTCACCTGCTCTTCGGCCAGCCGCTCGAGCTTGCGTTCGACGGCGATCTGGTCGTTGACCGTGAACTCGCCCAGCATGGCGTCCAGGTCGCGCTGCGGGTCGACCGACCCGGCCGGGTGCGGGACGGTTTCGTCCTCGAAAGCCCGGATGACGAGCAGGAAGGCGTCCATCTGGGCGAGCTGGTTGAGGAGCTGGCCCGAGATGCCGGCCGCGCTGACCGCGCCGGCGCCGGCTTCCAGCCCGGCGATGTCGGCGTAGGTGACCCTGGCGTAGGTCGTCTTTTTCGGTTTGTACATCGCCGAAAGGGCGTCGACGCGCGGGTCGGGCACGTTGACGACGGCGGTGTGGACCTCGAAGCGCCCGCCGCCGGAGACGGTGGGCTGGTCGCCGCGGGTGAGGGCGTTGAATATCGTTGTCTTTCCGGACTGCGGTAGTCCAATGATTCCGAGGCGCATGGTCTTGTGTATTGGAAAAATGATGCACGTGCCGGAGCGAAGCCCCGGCACGTGCATCATTTTGCCCTTATTCCCCAGTGAATGGCGATGGTGCCGAGCATTGCCCGTTTATAACCGATTTCATCAAACCCAGCATCCCGCATCTTCAGCGCCAGCTCCTCCGCCGACAGGAACCCCTGCGTCGTCTCGGGCAGGTAGCGGTAGGCGTCGACCTCGCCGGTGATCAGCTTGCCGAGCGCCGGGATGACGTATTTAAGATGAATGCGGATGAACGGGGAAAGCAGGTTTTGCGGCGGGCGGGTGGTGTCCAGGATCACGATCCGACCGCCGGGCTTGAGCACGCGGCGCTGCTCCAACAGGGCGCGCGGCAGGTCGGTGACGTTGCGCATCAGGAAGCCGGAGACGACGGCGTCGAACGACGCGTCCGCAAAGGGCAGGTTGAGGGCGTCGGCGGTGGTCCAGGGGATGGCGGCGCCGCCGGGGCGGGTCCGGCCGACACGCATCATCTCGACGGTGAAATCGGCGGCCACGATCCGGGATTCCGCGTGCGCTTTGCGGACCGCCAGGGCAATGTCGCCGGTGCCGGTGCCCAGGTCGAGCAGGCGGCCGCCGGGGGGCAGAGCGGCACGCCGGATCACGATCCGGCGCCAGCGCATGTCCTGCCCGAAGGTCATCAGGCGGTTCATCCGGTCGTAGCGGGCGGCGATGCGGGTGAACATGTCCTGGACGTATTCGGCCCGCTCGCGGCCGGTCAGATCACTCATGGTTCCTCCGGATCCCCCAGACGGCCCAGACAAGGCCGAAGACGACGACGAGGCCGGTCATCCCGTACAGCAAACGTGGGACGCCGTTTGCGGTGTGGTCCAGCACCCACCCAGCGACCGGCGCGCCGAGGGCGCTCATCAGGGTGAACAGGGCATACTCGGCCCCGATCACCTTCCCGCGCACCTCGTTGGGCAGCTTCTGGAGCAGCAGGGTCGTCGAAAAGACCCAGGCCACGGCGACGCCGAAGCCGCGCAGAAAGGTCCCGAACAGGACGATGGCGAAGCTTGCCAGCGGCGCCGCCACCAGCAGCCCGGCCGCGGTGACCAGGTAGCTCCAGCCGATCGCCCGGCGCAGCTCGCGTGGGCGGTCGCCGGTGAGGGCGCGGGCCAGCAGCGGGCCGGCCCCGGTCCCGAGCCCGACCACGGCGTACATCCACCCTAGCCCGGTGCTCCCGCCGTCCCCGTAGACGAAGACCTTGCTGGCCAATTCGACCTGGATGATCTGGAACCCGGCCGAGACCGCCAGCGCCTGGGCCGCTTTCTGGGTAGCGATCAGGAGGATGTCCGCGTGGCGGCGCAGGTAGCCGAACCCGGCGAAGTACTCCCGGAAGACGGCGGCGGCGGTCATGGGGACGCGCGGGACGATCGTGAAATTGTAGCGCACCCGGCGAATCAGGACGGCCGAGTAGAAGAAAGACAGGGCGTCGATGATGAAGGCCGGCCGCAACCCCCACTCCCCGGCCACCAGCCCACCCAGTGCGGCCCCGACGGCCAGCATCGTCGACCAGGTCGTGGCGTTGAGGGCGTTTGCGGCCCCGAGCTCCTCCGGGCGGGCGACGTCCGGCAGGATGGCGTCCTTGGTCGGGTTGAAGACCCCGGAGAGGCCGAGCTGGACGGCGGTCAGGGCGTACAGCAGCCAGACGTCCTCGACCCCGTCGACCAGCAGGAAGCCGAAAACGACAACGCCACGCAGCAGGTCTGTGGCGATCAGGAGCGTCTTGCGGTTGTAGCGGTCGGCCAGCATCCCGCCGATCGGGCCGGTGACAAACTGGGCCAGCATCCGCACCACGACCAGCAGCCCGACAGCGACCCCCGACCCGGTCAGCTGGGCGATCAGGGCGGAGGAGGCGATCAGGTTGAACCAGTCCCCGGCGAGGCTGACGATCTGGCCGAGCCACAGGTTGCGGAAATCGGCGTTTTCACGGACGAGCTGGATGTAGCCGGTGGGGGGCGATGCGGGGAGGGTTGTCACGGGCGGAGGGAATTATATGTGATAAAGTTTCCGCAATGTCCCGCAAGAAATCGTCAGCCCGGAAAAAGACCTCCCATAAGCAACCCGATCTCAGACGCTGGCTCCCCTTCGCCGGGGCGGGGGTGGTGCTTCTCGTGCTTGCCGGGTTCACGCGCTTCGAGTCCTACGAGTCGCTCTACGACGCCGAGTACGTGGGGAGCGAGAAATGCGGGGAATGCCACACGCTGACCTATGCCCGCTGGCAGGATTCGCCGCATGCGAAGATGCTGCGGGAGCCGTCGGCGGAGACGGTGGTGGGGGATTTCGACGTCGGCAGCTGGACCCCGCCGCCGGAAGCCAGGGTGCCGGCCGAGGACGATGAACCGGTGGCCCGGATGTACATCGAGGGCGGGACGTACTTCATGGCGCTGCGAGATCCGGGGAGCGGGGCGTTCGTCCCGTTCGAGATCGCCTACGTGGTCGGGTACCAATACCGGCAGGAGTACCTGGTGCAGGAGGCCGGCGGGGTGCTCCGGCGGCTGCCGCTGCAGTGGTCGACGGCGCGGAACGAATATTTTCCATACTGGAATTTCCAGGAGGGCAGCCTGCCGACGGTGGAAGATTTGTGGGCGCAGATGGAGGTGCCCAACTCGGCCTGGAACCTGTTCTGCGCCCGCTGCCATACGACGCACCTGGTCATCAACGCACAGGACGCGGCGCACACGGTTGCCGATGTCGAGTGGACGGACAACGGGATCGCTTGCGAGGCCTGCCACGGACCGGGGAGCCAGCACGTCAACTATTTTGCGCACAACTACGTCAACCGGATCGCCGCGGCGGTCAACAGCCGTCTGCGGGGCGAGCCGGTGGCCTACGTCGCCAACCCCCCCAGGCTGACGCGCGGGCAGGATCTGAGTACATGCGCCCGCTGTCACGGGGCGGACATCTACATCGGGATGCAGGACATCTACCGGATGTACGAGCCGGGCTACAGCCGGGAGGGGCGGGTCAATGACATCTCGCAGTTCTTCACCGCTGCCCCGCTCCAGCCGGGGCGGACGGTGCCGACGGTGGAGGTCTGGCTGGACGGGACGCCGAAGGGGATCGGGATGCTGTTCCGGTCGTTTATCGAATCGGATCACTATCTCGGGTCGGAGATGGCCTGCTACGACTGCCACGACGCGCACAACAACAAGCTGGAGACGCAACCGGGGATCCTATCGGCGGGGGAGGTGAGCGACGGGTACTGTTTGGCGTGCCACACGGAGCTGGCGGGGCAGGTGGCGGAGCACACCTTTCACGAGCCCGGGACGGAGGGGGCGCGCTGCTATGACTGTCATGCGGGGCGGCGGATCCTGAACATTGCGACGGGGGTGGAGAAATACGTGCGGACGCACGATTTTTCGAGCGTGCCGGACCCGACGTCGACGGTGGTGCATGGGGTGGATGGGGCGCCGAATGCGTGTGGGGAGTGTCACGCGGAGGAGGGGGCGGCGTGGGCGGTGGAGGTGATGGAGGGGTGGTGGGGGCCCCGGTGAATATCGTGCTTCTGGCGACGAGCGTCATTGTGGCGTTGAATTCTTAGAAGACGGTTCGTTGGAAGTCTGCCGGGGCAGCGGACCGGAGGTCCGCCAGCCGCCCGGCCACCAGGCCACGCCTGCTGAAATAGACTTCAATACCAGCTTTAACCCCGGGCGGGCGCCGGAAGTGATGGGACACCTCACAAAGGTATAATTCAGGATCGGAAGAACATCATCTACACCCGCCATGCCGAGCAGAGAATGCGGCAGAGAGACACCCGTCATTCGGATTCATCACCGGAGATGAGCGGATCCCATGCAAATTGATTACGACCCTCATAGTGATGCACTTTACATTCGTTTACGCGAGGGGCAGGTGGACGATACAATCGAAACCTCCAAGTACGTTTATGTGGATGTAGATGAAGACGGGATTCCGCTTGGCATCGAACACTCCTGTTTGCTGGACGCCTGCTCCCCAAAGAAAATCTGACCAGTGTGACGTTCAATTTTGGGGGTTTGGCAGAAAAGCCGGGTTGATCGCGGGGGAAAAGGGGCCGGACGCTTCCCGGATTTGGGGGAGGCCTTCAATGGCGACGA
>DATKDL010000235.1:0-17833 GCA_035512695.1 Anaerolineales bacterium | reverse complement strand
CAGGGGTGGGCGATTTGGAGGTGTGCGCAGGTTTCACCTGCGCACACCTCGAAATCGCCAATCCCAATTTCCGGGTCGGTTCAAAAAAAACTGCCCCTGCAGGCAATGCAAGGGCACGAACCGGAGATAAACTGAGATGTTGAAAGGGCTTATCGGCAAAAAAGTTGGCATGACCCAGGTCTTTAATGAGGAAGGGATGGTGATCCCGGTAACCCTCATAGAAGCTGGGCCTTGTTATGTAACGCAAGTGCGTAAACCGGCGACGGACGGCTATGCGGCCATCCAGATCGGTTTCGGCGAGGTTCACCCCAATAAGTTGACGGGCGGCCAGCTGGGTCACCTCAAGCGCACCGAGCTGCCCCCGCTCCGCTACCTGCGCGAATTTCGCTTGAAGACCCCTGACCTCAGTCCGGGAGACAGGCTGACGGTCGAACAGTTCATCATTGGAGATCGCGTGGATATCACGGGAACCTCCAAAGGGAAAGGGTTCGCCGGCGCAATGAAGCGCCACCATTTCAAGGGCGGCCCAATCACACACGGGCAGTCCGACCGGCAGCGGGCGACCGGCTCCGTCGGCGCCGGGACTACCCCGGGGAAGGTTTGGAAGGGAAAGCGCATGCCCGGTCACATGGGGCACGAACGGGTCACGACTCAGAATCTCAAAGTCGTTTTGGTGGATGTGGAGCGGAACCTGCTCGGCGTCCAGGGAGCAATCCCCGGTCCGAAAGGTGGGCTGGTCACGATCAAGGGGGGACGGAAGCAATAAGCAGCGCTGTGTAAAACGGATTGACGCTTGGGGGCGTCCGTCGGCATCGCCGGCGGACGCCCCCAAGCGCCGAGCCTTTTCGGAGCCGCATACCCTTCCGAATGGAGTCAGGAACGATGAACGTTGATGTGATGGATATGACTGGAAAAAAGGTCGGGACGACCGAACTGCCGGCGGAAATCTTCGAGGCCCCGGTGCGCACCGATTTGATGCACCAGGCCTTTGTGCGCCAGATGGCGAATGCGCGCCTGGGGACGCACAAGACCAAGACCCGCAGCGAGGTGCGCGGCGGCGGTCGCAAGCCCTGGCGCCAGAAGGGGACCGGCCGGGCTCGCCAGGGCTCCATCCGATCGGCACAGTGGGTGGGCGGCGGCAAGATCCACACCCCGCGGCCGCGCGATTACGCCAAGGATATGCCGCGTAAGATGCGACGGGCTGCCCTGCGGTCGGCGCTTTCGGCCAAGGCGGCCGATATGGTCCTGGTCGAGGGGATGGCGATCGAGACGCCGAAGACCAAGACGATGGCCGAGGCGCTGCTGGCGCTGGCCGGCGAAGTGACCGTCCTGCTCCTGCTGCCGGAATCCGGTGGCGCCTTCGCCAACGTGGCGCGGTCGGCAGGGAATATCCGCACGACCAAGGTGCTCAACGCGAACTACTTGAACGTCCGGGATTTGCTGGGGCACGACAAGATCGTCCTCCCGGTGGAGACCCTGGATGTGATCCAGGGTTATCTCGGAAGGGAGACGGTGAAATGACCACGATCTACGACGTTCTCCGCAGACCGATCATCACCGAAAAGTCGAATTACCAGAACAGCCGGCTGCACCAATTCGCTTTCGAAGTGGACCGCAAGGCCACGAAGGCGATGATCAAGGATGCGGTCGAAACCTTGTTCGATGTGGAGGTCCTGAAAGTCAACGTGATCAACGTCCCGGCCAAGCAGACACGCCGTCTGCGCAACCGGCGGTTGGCGGTTCGCAAGATCGCTTACAAGAAGGCGATCATCACGCTCGCGCCGGACGACACGATCGACCTCTTTGAAGGTGTGAAATAATGGCAGTCAAAAAGTACAAACCCACTTCTCCGGGGCGCCGCGGGATGACCGGGCATACCTTCGAGGAGATCACGAAGACGACGCCCGAGCGCAGCCTGGTCACTTCGGTCAAAAATTATGCCGGCCGGAATAACTCGGGCCGGATCACCGTCCGGCACCGCGGCGGGGGCAGCCGGAGGAAGATGCGGACGATCGATTTCAAACGCGACAAGCGCGGCATCCCTGCCAGGGTCGCAGCGATCGAATACGATCCGAATCGCACGGCCCGGCTGGCGCTGCTCAACTACGCCGACGGCGAGAAGCGCTATATCATCGCGCCGCTCCAGCTCAAGGTGGGCGACACGGTCGAAGCGGGACCCAGCGTGGATATTCGCCCGGGCAACAGCCTGCCGATCGCCAACATCCCGGCGGGCACCGTGGTCCACAATATCGAGCTCAAGGAAGGGCGCGGCGGCCAGTTGGTCCGGTCAGCCGGGGCGTCGGCGCAGCTGATGGCAAAAGAGGGCGATCACGCCCAGATCCGGCTTCCCTCCGGGGAGGTCCGACTTGTCCGCCAGACCTGCTATGCGACGGTCGGCCAAATCGGGAATATCGATAACAGCAATATCAAGCTCGGTAAAGCGGGCCGCAAGCGCCACAAAGGGATCCGCCCGACGGTGCGCGGCTCGGCCATGAGCCCCCGCGACCATCCGCATGGCGGTGGAGAAGGCCGCTCTCCGATCGGGATGCCGGGGCCGAAGAGCCCCTGGGGTAAGAAAACCCTGGGCGCCCGGACCCGCAAGAATAAAGATACGGACAAGTTCATCGTCCGCCGCCGGCGCAAGAAGAGAAGATAGTATTAGAACCGGACGGAAAGAGTTCGGCGCATCAGGGGGCGCCAGCTCTGCTGGCGCCCCCTGTTTGCGCCGAACCCTTCCGTCCGTGGAGAGAACAACATGGGACGTTCACTGAAAAAAGGGCCGTTCATCGACCCGAAACTGCTAAAAAAAATCGAGTTGATGAACAACAAAGGCGAGAAAAAGGTCGTCAGGACCTGGAGCCGTGCAAGCGTCATCTTCCCGCAAATGGTCGGGCACACGGTCGCCGTCCACGATGGCCGCCGGCATATACCGATCTATGTGACGGAGAATATGGTCGGTCACCGGTTGGGCGAGTTTGCGCCGACAAGGACCTTTCGCGGCCATATTATGGAGCGGAAGAAGAGGTAAGCGCCGGTCATGGAAAACAACGATATTTACGCCCACGCCCGCGGGGTGCCGATTTCTGCCCAGAAGGTGCGGCTGGTGATTGACCTGGTGCGTGGCAAGACCGTCCAGGATGCGATCGAGTTGCTGCACTTCACCACCAACCGGGCGGCGCAGCCGGTCTCGAAACTGGTCGCCTCCGCCATGGCCAATGCGGAGGAGAATTTCGGCATCAGCCGCGACGACCTCTACATCTACCGGATCTACGCCGATGAGGGCCGGACCCGAAAATGGCGGCGGTTCGGCGCCCGCGGCCGGTTCAAGCCCTGGCTGCGCCGCAGTTCACATGTCACGGTGGTCTTGAGAGAGCGCACCGGATAAGAAAGTGCCGGCTGCCTGGTTCTTTGCACGGACGACGTACCAGGCATGAGGCACCAGGCACGAATTTAGGAGTTTCTATGGGTCGCAAAGTACATCCGGTCGGTTTTCGGCTGAAGGTCAACAAGACCTGGGACGGACGCTGGTTTGCAGAAGGCAAGAATTACGTCGATCAGCTGCACCAGGACTTTTCTATTCGCAAGCTGGTAAGAGAATCCGCGCCGCGCGCCGGTGTCTCCAAGATCGAGATCGAGCGCTTTCCCGGCAAGGTCAAGATCACGGTGCACAGCGCCAAGCCGGGCATCCTGATCGGCCGCAAAGGCGAGAACATCAAGGTCCTCCGGAAGGATCTCGAGGACCTGGTCGGGAAGAAGATCGACCTGGACATTAAGGAGATCAAGTATCCGGACCTGGATGCCTACCTGGTCGGCATGAACGTGGCCGGGCAGCTCGAGCGCCGGATCGGCTACCGCCGGGCGCTGAAGCGAGCGATCCAGCAGGCCATGCGCCAGGGAGCGGAAGGGATCAAGATCGAGGTCGCCGGCCGGTTGGGTGGTGCGGATATGGCCCGCCGGATGTGGCTGCGTGAGGGCCGCGTCCCCCTGCAGACCCTGCGGGCGGATATCGATTATGCCCAGGTGGAGGCACACACCTCTTACAGCTCGATCGGTGTGAAGGTTTGGATTTACAAAGGCGAGATCGTCCCCGAACTCGAGGAAGCGGTTGACGTTTCCGAAGGCGTTTACGTCAGCGAGTGAATTGAAAAGAGACCGGAAAATCAGTTGCCGGGGTGGGCACCACCGCAGCGCCTGATTTCGCCCTTTTTTCGACAGGATTAGAACTATGTTGATGCCAAAACGAGTCAAATACCGCAAGCAGATGCGCGGCCGGATGAGAGGCCGGGCATCCCGTGGAGCGGATATCCATTTCGGTGAAATGGGTCTCCAGGCGCTCGAGCCCGGTTGGGTCTCGGCCCGGCAGATCGAGGCCGCCCGGCGTGCGATCGTCCGCGCCGTTCGCCGGCGCGGGAAAGTCTGGATCCGGATCTTCCCGGACAAGCCGATTACCCAAAAAGCCGCCGAAACCCGGATGGGCAAAGGCAAAGGCAACGTCGAGTATTGGGCGGCTGTGGTGAAACCCGGCCGGGTGATGTTCGAGATCGGTGGTTTGCCGGAGGACATGGCCCGCGAGGCGTTGACTCGGGCGGCCTACAAGCTTTCGGTCAAATCCCGCATCGTCACGCGCGAAGAGCTGACAGGAGAGTAAGCGATGATAGCAGATGAAATACGCGACCTGTCGGTGGACGAGATCGAAAACCGCCTGGACGATACCCGCGAGGAGCTGATGAACCTGCGCTTCCGCGCCGCGACCGGAGAACTGACGGATACCAACCAGCTGCGGGTCACCCGCCGGCTGGTCGCCCGTCTGCTGACGATATTAAAAGAAAAAGAGGGTGAAGTGGAAGGTGAAGGATGAACAACCGCAGACGTATCGATGGTGTTGTCACCAGCGACAAAATGATGAAAACGGTCGTCGTGGAGATTTCCCGGACGTACCGCCACCCGCTGTACCAGAAGGTCGTGCACACCCGGAAACGCGTCAAGGCGCATGACGAGTTGGGCAGCCGGACTGGTGATCTGGTTCGGATCGTCGAAAGCCGCCCGATCTCCCGCGAGAAACGCTGGGTGGTCGAGGAAATCCTGCGCCGCAACGAAACGGTCTCGGACCTGGAGTGAGGTCGAGATGATCAATATTGAGAGTCGATTAAAAGTGGCCGACAACTCCGGCGCCCGGGAACTGTCCGTGATCCGGGTGCTGGGCGGGTCGCGCCGCAAATATGGGCGGGTCGGGGATGTGGTCGTGGCATCGGTGAAGCTGGCCACCCCGCACGGAGCGGTCAAGAAGAGTGAGGTGGTCAAGGCGGTCGTCGTCCGCGCCGCAAAAGAGTGGCGCCGCGAAGACGGCTCTTACATCCGCTTCGACGACAACGCCGCCGTCATCCTCGACACGGACACCCGCAACCCGAAAGGGACCCGGATCTTCGGCCCGGTGGCGCGCGAGCTGCGCGAGAAGGGCTATATGAAGATCGTTTCCCTCGCCCCTGAGGTTCTTTGAAATTGAAAATTTGATCTCCGCAGCGGGGCTTTACCCCGCTGCGGAGATCAAATTTTCCTGGTCTGGATAGTGAGGAAAACTGTGAAAGCAAAAATCAAGAAAGGCGACCACGTCGAGGTCATCGGCGGCGCGGACAAGGGGACGCGCGGCGAGGTGATCAAGGTCCTGCCGAAAACTTCGCAGATCGTCGTTCAGGGGATCAACCTGCGCAAGAAACACCAGCGGCAGGTCCAGAGTGGCGGACGGACGCTTAAACCGGGGATCATCGAGTTCGAGGGTCCGCTGGATTACTCGAACGTGATGATCGTTTGCTCGAGCTGCGACGCACCGTCGCGGATCGGGATCAAACGGGAAGAAGGCGAGGCTACCCGCGTCTGCAAGCGCTGCGGCGCCGATCTGGGTTAGCCGCACCGGAGTGAGAAATGGCGATTCAAATGAGTGAGACTTACAAGACGGAGATCATTCCGGCGCTGATGGACGATCTTGGGCTGGAAAACCGGCTCGAAGTGCCAAAAGTGATCAAAGTCGTCATCAATATCGGCCTGGGGGAGGCGCTCGACAACCCGAAAGCGCTGGAAGCGGCGAGCGAGGACATCATGAGCATCACCGGTCAACGGCCGGTGATCACCAAGGCGTCCAAAAGCATCGCCAATTTCAAGCTGCGGGAGGGCCGGGCGATCGGCGCCAAGGTGACGCTGCGCGGTGAGAAGATGTGGGCTTTTCTGGACCGGTTGATCAATGTGGCGCTGCCGCGCACGCGGGATTTCCGTGGGATTTCGCCGAACGCATTTGACGGGCGCGGAAATTACACCCTCGGGCTGCGAGAGCAGCTGATCTTTCCGGAGATCGTGTTTGACAAGATCGACAAGGTCCGTGGAATGGAAATTACGATTGTGACGACTGCTCGGACAGATGACCAGGCCAGGCGCCTGCTTGAGATGCTGGGTATGCCGTTCGGGAAGGAAGGTTAACGATGGCGAAGAAAAGTATGATCGTCCGAGAAACCCGCCGGAAATTTGCCGTTCGGGTCCGGAACCGGTGCAAGCTTTGCGGCCGGCCGCGCGGTTACATCCGGCGGTTCGGTCTGTGCCGGATCTGCTTCCGCGAGCAAGCCCTGGACGGCAAAATCCCGGGTGTCGTGAAGTCTTCCTGGTAGCAGCGCGGAGGAAATGAAGAATGAGTATCAATGATCCTATTGCAGATATGCTGACCCGCATCCGGAACGCCGTCATGATCGGGCACACAGCGGTCGCGATGCCAAACTCAAAGTTGAAGGCGTCGATCGCGGAGATCCTGAAGGCTGAAGGATTTATCGAAAGCTTCAAGGTCGTCGACGGCGAACCGGCCAGCCACAAGGTCCTGCGCCTGCGCTTGAAATACGTCGGCCAGCGGCGGGAGCGCAAACCGGTCATCACCGGGTTGGAGCGCGTCAGCAGGCCGGGCCGGCGAGTCTACACCAATAAGCAGGAAATCCCCTGGGTGCTGTCGGGGATCGGTATTGCGATCCTTTCGACGCCTAAAGGCGTGATGACCGGAGGGCGCGCCCGCCAGCTCGGTGTGGGCGGAGAAGTGCTCTGCAAGGTGTGGTAAAGACCGCACGGAGGAAAGACCATGTCTCGGATTGGCAAACAACCCATCGAAATCCCCGCTGGGGTGGACGTCCAGATCAAGGGCTCGAACGTGAAAGTCATGGGCCCGAAAGGCGAATTGGCGCACACATTCCCGGCGGTCATGTCGATCGAACAGGACGATGGTATCCTGACCGTCGACCGGCCGAGCGACGCAAAAGAGCACCGCTCCCTGCACGGGATGACCCGCGCCCTGATCCAGAATATGGTGACCGGTGTCAGCACCGGGTTCGAAAAAATCCTGGAGGTGGAGGGGGTCGGGTACCGGTCCGAGATGTCCGGGAGCAACCTGGTGCTGTACGTCGGATACTCGCATCCGGTCGAGATCGAGCCGCCGGATGGGATCGAATTTGAGTCCGAAAATCGCGGCCGGGAGATCCGGGTGCGCGGGTTCGACAAGCAAGCCGTCGGACAGATGGCGGCCAATATCCGCAAGGTCCGCCCACCGGAGCCGTACAAAGGCAAGGGGATCCGGTACAAGGGTGAGATCGTGCGCCGCAAGGCCGGAAAATCCGGCAGGTAGGACAGGAAAGCAGAAATGGCGAAGAAATCAAGAAATGAAGCCCGTCTGAAACGACATATTCGGGTTCGGAAGAAACTCTCCGGCTCGGCCGAGATGCCGCGCCTGAATGTCTACCGCAGCCTGACTCAGATCTACGCCCAGGTGATCGACGACAAAGCCGGCAGCACGATCGTGTCCGCCTCGACCCTGGACAAGGATCTGCGGGGTTCCGTTGCGGGCAAATCGAAGCTCGAGCAGGCCGAAATGGTCGGCGAAACCGTTGCCAAACGCGCCCTCGACAAGGGAATCTCAACCGTCGTCTTCGACCGCGGCGGGTTTCGCTACATGGGCCGCGTCAAAGCGCTGGCCGAAGGCGCTCGCAAGGGCGGGTTGAAATTCTGAATGCGTACGATAACGCGGAAAATTTGGGCGTGTGTGCGAGCGGAACTCGCACACACGCCCAAATTTTCCGCTCTCGGCAGAACACGTAGCTGCTAAGGAGCAAGGTATGTCGGATACAACATATGAAATGGAACCGGAAATCGAAGAGCGCGTGATCGAGATTTCGCGGGTTGCGAAAGTCGTAAAAGGCGGCCGCCGGTTCTCATTTCGGGTCACCGTCGTCGCAGGCGACCGGCGCGGCAAGGTCGGGGTCGGCGTGGGAAAAGCGAACTCCGTGCCGGATGCGATGCGCAAGGCGACCGAACGCGCCCGCAAGGGTATGCGCCGGGTGGCCCTGTTCAAAAGCACGATCCCCCACCAGGTTGTGGGCAAGGTCGGCGGAGCGCAGGTGCTGCTGAAACCGGCCTCCCCGGGTACGGGCGTGATCGCCGGCGGCGGGGTCCGGGCGGTGGTCGAATCTGCCGGGATCCGGGACATCCTGACGAAATCGCTCGGGAGCGCCAACATGCTCAACGTCGTCAAAGCGACGATGGAAGCGCTCGAACAGCTGAAATCCGTCGAAAACGAAGCCGCGCGCCGCGGGAAACCGGTCGACCAGCTGACGCCTTTCTGGGATCGAAAGAAGTAATGCCATGGCCAAGAAAACGAAGAACAAAGTTCTTAAAATCACGATGCGAAAGAGCCCGACCGGCTACCCGCAGCGGCAGAAAGACACGGTTCGGGCGCTCGGATTGCGCCGGATGCACCAGACGGTAACGCAGAACGATACCGGGGTGATCCGCGGGATGATCGCCAAAGTCAGCCACCTGGTCGAGGTGGAAGAAGGTGAAGAATGAAGCTGCATGATCTGAAACCGAACGAGGGTTCCAAGAAGAATCGCAAGCGCGTCGGGCGCGGTACGTCCGCCGGCCAGGGCAAGACGGCCGGCCGCGGGACGAAAGGGCAGGGCGCCCGGGCCGGCGGCGGCACGCCGCTGTACCACCAGGGCGGCAACCTGCCGTTCTACCGGCGGCTGCCGTTCAAACGCGGCTTCACCCCGCTGGACCGGGTCGAATACAACGAGATCAACCTGGACCAGCTCGAGGGTTTCAAGGCGAAGAGCACCGTCAGCCCGGAGACCCTGACCGAAGCCCGCATGCTGCGTAAACCGGACAACCCGGTCGTCATCCTCGGGCGCGGTGATGTCACCAAGGCGCTCAAGGTTTCCGTCCACCGCGTCAGCAAAACGGCCCGCGAGAAGATCGAGGCCGCCGGCGGAAGCGTCGAGATCCTGGAAAGTTAAGGACAGAGAAGAGGAGAAGGAGACGCATCCATGAAGCGATCCCCCATCGTGACGTATCTCAACCGCGTCGCGAAAGCCCAGGATATCCGCCGCAAGCTGCTGATCACGCTGCTGATCCTGATCATCTATCGCGCCGCCGCGCATATCCCCGTCCCGGGCGCCGACCGCAGCATCCTCGCAACCCTGTTCGAAGGCGGCGCCGGCAGCGCATTCTTCTCGATCCTCAACATGCTCTCCGGCGGCACGATCGAGACCTTCTCGGTCCTGGCGATGGGCGTTTACCCGTACATCACCGCCCAGATCATCCTGCAGCTGATGATCCCGATCGTCCCGGCCTGGAAAGCCCGGATGGAAGAGGACCAGCGCGAAGGCCGCAAGTGGATGGAGAAGTGGACATACGTCCTGGCGATCCCGATGGCAGCGCTGCAGTCCTTCGGACAGATCCAGCTATTCAGCAGCTTCCTGGGAGCACCGGTGATCCCGAATTTCGGGTTCAGCGGCTCCTCGCTGCTGCCTTCGGTGGCCGTCATCATCAGCATGACGGCCGGGACGATGTTTGCGATCTGGTTGGGCGAACTGATTTCGGAGTACGGCATCCGCCAGCAGGGTCTTTCGTTGATCATTTTTGCCGGGATCGTCACCCAGATCCCATCCAACGTGACCCAGATCTGGCAGACCGACGACCGCTGGCTGCTGTATGCCTTCATGCTGATCATCACGGCGCTGACCGTGTTCGCCATCGTCTATATCCAGCAGGGGCGCCGCCACGTGCCGGTGATGTACCCCGGCCGGCGGGTCGGCAACCGGATGTCGATGCCGGTCAAGGCGACCCTGCCGCTGATGGTCAACATGGCCGGGATGATCCCGCTGATCTTCGCCCAGTCGCTGCTGACTTTCCCGGCCGTACTGGCCGGCATCTTTGCCACATCGCAGACCACCTGGGTGCGCAGTACCTCCTCCTGGATCACGCTGAACTTCGGCGGCGAGACGGGACTTTACTGGCTGATGTTCTTCGTTATGGTGGTTGCATTCACGTTCTTCTACACCGACGTGTTGTTTGCGCAGCAGAATTACGGAGAGAACCTGAAGCGTTCCGGGGCGCAGATCCCTGGCGTTGTGCGCGGCGAGAAGACGCAGATGTATCTCACCCGCGTCTTGCGGCGGATTACGTTTCCGGGCGCTTTCTTTCTGGGCCTGATCGCCGTTCTGCCGTACCTCCTGAGCCTGCTGCTCCCGACCATCGGCCTGGCACAGGCGGGGCTGAACCAGCAGGCCGGTCTGCTGCTGGTCTCATCGTCCGGGTTGCTGATCGTGGTCGGGGTGGTGCGGGACCTGTTCTTCAATATCGACGCCGAGCTGAAACTGCATGGGTATGACGACTCGCTGCTGGTGAGATAATGGCAGCAGGCAAACAGCCGAAATATTTTGTCCTTTTCGGTCCCCCAGGGGCCGGGAAGGGCACCCAGGCGAAGATCGTCTCCGAATCGTTCGGTCTTGCGATTGTGGCGACCGGGGATATCTTTCGCAGCAACTTAACAAACCGGACCGAGCTGGGTCTGCTGGTCGAGGAATACCTGGCTGCCGGGGAACTCGTTCCCGATGATGTGACCATCAAGATGGTTCGGGAAACGCTGGCGACCCCCCGCTGCAGCGCCGGTGTGATCCTGGACGGGTTCCCGCGCACCATCGAGCAGGCTGAGGCTTTCATTGAGATGGTCGCAGGCTTCGGCGGCCGGCTCCAGGTTGTATTCATCCGGGTTCCGGAGCCGGTGCTGGTCGAGCGGATCGCAGGCCGGGTGATCTGCCGGAAATGCGGGAAGGTCTTTCACAAAAGCTTCAACCCGCCGCCGTCGCCTCCGGAAGTCTGCGAGGCGGGGGGGGAGCATGACCTGTTCCAGCGGGAGGACGACCGGGTCGATATCGTATCGAACCGGATCCGGGTCTACAACGAACAGACGATGCCGCTGATCGAGTTTTTCGATCAGCGCGGCTACCTGGTGGTCGTGGACGGGACGCAGGAGATCGAGATGGTGACCGCCGCGATCATGCAGGGGTTGGTGGAGGACGTCCCCTCAGGGTAAGCGGAAGGGCCTCCGGCAAGCGGAAAGGCCTCCGGCAAGCGGAGGGGCCTGGAATTGGTGAAGAAAGGCGCAATAGCCTTTACGGGATGCCGGTTGAGGACTATAATTGATAATTTGCGCTCAGGAGTAATGCTATGAAAGTATCCGCTTCGGTAAAAAAGCGATGTGCGAAATGCAAGATCGTCCGCCGCAAAGGGCGGGTGTTCGTGATTTGTGAAAACAAGCGACACAAACAACGACAAGGATAAAGACTATGGCCCGGATCGAAGGTGTTGATCTTCCACGCGACAAGCGGTTGGCAATCGGACTCCAGTATATTTACGGGATCGGTCAGACGCGCTCCAAACAAGTTTTGGCGGCGACGTCGATCGATCCAGACAAGCGTGTCAAGGATCTGACCGAGGACGAGGTGATCCAGCTGCGCGAGTACATCGTGCAGAACTACCAGATCGAAGGGGATCTGCGGCGAGAGACTCAAATGAACATCAAGCGGCTGATGGAAATCGGCTGCTACCGCGGTCTGCGCCACCGGCGGCGGCTGCCTGTGCGCGGCCAGAAGACGCGGACGAACGCGCGCACGATGAAGGGCCCGAAGAAGACGGTGGCCGGCCGCGGCCGGCGCCGGGGCACGAAAAAGAAATAGGAGAGTGACGGAACCATGGCAAGGACACCTCAACGCGCTTCCCGCCGGACGACCGGCCGCAAGACGAAACGTTCGCTGTCCACCGGGCAGATCCACATTTCGGCCCGGTTCAACAACACGATCATCACCGTGACCGATTCCCAGGGAAACACCGTTTCCTGGGGGAGCGCCGGCACGGTCGGGTTCAAAGGATCGCGCAAGAGCACTCCGTTCGCCGCCCGCCTGGCGACCGAACGAGCGCTCAAGACCGCGATGGACCAGGGACTGCAGGAAGTCGATATCATCGTCAAGGGCCCGGGCCCCGGGCGAGAGGCTTCTCTGCGGGTCCTGCAGTCCGCCGGCATCCGGATCCGGTCAATCTCCGACAACACCCCGGTGCCGCACAACGGCTGCCGGCCGCCCAAGAAGCGAAGAGTCTAAGAAATCGAAAAATTGGGTGCGCTGCCGGGCGCAGCCCGGCAGCGCACCCAATTTTTCGGATTTATTGAGAGGACGAGAGGACATCTATGGCAAGATATATCGGACCCGTTTGCAAGCTCTGCCGGCGCGAGGGTGAAAAGCTGTTTCTCAAAGGGGAACGCTGTTTTACCCCCAAATGCTCCTTCGACCGGCGGCCATACGCCCCCGGCGCGCACGGCCGGGCCAATCTTTACCGGCGCAGCCGCGAATCGGATTTCGCCCGCCAGCTGCGCGCCAAGCAGAAGGCGCGGCGCGTCTACGGCGTGCTCGAGCGGCAGTTCCGGCGCTACTATCGCGATTCGCTGCAGCGCAGCGGGCTGACAGGCCTGAACCTGCTCCAAATCCTCGAGACCCGGTTCGACAACGTCGTCTACCGGTTGGGGTATGCCCAGAGCAGGGCGCAGGCGCGGATGCTGGTCACCCACGGCCACTTCAACGTCAACGGACGCCGCACCGACGTGCCGTCCATGCTAATCTCCCCGGGCGATAAGATCGCCGTGCGGGAGGGCTCGCGTAAACGGTCGTATTTCAAAGACCTCAAGCAGAACATGGACGGCGGAGCCGTCCCGATGTGGCTGGATCGTAATCCGGGTGAACTCAGCGGCACCATGCTGCGGAAACCCGAGCGGTCCGAGATCGATGGAAACCTGAACGAACAGCTGATCGTCGAGTACTATTCGCGGTAGTGAGGTGGCGTGTGATCGGATTTAGCAATATGGTGACTCCCCGGATCGAACCGGTAGCGGAGTCGAGAAATTACGGGAAATTTGAAATTGGCCCCCTGGAACGCGGCTACGGGATCACGCTCGGCAATGCGCTGCGGCGTGTCCTGCTCTCAGCGCTCGACGGTGTTGCCGTGACGTCCGTCCGAATCTCGGACGTGATGCACGAGTTCAGCAACATCCCGGGCGTTCGAGAGGACGTCATCCAGGTGATGCTCCAGCTGAAACAGCTGCGCATCAAGCTGCACGATGTGGACACGGCCCGTATGCACCTGGAAGTCCAGGGTGAAGGGGTCGTGACGGCCGCCGATATCCTGGCCCCGCCCGAGGTCGAGATCATCAACCCGGATCTGTACCTGTTCACCATGGACAACGGCGCCGGGATGATGGATATGGAGCTTTCGGTCGAGCGCGGCCGCGGGTACTCCCCGGCGGATGACCGTAGTGAACGGCTGCCGATCGGCGAACTGCCGGTCGATGCCGTCTTCAGCCCGGTCAAACGGGTGAACTGGTCCGTCACGTCGGCCCGAGTCGGGCAGTCGACGAACTACGACAGCCTGGGCATGGAGATCTGGACCGATGGTTCGATCACGCCGCAGGACGCACTGAGCAACAGTGCCATCGTCATGATCGAACACTTGCGGCACATCGCCGGCGTCTCGGAGGACATCCTCTCGATCGTGCCGCCCGAACCGGAAATCGTCAGCAGCCGTTTGACCAGCGAAGTGATCGAGACCCCGATCGAAAACCTGGACCTGTCGGTCCGGGTCTTCAACTCGCTCAAACGGGCCGGCATCACGACCGTCGGCGAGGTCCTCGACCTGCTTGACAAGGGCGAAGAGGCGATCATGTCGATCCGCAACTTCGGTGAGAAGAGCCTGGATGAGCTGCGCGAAAAGATGCAGGAAAAAGGCTATCTCGAGGAAGACGATCTCGTGAAACCGGAAGAAGTTCCGGTGGCTGCGGAGTAGAAACGATGCGACATCAAAAAACCGGAAAAAGACTGGGCCGGGATCGAGGCCACAACCGGGCGCTGCGCAAGACCCTGATCAAGCAGCTGTTCGAACACGAACGCATCCGCACGACCCGGGCGAAGGCGGAGGCCATCCGCGGCCAGGCCGAAAAGCTGATCACCCTCGCGAAAAAAGGCATCGCCGCCGGGGAATCGGATCCGGCTTACACGGTCCACACCCGCCGGTTGGCGGCGGCCCGACTGGCGGACCCCGAATCGGTCAAGCGGCTGTTCGATGAAATCGCCCCTCGCTATGAAGAGCGGCCGGGCGGATACACCCGGATGCTGAAACTTGGCCCCAGGCCGGGTGATTCGGCCGAGATGGTGATCCTGGAACTCGTCGAATAATATCATGGCGGCTTTGAAGGTCCTGCGGCGTAGCCGCAGGACCTTCAAAGCCGCCCGTTATGGCACTTTACAAAGCGATCCTGGCTTACGACGGAACCGAGTTCAAAGGGTTCCAGCGCCAGGCCGCCGCCCGGACGGTACAGGGCGAAGTCGAGGCCGCGCTGAGACGGATCGGTTGGATGGGTAAGGCGATCCACGCCGCGGGTCGGACGGATACGGGCGTGCACGCCGCCGGACAGGTGATCTCTTTCGAGTTCGAATGGCGCCATTCCCCATCGGATCTGCTGCGCGCCGCGAACGCCGGGATGCCGCCGGATGCGGCCTTTCGGCAGCTGGAACCGGCCCCGGAGGGGTTCCACCCCAGGTATTCGGCGGTCGCCCGCCGGTACGTGTACCGGCTGGTGTTTGACCCGGCTCCCGATCCGCTGCGCGAACGCCGCGCCTGGCGGGTCTGGCCGGCGCCTGACCCGGATAGCCTGGACCGGGCCGCCGCCCTGTTCGCCGGGGAACACGACTTCTCCGCCTTCGGCCGGCCGCCCAAACCCGGCGGCCCCACCGTGCGGATCGTGTTCGAATCCGGATGGACTTTCCGTGAGAACGGCGCCTTCTACACCATCGAGGGGAACGCATTTCTGTTCCGGATGGTGCGCAGGATCGTTATCACGCAAATCGACGCCGCCCAGGGGTTGACCCCGCTCGGCGAGATCGAAGACCGGATCGCCGGAAACATCCCCGGTATGGTCCAGGGGTTGGCGCCGGCGCAAGGGTTGACGTTGGAGTCGGTCCAATACAAAGAATTGTGAAATTTTGATGTCAGCAGCGGGGCGCCGCCCCGCTGCTGACATCAAAATTTCACCGACTTTTATCGAATGTGTGGATTGGAGTGAAACCGTGCAAAAAACCTATTATCCCAAACCCGACGAGATCGAACGCGGCTGGGTCCTCGTGGACGCCAACGGGCGGAACCTGGGGCGCCTGGCCTCCCGGATCGCCGAGGTCCTGATCGGCAAGAACAAACCGACCTACACCCCCGGCGTGGATGGGGGCGATTTCGTCGTCGTCGTCAACGCGCAGGCCGTCACGGTCACCGGCAAGAAAATGGAAGAGAAGATGTATTACCGCCACAGCGGTTATCCGGGCGGAATCAAAGAGACCAACCTGAAGCGCATGCTGGAACGCAACCCGGACCGGGTCTTGCGTTTGGCGGTGTGGGGGATGGTCCCACACAACCGCCTGGGTCGCGCCTTGATGAAGAAACTGAAAATCTATGCGGGGTCTGAGCACCCGCACGAAGCCCAGCAGCCGAAGCCGCTGGATCTGTAGGAGCACGAATGGCAGAAGAATATTACGAAGGCATCGGCCGCCGGAAAGAGTCGACCGCCCGCGTCCGACTCAGCAAAGGCTCCGGCCAGTTCGTCGTGAATGGGAAAACGATGGCGGAGTATTTCACCCGTGAATCGGACAGCAGCGCCGTCGCCCTGCCGCTCGATGCGACTCACCAGGATCTGCGCCTGTTCGATATCTCCGCCGTCGTCGAAGGCGGCGGCGTGACCGGCCAGACCGATGCCGTCAAGCTGGGGCTGGCGCGCGCGCTGCTCAGCATGAACGAGAATTTCCGTTCGCAGCTCCGCAAGGCGGGTCTGCTGACGCGCGATGCCCGGATCAAGGAACGCAAGAAACCGGGTCTGAAGCGGGCCCGAAAGGCGCCGACCTACACCAAACGGTAGTTTTGACGATCACCCTCCTCGGCCTCGGCCCCGGCCATCCGGACCTGCTGACTCGATCGGCATGGCAGGTCCTGCAAAACGCCCCCGAGATCCACCTGAGGACCCGGCAGCACCCGGCGGTTGCCGCCTTTCCTGCGCGTCTTGCAGTCCACAGTTTCGACCACCTGTATGAATCGGGCGAGACCTTTGAATCCGTTTACGAGCAAATCATCGACCGGGTCCTGGAGCTGGCGGCCCGCTCGGAAGGGGTCGTTTACGGTGTGCCGGGGCATCCGCTGATCGCCGAGGCCACCGGGCCGGAGATCCTGCGGCGGGCCCGGGAGGCCGCCATCCCGGTCCGGGTCGTGGCCGGCTTGAGTTTTATCGAACCCGTTTTCGAAGCGCTGGAGATCGACCCGTTCCCGCAGACCGCCCTGGTCGATGCCTTTGACCTGGCGCGCGGTCATGCCCCGTCCGCTCGGTTCGACCGGCCCGTCCTGGTCGCCCAGGTCCACTCTCGCCGGATGGCCTCCGAGGTCAAGCTGACCCTGATGGCCCTCTACCCCGACGAACACCCGGTCCGGCTCGTCCACGGCGCCGGGACGGACCGCCTGCTGGTGGAGGACCTGGCGCTGTGGGAGATCGATCGCAGCGATCAAATCGGTCTGCTCACCAGCCTGTACCTGCCGCCCCTGCCCGAAAACACATCCTTTGAAAGCTTTCTGGAGATCGTCTCCCGCCTGCGGGCTCCGGATGGCTGCCCGTGGGACAGGGAGCAGACCCACCTGTCCCTGCGCCCATTCCTGCTCGATGAGGTCTACGAAGCGCTCGACGCCCTCGATCGGGATGCGCCGGAAGAACTGGCGGAAGAACTGGGTGACCTGCTGTTCCAGATCGTCTTCCATGCCGTGATCGCGGCCGAGGCGGGCGATTTCACGATGGCCGACGTATTGAAGGGGATCGGCGACAAGCTTGTCCGCCGGCACCCGCACGTCTTCGATGGCCTGGCGGTGGATGGGGTGGACGAGATCATCCGGAACTGGGACCGGCTCAAGGCCGAGGAGAAACTCGCCAAAAAGGGTTCTGCGGAGCGCGCGCCCGGCTCGATCCTGGACGGAGTGCCGCGCGGGCTGCCCGCGCTGGCGCAGGCTTCTTCTCTGCAGCGGCGGGCCTCCCGGACCGGGTTCGAGTGGCCGGATATCGGCGGGGTTTTTGATAAATTGGAGGAAGAGCTGGACGAGCTTCGGAACGCGCCGGAGGCGGAAAGAGCTTCCGAACTGGGCGACGTCCTGTTCGTCCTGGCGCACCTGGCCAATTGGTACGGTTTCTCGGCGGAGGACGCTTTGCGGGAGACGAACCTGCGGTTCAGGGAGCGGTTTGGTTACGTCGAAGAGGCGGTCCGTGCTGCCGGTCGCAGCCTGGGTGAGATGACCCTGGATGATATGAACGTGCTCTGGGAAGAGGCAAAACGGGGGCGCAGCGGGAAAAGCGGGTCTTGACGTAAAGACGCAAAGACTGGCGATTTTTGGGGGGGGGGGGGGGGGGGGGGGG
>DATKDL010000234.1:0-55428 GCA_035512695.1 Anaerolineales bacterium | reverse complement strand
CGCCGCCTACGACGTCCTGGTCACGGCCGAGGCCAAGAGCATCCCGCTGATTTACGCCGTCGCAGCCGAGACCGGCAAGCCCTGGGTCGTGCTCCGGAAGGCCCAGAAGCTCTACATGGGGGATTCGATCTCGGCAGAGACGGTCTCGATCACGACCGGCCGGCCGCAGACGCTCTACCTCGACGAAAAAGACCGCGATCTGATCCGCGGCCGCCGGGTCTGCCTGCTGGACGACGTGATCAGCACCGGGTCGACCCAGAAAGCGATGACGGCCGTCGTCGAGAAAGCCGGGGGGGCGGTGGCCGTCGAGGCGGCCATCTTCACGGAGGGGGATCCGGAGAAATGGGCGCACGTGGTCGCGTTGGGGCATCTGCCGGTGTTCACTTCGTGACGTGCAGCGTGCGAGGTGCAAAGTGCAACGTGCCAGGATTTGATTAGCCTTGCCAGGTGCTATCGTATTACACTTTGCACTCTGCACTTTGCACTCTGCACCTTGCACATACCTTACTGGTATCATTCTGTTAACGAACAGTTAACCGGCCGCTCCCATGCCCACCGAACTCGCTCTAATCCTCCTCCTCGTCCTGGCTCTGTTCTTCGATTTCCTGAACGGTTTCCATGACAGCGCCAACGTCGTCGCGACGATCATCTCCTCACGGGCCATGTCCGCACGGGCGGCGCTCTGGATCGCCGCCCTGGGCAACTTCGCCGGTCCGTTCCTTTTCGGTGTGGCCATCGCCCGCACGATCGGGGCCGATGTCGTGGACGCAGACACGATCACGATCACCGTCCTGTACGCCGCGCTGGCGGGGGCCAGCGCATGGAACCTCCTGACCTGGCGCCTGGGCATCCCGTCCAGTTCTTCCCACGCCCTGATCGGCGGGATCCTCGGCGCGGTTCTGATTTCATCCGGGTTTGGAGACATCAAAACAGGAGGGCTCGTCATCATCGCCATCACCCTGTTCACCTCGCCGATCATCGGCTTCCTGGTGGGCGTCGGTCTGATGCGGTTGACCCTCTGGCTGGCGCGCGGCGCCACGCCGCGCGCCAACCTGTTCTTTAAATCGATCCAGATCCCCACGGCGATCGCCCTGGCCTTGAGCAACGGGACGAACGGCGCCCAGAAGACGATGGGTGTCATCACCCTGGGTCTGGTCGTGCTCAAATACCAGAGCGAATTCAGGGTGCCGTTCTGGGTGACCCTGGTGAGTGCGGCGGCGATCGCACTCGGAACGGCCGCCGGTGGATGGCGGATCATCCGCACGTTGGGCGGCAGGTTTTACCGGATCCGGCCGGTCCATAGCTTTGCTTCGCAGCTCACGTCCGGGCTGGTCATCACGCTCGCTTCCTTGTTGGGCGGTCCGGTAAGCACGACCCAGGTGGTCAGCTCATCCATTCTCGGGGTGGGCGCCGGGCAGCGGGTCTCCCAGGTGCGCTGGAACGTCTTGAAAGATATCTTCATCGCCTGGCTGCTGACCGTCCCGGCCAGCGGAGCGCTGAGCGTCGGTTTTTATCTCCTGTTTTCACTATGAACTTATCCGAAAATTCGAGGGATTGGCGATTTTTAGGGCGGGTGCGGCTCCGCCGCACCCGCCCTAAAAACCGCGGCTCCAATTTTTTCCCGAGAACCCTGAAGCAGGGAAAGTACCTGTGCGCTTTGTGAGGTGAAACCGATGGGCATAACCGGTGTGTTCAAACGAGGGCAGAAAGAAGACAGGTTCGTCCAGCTGCTGATCGACCAGGCGGACAAGACCCTGGAAGGTCTCAACCTGTTGGAGAAATGGTTCCGCAAGGAGAAGGTCACCGAGGAGTCGCTCCTGGAAAAAATGCGTCAGAAGGAGATGGAAGCCGACGAGATCCGGCGCATCCTGATCGACGACCTGCACAACACCTTCGTCACCCCGCTCGATCGGGAGGACATCTTCAACCTGTCGCTCCACATCGACGACATGCTGGACTACGCCTACACGACCGTCGAAGCGATGCACATGCTCGAGATCGACGAGGACGAGCACCTGCAGAAGATGGTGGCTACGATGCGCGACGCCGCGGCCGAGCTGGCGATGGCGATGAAGCGGTTGAGCGCCAACCCGCGCGTCGCCGGCGAGCACGGCTGGCGGGCCAAGAAGCTGGAAAACCAGGTCGAGGTGATCTATCGCCGGGCGATCGCCGAGCTGTTCCAGAAAGCGACCGATTTGAACGAACTGATGGAGATGCTGCGGCGCCGGGAAATCTACCGGCACGTCTCCAATATGGCGGACAGGGCCAACCAGGCGGCGGATGTGCTGGGGATGATCGTGATGAAGTTGATTTAGGACCCGGAAAAATGATACCCGATCCGGTGCTGCGCGCCGGATCGGGTATCATTTTTCCGGATGTATATCACCACGATCCTCTACGACGGCTGGACCCTGTGCCGCTCCCCGCTGAGTTCCCCCGCCCTGCACCTGTTCGACATCCTTTCCAACCTGCCGGACGGGATCGCCGCGCATGTGGCCGTCCCGCAGGCGGCGCCGGATTGGCTCCCGGGGAACGCCGTAATCCACCGGATTGAGACGCAAGACTCGGCGCGCGGGCGGTTGGGCTGGGAACAGCGGACGCTCCCCGGATTGGCCCGGCGTCTTGGCGCCGGCCTTCACCTGACGTCGCCGACCGCCCCATTGTTCGGGACCGGGCGCGTGTTCGTCAGCCCCGGGGCTTCCTCGCCTGCCGGCGGGTCCGCCGGATTTGGGTCCCGGCTGCGAGGGGCATTCGGGCGCGGCGGTACCGCCCGGGCGGACCTGGTCTGGCCCGAGGATATCCCTGCCCCCCTGGAAACCCCCGAACCTGCCCGGCTATCCCCGGCGGTCGACCCGCGCTTCCACCCACACAACCGCTTCAACCCGCCGCAGATCGAGGGGGCGCCCGAGCTGCCGGCCGGCTATTTCCTGGTCCACACCCGGCCGGACCGCGAGGCGATCCGTCGCGCGCTGGAGGCCTGGACCTGGGCGTCCGGCCCGATCGGGGAGGTCTACCCGCTGCTCTTCCTCGGGCTTCCGGAAGACCTGCAGGAGCACGCCCGGGCGCTTGGGCGGCAGCACCACCTGAGAGCGGAGACGATGGTCTTTTACCCCGCGGTCCGGCCGGATGAGCTGCACCTGCTCTACCAGGCGGCGTCCGCCGTCTTCCTGCCGGATCCGGCCGGTCCCTGGCACAGTCCGCTGCGGCTCGGCCTGGCCTGCGGCGTCCCGGTCGTGGCGCAGGAGACGGCGGTTTCGGACGCGATCGCCGGTCCGGCCGCCTATCTCGTGCCCGGCGGGGACCCGCGCGGCACCGGTTCGGCGCTGATTGCCGTGATCATCAAGGACGAGCTGCGAAAACAGCTGCGGGACGCGGCGCAGGAGCGGGTGAAAAGCTGGTCGCTGCAGCGCTTTAAGGAGGGGTTGGCGGAAATCTATTTAAAAAAATGAACGGGCGTGCCGGATGGCGCCCGGCACGCCCGTTCATTTTTTCAGCAGGGTTCTCAGCGGCGGCCGGAGATCAGGGCGTAGGCCGCCAACCCGACCCCTGCCAGCAGCAGCGCCCCACCGATCAAGCCAAACAGCGGTGCGCGGCCGCCCTCTTCCGGAGCCTGCGCCTGCTGCTCCACGACCGCGGCGGAGCTGCGCTGCGCGCCGATATCGATCAGGGTCGACTCGCCGGGCACCAGCCGGAATGAGGCCGAGAGATCGGTTGTGGCGTTGTACCCATCCGGGATCGCGACGGTGACGGTGTAGTCCCCCTCCAGCAGATCCGGGAAGCAAATGCGGGGGGGCTCCTCGAGCGGATCGGCCGGTCCCGGGATCGTTTCGGCCTGCAGCGAAACCGTGCCGGCCCTGTCGGCCAGGCTGATCGCGCCGCCGGGTACGGCGACCTCTTCTTCCTGGCGGATCGCATCGCCGTTGACGTCTTCGTAGAGCAGGACGCAGATCTCTCCGGTGCCCGGACCGCTCGTCGGCGTCGGGAGGGATGAGCCGGGGACGACGGTCGGGATGACGCTCTCCGGTGTCGGCGTCCCCTCCAGGGCCGGGCCGCCGAAACCGAGCAGGAGCACCTGGCCGACGTTGATGATGGCATCGGCGGTCAGGTTGTTGATCCGGCGCAGTTCGTCGAGGGAGATCCCTGCGACGGCGGCGATCCGCCAGAGCGTATCCCCTTCCTGGACGGTGTAGAGGATCCGTCCGTCCTCGCCGGGGGTCGGGGTCGGGAAATCGGTCAGCTGCAGGGCGGGGGCAGCGGAGGCGGGGCGGCGCGCGCTCGGGAGGGCGAGCAGAACGCCAGTAAGCCCGACGATTGCGAAAAAAACCGGGAACGCCAGCGAAAATCTGCGCATTGGCCGGATTATACCGTTGCTGAGAAAAAATTAACCATCCTCCATTACAATTCCCCCATGCCCATCCCGGTCACCGACACCCTCGACCGCCCGCTCCACGACCTGCGCATCTCGGTCACCGACCGGTGCAACTTCCGCTGCACCTACTGCATGCCGAAGGAGATCTTCGGGCCCGATTACGCCTACCTGCCCCGCTCGGCCGTCCTCACCTTCGAGGAGATCACCCGGCTGGCCCGGCTCTTCGCCGGTTTCGGCGTCCGCAAGTTCCGGCTGACCGGGGGCGAGCCGTTAATGCGCAAAGACCTCGAGACCCTGGTTGCGATGCTGGACGGGATCCCGGATACCGAGATCGCCCTGACCACCAACGGCTCCTTCCCGCTCGACCGGATTCGGAGCTTGAAAGAAGCCGGGCTGGACCGGATGACGGTCTCGCTCGATTCGCTCGACGACGCCGTCTTTGGAGCGATGAACGATGTCGATTTCCCGGTCGCCCGGGTGCTGGAATGGATCGAGGCCTCCGCTGCGGGCGGGTTTGCCCCGGTCAAGATCAACGCCGTGGTCAAGCGCGGCGTCAACGACCGGGACATCCTGCCGATGGCGCGCCATTTCCACGGCAGCGGGCACATCCTGCGCTTCATCGAGTACATGGACGTCGGCACCACCAACGGCTGGCGGATGGATGACGTGGTTTCCGCCCGCGAGATCATCGAGATGATCCAGGGCGAACTCCCGATCGAACCGGCCGATCCGAACTACTTCGGGGAGGTCGCCCAGCGCTGGCGTTACCTGGACGGCGGCGGCGAGGTCGGCGTGGTCGCTTCGGTGACCCAGGCGTTCTGCCGCACCTGCACCCGGGCCAGGCTTTCGGCCGAGGGGAAGCTGTTCACCTGCCTGTTCGCCGTCAACGGGACCGATTTCCGCGAACTGGTCCGGTCCGGTGCAGCGGACGAGGAGATCGAAGAGGTGATCGAGCGAGTCTGGCGCCGCCGGGCGGACCGCTACTCCGAGATCCGCACCGAGCAGACGGCTAAACGGCCCAGGATTGAGATGTCTTATATCGGCGGCTGATCCCGCCGCGAGATCCATGGAGATACCAAAAATTTGATGTGGGGGCGAGCTTCGCTCGCCCCCACATCAAATTTTTGATCACGATGAAAGAAAACATTAAAGCAATCCTTTTCGACTTCGACGGCACCCTGCGCCACAACGACCCGGTCGCCCACAATTTCTTCTTCGACCACGCCGTGCACCTCGGCGCATCCGATTCGCCGGAGAACCGGCGCGATGGGCTCCGCTGGGCGCACCTGTACTGGAACAGCCGGGGCGGGCTGATCGTCGATACGGAAAAATACGGCTACGATTCCCCCGATTTCTGGCTCAACTACGCCCGGCATTACCTGCGCGCTTTCAACTGCCCGGATGACCAGGCGGACGACCTGGCGCCGGAGCTCACCCGCCACATGGCCGAGCGCTACGAGCCGGTCGACCGGATCGACGAAGACACGCCGGCTTTTCTGGAATCGCTCCGCAGCCGCGGATACGTCCTCGCCATCGTGTCAAACCGCACCTCGCCTTACCACGAACTGGTGGACTCACTCGGGCTGGCCGGATATTTCGATTTCATCATGGCGGCAGGCGACGTTAAGTCCTGGAAACCGGAGCCCGAGATCTTCCACCATGCCCTCGAACGGGCCGGGACACGAGCGGATGAGACGGTCTACGTCGGCGACAACTACTTCGCTGATATCGTCGGATCCCGCGGGGCCGGGCTGCATCCGGTCCTGTTCGACCCCGAGGGCGTCTTCCCCGATGCCGACTGCGCCGTGATCGAAACCCTGCCGGACCTGCACGCCCTGCTCAACGGAGACGGGCGCGGGCAGCGGCCGAGATGAAACGGCGGCTCGACCGCGCTTTTTTCTCCCGCCCTACCCTGGAGGTGGCCCGCGCGCTGCTCGGGAAGACCCTGCTGAGAGAGGAGGACCGGGATGTCACCGGAGGGGTCATCGTCGAGACGGAGGCGTACATCGGAGAGGCGGACGACGCCTGCCACGCCCGCGCCGGCCGGACGCCGCGCACGGAAGTCATGTACGGTCCGGCCGGATTCGCCTACGTCTATCTGAATTACGGGCTGCATTGGCTGTTCAATATCGTCACGGACGAACCGGATCAGCCGGCGGCCGTCCTCATTCGGGCCATCGTGCCCGGGATGGGGATCGAGCGGATCGCCACCCGGCGCGGCCGCCGGCCGGAAAAACTATGGACGGACGGCCCGGGCAAACTCACCCAGGCCCTCGGGATCACCGGAGCCGACAACGGGGCAGATCTCTGCACCCTGGACGCATGTATCTTCATCCAGGACGCCCCTGAAATCCCCGATTCGAGCGTGACCAGAACCCCACGAGTGGGGTTAAACAAGGTGAGCGAACCGTGGAAGTCCGCCGAATGGAGATTTGTGTGGGAAAATTGAATGTCAATGTGGGGTGATGCTCCACGGTGACAATCAATTTTCCCAGTTTAAACCGGAGGTTCAGATGAAGCTTCTTGAAGGAAAGACCGCCCTCATCTTTGGCGTCGGGAACAGCCGTTCGATCGCCTGGGGCATCGCGCAGGCGTTCCACGCCCAGGGTGCGAAGATCGGCATGAGCTATGCCGGGGAGATCATGGAAAAGCGGGTCAGGCCCCTCGCGGAGGAGATCGGCGTCACTTTCGTCGAGCCCTGCGACGTCACGAAGGACGAGGAGATCGCCGCGGTGACCGAAAAGGCGAAGGCCGAGTACGGGAAAATCGACATCCTGGTCCATTCGATCGCCTACGCCGGGCGGGAGGAGCTGCTTAACCCGTTCGTGACGATCGGCCGGCAGGCGTTTCTGACCACGATGGACATCAGCGTCTACTCCTTCGTCACCCTGGCCAACCACTTCAGCGCGATCACCAACCCGGGCGGCGCTTTTCTGACCATGACCTATTACGGCGCGGTCAAAGTCTCTCCGAGCTACAATGTCATGGGGGTCGCCAAGGCTGCGCTGGAGGCCTCCACCCGTTACATGGCTTACGACCTGGGCCCGCGCGGCATCCGGGTCAACGCCATCTCGGCCGGCCCGATCCGGACCCTGGCCGCGGCCGGGGTATCCGGGTTCAAGCAGATGTACAAGCAGTTTATCGATGTCGCTCCGCTCCATCAAAACGTCACCCAGGAGGATGTCGGAAACGCCGCCGTCTACCTTTGCTCCGACATGGCCGCACGGGTCACAGGGGAGGTGCATTATGTCGATAGTGGCTATAATATTATGGGTACACCCAAATCCATAGAGGAATAAACGGCGAAATGGATGCGCATGGGGGCTTCGCCCCCATGCGCATCCATTTCGCCGGATTCTACATGTTTCGCAGACGCTCCAGCAACGATCCGGTCACAACCCCCACCCGCTCGCGCCCCGTCGAGCGGGTGACTTCGGTGCTGGGCGCCGGGACGAGCTGGAACGGCCGGCTGGGCGGGGTTGGCGGAGTGCGGGTCGAGGGGGCTTTTGAAGGCGAGGTGGCGCTGCGGGGCCTGCTGGTGGTCGGCGAGCAAGGGCGGGTGACCTGCGAGCACGTCCGGGCCAACACCGTCGTCGTAGCCGGGCTGCTCAAGGGCAATATCACCGCCAAGAAGGTCGAGATCCGGGCCACAGGCCGGATCTGGGGGGACGTGGTGACCGCCGCTTTCTCCACAGAGGAGGGAGCTTTCTTGAGGGGGAAGATCACGATGGAAGAGGACGTCGAAATCGGGCTGGCCGCTTATTTCGAAGACGAGCTGGGAGAGGAAGACACGGAAGGACCCGTCTCCGAACCGGCGGGCTGAACCCCCGCCTCCGTCGCATGAGAAACCCCCTGCAGCCGGTTCAACGGCTCGGCGCGCGGGTCAAGCATCTGCTGGGCACGCCCGCCGGTATCCCTATCTTCCTGTTCATCATCGGCGCACTGGTTTACGGCCCGTTTATCCCCTGGCTGGGTTTTTACTGGGATGACCAGGCCTGGATCTGGTACATGAACGCTCGCGGAGCGGGCGGAGCGCTGGAGATCGACGCCTCCTTCCGCCCCCTGGCGGGATGGGTGATCCGGCTCGGTTACGCTCTCGCCGGGCTGGACCCGCGCGGCTGGCAGATCTTCAACCTGGCGCTGCGGTGTCTTGCCGCCCTGGGTGTGTGGCGACTGGTCGCCGTGATCCGGCCCGGACGAAAAACCCTGGCGGGCTTGACAGCCGTCTTCTTCCTGCTTTACCCGGGCTTCAGCAGCCAGTTCGCATCGGTCAACAGCAGCCGCCACCTCTTTCCGGCGGCCCTGCTGTTCCTTTCTCTCGGTCTGACCGGGCTGGCGGTCCGATCCCGGCGAAACCGCGCCCGCCTGACCGTCGGGGCGCTGGCGACGGCGGTCATGACGATGCTGACGACGGATTATTTATACGGGCTCGAACTCGTCCGGGGGGCGGTGATCTGGATGGTTCTGTCCCAAAACGGGGAACCGATGAACTTGCGTGCCCGGCTCCGAAGGCTGGCCGCGGCCTGGACCCCGTATCTTCTCGCCGTGGGGGCGTTCTTCTCCTGGCGGTACGCCCTGTCTCGAAGCATCAATTACCACGTGTCGCTGCTGGATGAACTGGTCGAGGCCCCAGTCCCGAGCCTGCTCGCCAATCTTGCGGAACTCTGGCGCGGTTTTCATGCGGCCACGGCGGCCTCCTGGCTCGAGCTGTTCACGATGCCCGATCCGGCGCTTTTCGGTCCGCGCAAGATGGCCCTGTGGGCGCTGGTTGCCGGGGCGGGGTTTTTTCTGACCCTGATCGTCTTCAAAGCGGCTCCCGCGGACAAGCAAGGCGAGCGCAGAAATCCGGACATGATCATCCTCTCGCTGGCGGCGCTGCTGGTGGCCGGGCTGCCTTTTATCGCGACGAACCTCGTCGTCCGGGCGGCCTTCCCCTTCGACCGTCTGCTGCTGCCGTACATGTTCGGCGGGTCGCTGCTGCTGTTTGCCCTGCTCGACCGCGTTCTGCCTCCCCGGATGCTGGCCTGGGCCGGCGCGGTCTTGATCGGGCTTGCAGCCGGGCGGCAAACCGTCTTTGCGGGCGCCTTCGTGCAGGAGTGGGAAAACCAGGCCGCCTTCTTCAGGCAGCTCGCCTGGCGCGCGCCGAGCATCGCGCCCGGGACGGCCCTTTTGACCGAAGAGCTGCCTTTCGATTTCTCGACCGACAACTCGCTGACCGGCCCGCTGAATTGGGTCTACGCACCGGAGTTCAACAGCGGTGAACTCCCGCTGATCTTCTTGAACCTGGATATCCGGCTTGGGGGCAAGGTCCCCGCGCTTGAACCCGGGATCGATCTCTTCATCGAAAGCTACAAGAGCCCATTTCACGGCTCCACGGACCGCATCCTGGTGGTCTACTACGATCCCCCGGGCTGTGTCCGCGTTCTGGACCCGGTCTATGATTCTCGTCTTCCGGGGACCGGGTACCTCCTGGACCAGGCCCTGGTTTTGAGCCGGCCGGGTGACCTCATTTTCGATACCAGCCCGGGGGCCGCGCTCCCGGAGGAGGTCTATCTGAATCTGACGGAAGACGAGCACACCTGGTGCTACTTCTTCCAGCGGGCCGAACTGGCCAGGCAGCTGGAGGATTGGGCAATGGTCGCCGCCCTGGGCGAGGAGGCCTTCCGGCTGCAGGACACGCCCAACCGGGCGGCAGAACGCCTCCCGTTTATCGAAGGCTACGCACACACCGGGGACTGGGAAACGGCGTTCGCCCTGACAGAGGACACATTCACCATCGATGCCGCAACCTTGGAACTGCTTTGCGCGGCGTGGGAAAGGATCGATCGCGGGACGCCCGCATCGCCGGAAAAGGCCGGGGCCCTCGAACGCCTGGAAGATCTGCTGGACTGCTGATCGCTTTGGACGGGGAGCGTTCAGCGATCGGGGTCTATCTTGCGTTCGAGCAGCTCCGTCCGGAAGGCGAATTCGTTGTGCGCATCCGCCTCGTGCTGGAACAGGGTCAGGCGCCTCCATCCGGTCTCATCGAACTCGGGGAATTGCGTGTCTGTTTCGACCAGGGCGTCCACGTGCGTCAGGTAGATCCGGTCCGCCATGGGAAGGGCTTCTCGGTAGACTGCTTCGCCGCCACCGATAAACGCCTCGTCATCCCCGGCCGCCCGGGCCAGGTCGAGCGCCCCCCGCAGGCTTCTGCAAATAAAAACCCCTTTGGGGACTTCGTAACCCTGCTTGCGGGTCAGGACGACCATCCGGCGGCCCGGCAACGGGCGGCCGATCGACTCCCAGGTGATCCGGCCCTGGATCAGGGTGTGGCCCATGGTCAGGCGTTTAAACTGGCGCAGGTCGTTGGAGAGGTGCCAGGGCACCCGCCCGTCAAGCCCGATGCCGCGCCCCCTGTCCATGGCGACGATGAGGGAAATCAGCATGTTATGTTTTATCAAGCCAAAAAAACGAACCCCGGGTGGTGCTTCGCACCACCCGGGGTTCGTTTTTTCGAAATATTATACCGAGACGGTCGCCTTGATATGCGGATGCGCCACGTAATCAATCAGTTCGAAATCCTCAAATCGAAAATCGGAGATCGAACGCACGTCCGGATTAAGGCGGAGCATGGGGAGAGGGAACGGCTCCCGGCCGACCTGTTCATGAGCCTGGTCCAGGTGGTTCAGGTAGAGATGGGTATCTCCGAGCGTATGCACGAAATCGCCCGGTTCGAGATCGCAGACCTGCGCGACCATCAACGTCAAGGCTGCGTACGAAGCGATATTGAACGGCACCCCGAGGAATAGATCGGCCGAACGCTGGTAAAGCTGGCAGGATAGCTTCCCGGCGGCGACATAGAATTGGAACAGCAGGTGGCAGGGCGGGAGCGCCATCCGGGGGAGTTCGGAGACGTTCCAGGCCGAGACGATCAGCCGGCGCGAACCCGGCTCCGTGCGGATCGCCTCGATCACCTCGGCGATCTGGTCGATCGGCTTCCCATCCCGGTCCGGCCAAGAACGCCACTGCGCCCCGTAAACAGGCCCCAGCTCCCCATCCGGACCGGCCCATTCGTTCCAGATCCGGACCCCGTTCTCCTGCAGGTAGCGGACGTTGGTTTCCCCCCGCAGGAACCACAAAAGTTCATAAAGGATCGAGCGGAGATGCAATTTTTTGGTGGTGACGATCGGAAAACCTTCGGACAGATCGAACCGCAGCTGGGACCCGAACACGGAAAGGGTTCCCGTCCCGGTTCGGTCCGCCTTCTCGACCCCGGTTTCAAGGACCTGCCGCATCAGGTCAAGATACTGCCTCATCCAGCACCTCCCGTGCTTGAAGGATGTCGGCCCGGATCCGGGCGACCAGGGCCTCGACCCCGGAGAATTTCATTTCATCCCGCAGGCGTTCGACGAACGCGACCTCGACGACCTGATTATACAGGTCGCCATCGAAATCGAGCAAATGCGCTTCGACCGTCGTCACCGTTTCGCCGCCCTCGAAGGTCGGACGGAAGCCGATATTGGTGGCCGCCCTGAATGAGGACCCGCCGGCTGTCACCCGGCAGGCATAGACCCCGGCGGCGGGCACGAGTTTTTCGGCCGGGACGGCGACGTTGGCGGTCGGGATCCCGATCGAACGACCGCGCTGCGCCCCGGTCACGACCGGTCCGCTGACGGCGTACGGCCTCCCAAGCATCCGGCCGGCCTCGCGAACCCGGCCTTCGGACAGCGTTCGCCGGATCCGGCTCGAGGAAACGGCCGTTTCCCCGTTCGTCACCGGATCGAAAACCTGCAGATCGAACCCGATTTCCGCCCCCAGGGCGCGCAGCGCGGGGACGTCCCCGCCGCGGTCGCGGCCCATCGCAAAATCGTATCCCACCAGCAGCCGCTCGAGACCGGTCCGGTCTTTCAGCCGAGCGGCGTAATCCCGGGCAGTCTGTCGGGAGAGGTCGAGGTCGAAACGCTGGATGACGACGTGATCGACCCCGAGTTCACCCAGCAATGCGGCGCGCTCGCCGGCCGTGGTCAGCATCCGGGGCGCGTTTTCCGGGTGCAGGACGGCGGCCGGGTGCGGGTCGAAGGTGACGACGACGGCCGGACGGCCGGCAGCCCCCGCGCCGGACACGAGCTCGGTCAGGATCGCCTGGTGTCCGATGTGGACGCCGTCATACACACCAATCGTCAGCCAGGCTCCGTCCAGGCGGAGATCATCAAGGGAGTGATGGGTTTGCATTGAGATATGCAAAATGAGCCGTGCGGCCGGGGAAAGCCTGGCCGCACAGCTTATCTTGCCAATTCTGATTATGAAATAAAGAAAACTTTCCTGGGCTGCCACTCCCCGTCGGCGTACTCGATGAGGGCGACCAGGTCTCCCTGCTCGGTGATGGCGCGCGCCCAGCCCTGTGACCCTTCGGCAGCCGGGACGCGGTGACCGTGGCGGATCTGATCGACCTCGTCGGCCGCCAACTCGACGGCCGGCCAATCTCCAAGTGCTTCCGAGGCCGGGATCAGGAACTGCGACCACTCCCCGGTCGCAAACGATTCCCGCAGCCGGCGCAGGGAGACGGCATCGCGGAGGGTGAACCGGCCGCTCTTGGTGCGCCGCAGCCCGACCAGGTGCGCGCCGACCCCCAGGTTCTCCCCGAGATCGTTCGCCAGCGACCGCACATAGGTCCCGGATGAGCAGAACACGTCGATGACGGTCTCCGGCGGGGACCACTCGAGCAGTTCCAGGCTGTAAACGTTGATCGTCCGCGGCTCGAGCTCGACCTCTTCCCCATTTCGGGCGCGTTCGTAAGCCTTTTTGCCCTTGACCTTCACTGCGGAGTACGCCGGCGGGGTTTGCTGGATCTCGCCGATAAAACCCTGCAGCAGGTCCTCAAAGGCTTCCTCGCTGAGCTTGCTGACATCGACCGGCGCACCGGAAACCTCCCCCTCGGAGTCGTATGTGCTCGTGGACTGCCCCAGCCGGATCGTGGCCTGGTAGCGTTTATCCGATGCCGAGACGTATTCGCTCAGCCGAACCGCCGGACCGACCAGGACCACCAGCACGCCGGAGGCGCGCGGGTCGAGCGTCCCGGTGTGACCTGCCCGCCGGATCCCGGTACCTTTGCGGATGATCTGGACGACGTCGTGCGAAGTCAATCCGACCGGCTTGTCCACAACGAGCACGCCAGACACGACATTTTCGATCACTTTCTTATCCATTAACGATTTTCTCCCTCGAATTTGGAACCTATCCGGAAATTCCGGGGTTTGGCGAATTTGGGGGGCGGCAGCAAAGCTGCCGCCCCCCAAATTCGTCACCTCAATTTTCGGATACGTTTTTATATCTCCCAACACCCATCCGGCTTTTCGGGTGAACCGGCGAGCCCAGGCACCGCCACCCCGCAGTTCGGATCGGCACCAGGACCTATCCTACCCGATTTCCTCGATTAGCGAATAGGCGATTCGGCTAATTCCCCTGCTGCTCCCATCAATTCGCGCGTAGCCTCCACGACCCGGCGGCGGACGTCTTCCAACGCTCCGGCAACAGTCGCTCCTGCGGCGGTGCGGTGACCGCCCCCCCCGAAGCTGCCGGCAACCCCCGAGACGTCATACCCGGGCTGCGACCGCCAGCTGACCTTGACTTCCGAGTCGGACAGCTCGATAAAAATGATCCGCACCATTGAGCCCTTGATCGCCGAGAGCTGGTTGACCAGGTCTGCGTCGTCGCGGCCACCGTAGCCGGCCTGGCGGCGGTCATCCAGGGTGAGCGAAGCCCAGACCAGGCCGTTCTCCCGGCGCAGGCTCATCAGGCCGGCTCCCCAGTAGCGGTAGGCTTCGAAGGATTTTTCGATCAGCGCCGTCCGGTAGAGGCGCGAGAGGTCCGGACCGAGTTCCATCAAATCGGCGGCGGTCCGGATCGCTTTTGCGCTGATGTTGGGGGTCTGGAACCCGATCGTATCGGTCACCAGCCCGGTCAGCAGCGCCTCGGCGGCCTCCGGTGGGATCGGGATGTCACCGGCCCGCAGCACGTCGTAGATCATCTCGGTGGTCGAACAGGCGCTCTCGATCACCATGTTAATCGCCGCAAATCCGTCGTTTGTCGGGTGGTGATCGATGTTGATGTGGGGCTGGTGGTATTCGTCCAGCGCCGCACCGGCCCGCATCAGATCGGAGCAGTCCAGCACGAACACGGCGTCGAACGGACCCTCCGAGCGGCCGTCGATCCGGTCGGCGCCGGTCAGTTGCCGGAAATTGACCGGCACCCCATCCTCCAGCACCATGGCGACCGATTTGCCGGCAGCCTCGAGCGACAGCCCCAACCCGAGCACGGAACCGACCGCATCGCCGTCCGGACGGAGGTGCGAAACGAGCAGGAACCGGCTGCCGCGGCCAATCACATCCAGGATCGCCCGGACCGTCGGGTCAGTCATCGTCGCCTCGATCCTCGGCTTCTTTCTCCTCCCGAAGGCGGGCGAAGAGTTCTTCCAACCGTTCGGCGCGCTCGGCCGTTGGGTCCCATTTGAAGCGCACCTGCGGGAACGAGCGCAGCTCGATCCGCTGGCTGAGTTGGAAACGGATAAAACCGGCGGCGTGTTCGAATCCGCTCAAGACTTCATCTTCACGGACCGAACCTTCGACCGTGGAGACAAAGATCGTGGCGTAAGCCAGCTCCCTGTCCACGGTCACGTCCGTAACCGAAACGCCTTTCAAGCGCGGATCGGTCACCTGGTAAAGCAGGATCTCAGAAAGCTCCTCTCGGATGCGTTCGGCAATCCGCTGCACTCTGATTGGTCTGGCCATTGTTCTACACCGCCGCGACCATTTCCCGGACGAAACACTCGATGACATCGCCGACGAGAAAGCGGTCGAAATCCTTGAGCCCGATCCCGCATTCAAAGCCCTGGCGCATCTCCCGGACATCTTCCTCGTGATGTCTGAGCGAGCCGATCGGCCCATCGTGGATCGCCTCGCCTTTCCGGATCACGCGGGCTTCCGCATTCCGGCGGATCTCGCCTTCCAGGACGTAGCAGCCGGCGATCATACCGGCGCGCGGCACCTTGAAAACCGCCCGGACTTCAGCCTTCCCAATGGTCGTCAGGCGCTCTTCCGGTTCGAGCATCCCCTTGAGAGCCTTTTCGACGTCTTCGAGCAGCCGGTAGATGATGCTGTACCTGCGGATCGAGATATGCTCCTTCTCGGCCAACCTGGGCACGGCGGCTTCTGCGTCAACGTTAAAGCCAATGACGATCGCCCGGGAGGCGGCTGCCAGCATGACGTCATTCTCGCCGATGTTGCCGGTGCCCGAATGCAGGATCTGGACCCGGATATCGCCGACGGAAAGGTTTTTCAGAGAGTCCATGATCGGCTCAAGCGAACCTTGCACATCCGCTTTGACGACCAACCGCAGTTCCGGCACTTCCCCGGCGCGCACCTGTTCGAACAGCTTCTCGAGGGTCACGGTGGACTTCACCGTGGCCTGGGCCTGCCGGGCTTTCTGCTGGCGCTCGGCGGAGATCGCACGGGCATCGCGCTCCGAATCGACGGTCACGAACAATTCACCGGCCAGTGGGACTTCGTTGAGACCCATCACAGACACCGGAGTCGACGGCCCGGCGCTCGTGACGTCTTTCCCGTTGTAGTCGAACATGGCCTTGATTCGGCCATGGGCGATCCCGGCGAGGACCACATCGCCTACCGATACCGTCCCATTCTGGATCAGCAGGGTGGTCATGACGCCCCGATACCGGTCGACTTCGGCCTCGATCACACTGCCGATCACGCGACCATTCGGGTTTGCGTGAATCTGGGTGTCGTTCGCCACGAGCAGGATCGCTTCGAGCAGGTCTTCAATCCCGGTTTGCTCCTTGGCGGAAACCGGGACGACGATCGTATCGCCTTCCCAGTCGTCCGGGATCAGCCCGGCATCTGCGAGCTGTCGTTTGACCCGCTCCATGTTGGCGTTCGGCCGGTCGACCTTGTTGAGCGCCACGATGAGGGGGACCTGTGCGGCCTTGGCATGCGCCAGGGCTTCGCGCGTCTGCGGCATTACCCCGTCATCGGCGGCGACGACCAGGACGACGATATCGGCGCCCTGCGCGCCGCGGGCGCGCATGGCCGTGAAGGCCGCATGGCCGGGCGTGTCCAGGAACGTGATCAACTGGTCGTTGTGCCGGACCTGGTAAGCACCGATGTGTTGAGTGATCCCGCCAGCCTCGCCGGCGGCGACGCTGGTGTCACGGATCGCGTCCAGCAGGGTCGTCTTACCGTGGTCGACGTGCCCAAGAATGGTGACCACCGGCGGGCGGGCGAGCAGATCCTCCGGGGCCTGGTCCTGGATCAGCCGTTTCCATAACGGGACTACCCCTTCAGCAGCCGATTCCTGGAGGTCGATTGTCTCCAGTTCGACCTCATAACCAAGTTCGGACGCCACGATGGAGGCCGTATCGAAGTCGACCTGCTGGTTTATATTGGCCATCACGCCGTTGGTCATCAGGGTTTTGATGACATCGATCGGGCTGGCGCCGAGTGCCTGGGCCAGGTCCCTAACGGAGACGCTGCCGGGCAACACGATCACATTTTCTTTAACATTATCACTCATGGGAGGGTCCTTTCTCTCTAAATCGCTTATCGCCGGCACAAATGCATCCGGCGGTTATTTTGAAATCCTTAGAACCGATCCGAAATTCGTTTTGGCGATGTCGAGGCGTGCGGCGGTGAAACCACCGCACGCCTCGACATCATCGACCCCATTTTCGGATCGGTACTGAAAAGGCGTGCGCTTGCTTTGCGTCAGCCCGGAAGGCTTTCGAGATGCGTTTTGAGCCGTTCGAGGTCCGGCTCGGAAAGCGTTGCCTTCAAGGCGCTCGCCAGGATGGGCGCGGCGGTCTTTCCGCCGTGCCCCTCCCCGAGCGCCCGCTCCCAACAGGAACGCTGGTTGTGGAGATAAGCCCCCCGACCGGCCAGGCGACCGGCCGGGTCAACGAAAACGCCTTCGGGCGTCCGGACGATCCGGACAAGTTCCTTTTTCGCCAAAACGGTCCGGCATCCGACACAGGTCCGCTGCGGGACGTGCCGGCGTCGGGCAGGTCGTTTCAGCGCCACGCTGCATCACTCCCACTCGTCGTCCATCAACCATTCGCCCTGGCTGCCGCGCTTGCGCTTCCGCCGGACGATGGTGATGTCGCGTTCGGGGTCGTATTCCAACTCGCTGAAGCGCTTCTTGCGCTTCTTCTTCTTGGTGGCCCCCTCGCCTTCCGTTTCGCCGCCTTCTTCGACCTCTTCCTCTTCTTCGACAAATCCGAAGTCCTCCGGGGTGAAGGCGAAGAGTTCGTCGAAATCCTTCTCTTCCAGGCCGTCCTTGACGGTGACGCGCTCCGGTTCGGCTGCAGCCGGTTCCGGGACTTCCTCCACCTCATCCTCGAGGTGAACGATCTCCGCTTCTTCCGTCTCGGCCAGCGGTGCAGCGGCCTCGATTTCCACCTCAGGCGCAGGCGCGGCAGGCAGCTCGTCGGGTTCTGCTTCGGCGAGCGCTGCGACCATTTCGTCCGCTTCCACTGCCCCGGCTTCCAGCGCAGCCGCGTCGGCTTCGGACGGGATGTTCGCCAGGAAGATCTCGAGGGCGGCTTCGATCGTCTCCATCGCCTTGGGACCGATCCCGTTCAGCGCCAGGACCTCGTCGGAATTCAGCCGCATCTGGAAGGCCAGGTCGCCGATGCTCTCAAAACCATGTTCCTGGAGCAAGGCGGCCTGGCGTTCGGTGAGTTCCAGCTGATCCAATTTGTGCTCGAAGGCAGCCGGCGGGACGGTCTCCCTGACCCGGGCCTGCTCGTCGAGCTCTTCCTGGTGTTCGACGGCGCGCCGGTCCAGGAAGCGGTTCTCGACGCGGGTGATGAACTGGGAGAGGATGGTGTAATCCTCCGGCGGAACCGGACGGCCTTCGGCTTTCTTGGCCAGGATCGCCTCTACGACGACCATGACCTCGGTTTCGTCCCGTGCAATAAAGGCATACTCTTCGTCGGTCTGCAGCCGGTTGAGGGAGTCGGCGGCGGCTTCCGGGATGCTCTTGATATCGATCCGCCAGCCGGTCAGTTTGGCCGCCAAACGGGCGTTCTGGCCGTCCCGGCCAATCGCCAGGCTGAGCTGATCTTCCGGGACCACGACGGTCGCCGTCTTGGTCGTCCGGGAATAGCGGTCCAAAAAGACGCCCAGGACGCGGGCCGGGCTGAGGGCTTTGGCGATGTACTCGCCGGGGTCCGGGTTCCACTCGATCACGTCGATCTTCTCGTCGTGCAGCTCTCGGACGATGGCCTGGATCCGCATCCCGCGCACGCCGACGCAAGCGCCGACCGGGTCGATCCCCGCCTGGACGGCGGAGACGGCGACCTTGGAGCGCTGCCCCGGTTCGCGCGAGATCGAGCGGATCTCGACCAAACCCTGGTAGATTTCGGGGACTTCGTCTTCCAGCAGCCGACGCAGGAAGTTCTTGTGCGAGCGGGACAGGATGATCTGCGGCCCGCGCGGGGTCATCTTGACTTCCAGCAGCAGGGCCCGGACACGGTCGTGCATCCGGAAACGCTCGCCGCGGATCTGCTCCTTGAACGGCATGGCGCCTTCGGCTTTCTTGTCCAACCCGAGCGTGACCTGGCGGTTGTTGATCGCCTGGATCACTCCATTGACGACTTCACCGACCAGGGTGCTGAAATGCTTGAACTGCTCGTCCCGCTCGGCTTCGCGCATGCGCTGCTGGATGACCTGGCGCGCGGTTTGCGCCGCGACGCGGCCAAAATCGCCGGGCGTACACTCGACCAGGACCATGTCGCCGTACTCGGCGATCGGGTCATATTCGCGCGCCACCTCCAGGAGGACCTCCGTCCGGTCGTCATGGACGTCGTCCACGACTTCCTTCTCGGCGAAGATCTTGACGCCGCCTTCTTCGGTATCGATCTCGGCGACCACCTGCTGTGCGCTGGAGGCGTTGACGGCCTTCCGGTAGGCGGACACCATTGCAGTTTCGATCGCTTCGATGACGATTTCGGCGGGGAGCTGCTTGGCGTCCAGGACCTCATTGAAGGCCAGGTTAAATTCTTTCTTCATTCCTACTTTCTCCAAATAAGCAGAAAAGTGGGGGTTGCCCACTTTTCAAGGTCAAACGGTGATGATGGTTCGTTGGCTATTATAGCGCAAATACGACGTGTAGACAAGATGCGCGCCGTGAAGCCGGGGGTAAATGGAGGCCGGAGCCGGGGGCCGCGGCCCCCGGCTCCGGCCTCCATTCTCCTCAAACCTATGGCAGAATGACCGGCCCATGCCCGACCTCCTTGTGACACTGCACGCAGGAAGGGTACATCACCGCGTCCAGGTCGAGAAAAAGGGTCAGTTCCCCGTCCGGGAGGGTCCGGTGGGCCTGGTGGCAGCCCACGCAGGTAACGGTCGAGTCGAGTTCGGCCAGCCCGGTGAACAGAGTCCCCGGGAGGCCTTCCGGTGGGGGAAACGGTTCGAGCCCTGCGTCCTCTAACGCTCGGGCGGCGACGAGCTGGTTATGGTAATGGTTGTTGAAGCCGAGTTCCAGGAGCGTTTCGGCGTGGCAGAGAAGGCACCCGGCGTTCAATAAATCCGGCTCGCCGGCGTGGACCTTCTCGATCGCGGGATCGGCCCGGCCGCTGATCCAGATCAGGGCGTCGTATCCGCCGAGGAGGAAGGTCCGGAAACGGTGCTCAAGAGAATGGTCGCCGCGGTGGCAGTCGATGCAGCGGAAAGGCGCCTCGCCGAGGGCGTAATGTGCGCTGGCAAGATCGGGCGGCGGCTCGCTCTCCCCGGCCAGGACGGCCGCGGCGCGGTCGAAGTAGGTCTGTTCAGGGATCGTGTGGCAGCTGATGCAGAACCGGTCGCGCTCCTCCAGGGTGGAGACCACCGGAAACGGTAGAGCGATCAATACGGCAGCGGCTGCGCCAATCCAGAGCCAGGTTTTTCGTTTCACCGTTTGGCGCCTATCCTAACCCAATTCCTTCTCCATTCTCCAGGCCGGCTCGTCGACGTGCCTGCGGCGGCCGGTGTGGTCGATGTAGGACCACTGGCCGTGCTCCGGGGCAACGATGCGGTAGCCGCACCGGTGATAGAACCGCTGGGCGTTCGGATTGTCGCGAGCCACATTGAGGGTCGCCGATTGGTAGCCGCGCGCCGCCAGGTCCGATTCCACGACCGCCATCATCCGGCCTCCGAGACCTCGACCACGGTAATCGGGTTTGACCCGGATGGCGTAAAGGTAGGCCCGCCGCCGGCCATCGGCCAGCTCCTTGCGTAACCGGCTCGAAAGGAGCACGAAAACCTGCCCGACGATCTGCCCGTCCTGTCTGCTCACGGCGATCCAGGGGATACCGTTCCCCTGCAGGTACTCATGGTACGCCGCTTCGAACTGGCGGCGGAAATGGGTGAACTCGCCTCCCCATTCCAACCCGGCGAGTTCATCGTTTTTGAGATGACGGATTTCAAACCCGTCCAGCCAATCATCCTGGTGCGCCGCTTCCCCGACGAAATCCGTGAAACGGTCAGCCATCGGCTGGTTCCGAATGAAGTTCGATCAGCTCGTCCAGCAGTGCGCTCTCCTCTTGCGGGGTCCGGATCTTCCCATCCAGGTACGCGCTGCGGAGCCGGGTCAGGATCGATTTGTACACCGGGCCGGCGGGAAGTCCGCGTTCGGCCAGCCTGCTTCCGTCGGTCTCCGGTTTTACGTGTCGCCAGGTACGCGCATAGGTGTCGATCGCCGCCGCGAGCGGGGCGTCGCCGAGTCTCGAGCGGACGGTGAAAACGGCCAACCGGTCCACCTCGTCGAGCCGATGGGTGATCCTGCTGGGGGCGGCGCCTTCCAGGTCGGGCAGGTCGGCCCACAGCCGGCAGGCGTCCAGCAGGGTCCGCTCGACGCGCTGTTTCAGCTTCAACCGGCGGCTGAACCGGCGCGCCTCCGCCGGGGGTTGGTCCAGCCACCAGTGGATATAGGGCAGGACCGCTTCCAACGGGTCACCCCGGATCTCGGCCGGAAGATCCCAATGATCCTCCGGTAGCCTGGCGGCGAACATGAGCCCACCGGGGACCTTCTCGAGACCCGGTTCGACTGCTTCCAACAGACCCAGTTCGCCGAGCCGCGCAAACATCCGAGCCGCGCGCGGTTGGGCGAAAATATGGTCGAGTTCATGACGGATCCGATCCCCTGAGACGCGGGCCAGCAGCCCGGCTGCGGCTTCGAGCAGTTCCAGGGTCCGCGGCTCGATCTCAAAATCGAAGCGCTGCTCGAAGCGGACGGCGCGCAGCATCCGGGTGGGATCGTCCACGAAGGAAAGCGAGTGCAGGACCCGAATCAGCCGCCGGTCCAGATCATGCAGCCCGCCCCAATAATCGTGCAGATCGCCGTAGTGGGGTCCGTCCAGCCGCACTGCGAGGGTGTTGAAAGTGAAATCGCGGCGGTGGAGATCGAGTTTGATACTCCCGCGCGCTACGGTGGGAAGGGCGGACGGATGAGTGTAGAACTCGGTCCGGGCTGTGACCAGGTCGAGCGTTTCCGGACCGGCCTCACCGTCGTCAAGGCCATGCGCCAGGTGCCACTTGGCGGTGCCGAACTGCCGGTGGGTGGTGACGCGGCCGCCGTACTTGCGCGCCAGGAGCCGGGCCAGGGCGATCGCGTCTCCCTCCACGACCAGGTCGAAATCCAGGCTCGGGCGGTCGAGCAGCAGATCCCGGACGAACCCGCCGACGAGATACGCGGCCACCTGCTGCTCGTGGGCCGCCTCCGCCACGCGATGGATAAGCCCGCGGTAGGGCGGAACCAGGGCCGCGTCGAGGCGATCGGCCAGGCGGATGCGGCCCGCGAGAGCGGGCTGCGGGGAGAGCATGTTCAGCAAATCCGTGCGAGTCACGATACCGATAATCGACCCGCTGTCCGGTTCGACGACGGGGATCTGTCCCCAACCGGTTTCAGTCATCAAACGCTGCAGCGCCTCGACCGTGGCGTCGACAGGGATCGTCACCGCGCCGGCGTCCATGACCTCCCGGACGCTGAGATTGAGTTTGTGGTTGACCGCCCGATCCACCGCTCGGCGAGTGAGCAGACCGATCACGGCGCCTTCCAGAACCACGGGGTAACCCTCGTGGCCAAAGCGCTGCATCCTGGAGAGCGCTTCTCCGACCGGCGTTTCAGGCTCGAGCACCTGCGGTTCGCCGCGCGACATGATCTCATCAACGGTGAGGACCGGCTGGACCAGCTCCGGAAGCCGTTCAAGCAGGTCGGAGTGGACGGCGGCCGGGTCGGCACCCTTGACCAGGGCTGCCGCGGCCCGCTGGTGCCCGCCTCCGCCGAACTTCCCCGCCAGCGCACCGGCATCGATCCGATCCGTCGTGGACCGGGCGATCAGCTGGACACCTCCGGCGACGCGGAAAAGCAAGAACAGGGCATCCGGCTCGGTTTCATCGCGCAGCTTGTGGGCGATCGGCGAGAGCTCCTCCTGGGCGCCGGCGGCATCGGCGGTTCCGATGACGATGGTATTTCCGGCGATCTCCAGCGTTTCGGCCGACGACCTGGCCTCATCGAGCAAGGCCTGTTGGGCGAGCGAAAGCGGGTGGTTGAGGAAATCGCCGACGATCTGCAGACTGGCGCCCAGTTCCAACAGCGCGGCGGCCGCCCGCAGATCGCGGGGGGTCGTACGGGTATAGGTCAAGCGCCCGGTGTCTTCGTAAATGCCGAGGAGGAGCAGGGTGGCTTCGATTCGGCCCGGCGCGGCCCGCTCTTCCAGCAGGAATTCGACCAGCAAGGTCGTCGTCGCCCCAACCGGTTCGACCAGGGTCCGCCAACTTTCCGGCAGGTCCTTCCGGAGCGGATGGTGGTCCACAATCCAGACCGGGATATCCTGAGCCATCCCTTTGAGGGTCTGCACCGTCTGCGTGTCGACGACGACTGCGGACTCGATCTCCCCGGGCGGCAGATCGCGGCGCTCGACGAACGGGAGTTCGACCCCGTAGAGTGTCAGGAAGGCCCGCACATTCCGGTTGATACGGTCAGGCAGGACCGGCAGGCTGGCGCGGTCGAGCAGCCAGGCGCCCAACTGGGAGGCGATGGCGTCGAAATCGGCGATATCGTGCGTCAATATCACACGCATGATGGGGTCATTGTACAACAGGGGGGAGCGAAAGGGCGAATGGGCGAATGAGCGAATAGGCGAAAAAGAGCGCAATCAGTTTTCGCTGATCCGCCAATTCGCCTATTCGCCCATTCGCTTGTCAGGCCGTGTAGTACCGGTTGTTGGGGATCTTGGCGAAGTACGCGGTACCCCAGTTCGGGATGTCGACCAGGGCGACGCCCAGGAGATTGGCCCCGGACCGTTCGATCTGCTCGGCCATGTTGCTCGCGGCCTCCCGTTTTGTCATGCCTGGCCGCACGATCGCAAGGACGCCGTCCACCTTGGCGCCGAGGACGGCCGAATCCGAGACGATATAGGGGGGACCTTCGATCAGGACCATATCGGCCATTCTGATCAGCCGGTTGAGAATCGCTTCCATCTTGTCCGATTCAAGCCATTCGACGCCGTCCGCATGCTTGCTGCCCGCCAGGACGACGGAGACGTATTCATTGATGGGTTGGACCACCTCTTCCAGGGTCGCCCGGCCGGTCAGGACTTCGCCGAGGCCTTTGTTCTGGGCTAACTTGAAGTTGCTGTGCAGGTTTGGGACGCGCAGATCGGCGTCGACCAGGATCACCTTCTTCCCACCTTCGGCCAGGGAAACCGCCAGGTTGAGGGTGAACCTGGATTTGCCGGTTTCCTGGTCCGGACTTGCAACGAGGATCGATTTGAGCGGCGTGTCTTTGCCCATAAACAGCATATTGGTTTTGAGCGAGCGGTAGGCCTCGGCAGTGGGGTGGGTGGTGTATTTGGAAATTTGGATCTGGTTGCGGGGAATACCAGCAGTTGAAAAAATATGCCCCAGGATGCGGGCCTTGAAGATCCCTTCGATATCGTCCGGGAATTTCAGCGACGAATCCAGCACGTATTCGATCAGGTATACGACTCCCAAAGCCAGGATCAATCCAACCCCGGCTGCCACGGCAACCGACATGAATTCAGTCAGACCCGTCGGCCGGGACGGCAGCGCGGCCGGCTCGATGATCGTCAATCGATTCACCCCTTCCACGTTCATGCTGGAGAGCAGGCTCGTATACGTCGTGTTCAAGGTGTTCAACTTTGACTGGAGAGCGTTGAGGGTTTCCTGTGCGTTGGCGATTTCCTGGGCGCTGTCGAGTGCGCCGAGACCCTCTTTGACGGTATCGATCTCGGCCTGGGTATCGATGATGTCTTGTTTGTAAAATCCCAACTGCTGGTGGATGATATCGAGGCGATCGGCCTCGTCCGAATCGAAACTGGTCGGGCTGATCCGGATCAGTTGTTCGGCCAGTTCGTTGGCGACCATCTGGGCCCGGGCGGGGTCGAGATCGATGACGACGATCTCCAGGAACTGGGTCCGGGCGAGCGCCTGGGCCACGTACTGGGGAAGACTGCGCATCCCGAGCGCTTCCATCGTGGCATTGCGAACCAGGTCGCGGTTTGCGATCTCGGCGTAAGCCTGAGCCAGCGCCTCTCCCGCCTGAAAATCCGCGCCGGCCGGGTTCGGGTCGTTGATGGTAGATCCAATCATCAGCGTGGCGCGCGCTTCATAGCGATCCGGCTGCCCCTGGATGGCGAGAAAACTGGCGAGCGCCGCCACCAGCATAGACGCCAAAAGCAGCCACCACCATTTGTGGAGCGGGTAGATGAGCTTCCTGATTTCCATTATCTGGTCCTTATTCTGCTATCAATTTCGCCGCCCACCTCTGTTTTTTCCCTTAGCACGATGCCTTGCCTTTACGAATATCGCACAGGGTAGACCGCCTTGCAACATTTTAACTGAGATGGAGGGAATGAGAAAGGGTCTCCCCTCCGGACTCCTGGCTCTCTCAAGGCTTGTAGATTGCTTCCAAATCCTGCAGGGCGACCTGCCAGTCATAGCGCGCCTCAGCCAGGGCACGCGCCCGGCGGCCGGTTTGCACCCGTAAATCGGGGTCTTCAAGAAATCGGATGACGGAGCCGGCGAAATCGAGCGCTGTATCGCCCGTGAGCAGTTCCCTGCCGGGCAGTGCATCGATCCCTTCCATTCCAACGGTTGTGGTGACCACCGGCAGCCCGCGGGAAAACGCCTCCAGGATCCGGACCCGCATTCCACCGCCGGCCCGCACCGGGATCGCGACCACGGCGGCTGCCGACATGTATTCGTCGAGATCCGGCACATAACCGGTCACGCGAACCGCATCCGGCTGTGCCTCAGCGGCTTGCAGGAAATCCCGTGGTGGGTGCTTGCCGATGATCGTCAGAGTCGCCTCCGGGACGGCGTCACGCACGAGGGGAAATACCTCGTGCAGGAACCACCGGATCCCATCTGCATTCGGCGGGTAGTGGAGGGTCCCCAGCGTGACGATGCTGTTTGACCGGGTGTATTGCTCGACCGGCCGGAGCTTCACGGTGTCCACGGCAATGGGGATGACGGAGATTCGGTCCCCGCCTACCTGCCCGGCCGCCTGCAGCAGGGCCTGGCGGTCGATTTCGGTCACCGCCAGCACCCGGTCGAAAGACCGGACCACCCGCCCCTCGTAGGCTTCAACCATGCGGGCCTCCCGGATCAGGAGGGGTCGTAGGAGTGGCGGCGCATTCTCCGCCATGCGCCGCAGGATCGTCCAAACCGCATTGTGGGCGTCGAACACAGCCACCGGGCGGCCGTTCCCGCCGGCAGCGGGTCCTTTGCGCTCCAAACCCGGCGTTCGAGCAAACTGCGCCATGGTCAGCTGGTCGGCGTGGATCGCATCGACATCGCCCTTTTCAACGATCGATCGGACCTGTGCGCGCATCGCCCGAGAATCGTCCCTTTCGACCAGGAACGGCCTCCCGGTCCACTGGCTCCGAAGCCAGTAACCCAGATCGGCCGGTCTGGACCGCCGGATGGGGACCGTGTGGACGTCCGTGCAAACCTCGCGCAGCGTCTTGAGATACCCCTCTTCTTCAGGCCGGATAAAAGAAACCAGCGTGATCCGGCAGCCGAGGCCGGACAGATAGCGCAGCACGTGCCAGGTCTTCACCCTGGGTCCGGCATCGGGAGGATACGGGATGATCTGGGTCAGGAAAAGAATGTGCATCGGGGGCTTACGAAAGGAGCGTGCGGATTAACTGGCGGTAGTTGTATGCCTGTTCGGCGTCCTCGCTGCGGTCACGGGAGACCAGGAGCGGCGCCAATGATCTCAAGCTCAACCGGGCGATTGAAGCGGCCAGCAAGATGAGCTTATAGATCGACGCACTCAATCCGCCGTAATAGATCCGGAAGAACATCAACTTGCTCCGGTACAGTTGGAGAAACATCTCCCGGGAGATCTGCCGGGTGCTCCGCCCGCCGTGATGGAGGATTTCAGCGCCGGGAACCCAGAAGATCTTGCCGCCGGCTTTCCGCAGGCGGTGGCAAAGATCGAGGTCCTCGCTGTACATGAAATAGATTTCATTCAACAAGCCGACGTGTTCCAACGCCGCCCGGCGGACCAGGATACAGGCCCCCAACAAAATCTCGACTTCCCGCGGGCGGTCCTGCTCCCAGCGCGACATCGCATAAGACCCGAGCGGTATCAGCGCGTCGAGATGGAACATCCGCCAAAACTCGCGGAAAAGGGTCGGCGTCGGGTAGCAGGATGTCTGCAGCGATCCGTCGGGGTTTGTGACCCGCGGCCCGACCGCGGAGACCTTCGGATTGGTCTGCAGAAAGCCGGCCAGCAGCTGAATCGCACCCGGCCGGAGCGCTGCATCGGAATTCAGCAGCAGGACGTATTCCGAACAGCCTGTCCGGATACCCTGGTTGTTGGCCTTCGCATATCCGTCGTTCTCTTCGTTTTCGATCAGGCGGACGTGCGGGAAGTCCCGCCGAACCATCTCTGCGCTGCCGTCTCCGGAAGCGTTATCGACGACGATCACGTCGACCGCGGGCCCCTCAACCGGCCGTTCGATGGAAGCCAGGCATCCCTTGAGCAGCGCCCGGGTATTCCAGCTGACGATGACGACGGAAACCCCCTCCTGGTGCTCTTCGGGAAAAGGATTCACCAATTCAGATCCTCGCAGTAGCCCAGCGCCAGGAGCTCTCGACCGGCGATCCGTTTAAAGACCAGCTTCTGCCAGGCCGACCACTCCTCCCAACGGCCGATCGGGTTGAATTGCTCCGTCCGGCGGATCCAGGTTTTTCCTTGCTTCCGCGTGGTCGATGAGCCGATCACCGGGAGGGATGCGATCCGTTCGAATGGATACTGCCCCACATCGAGGTCGAACCGCGTGCAGGCTTCCCGGACGAAGGTCTCCGGATCCTGCACGGCGTCCTCGAACCGGGCCAGCCGGTACCCCGCTTTGTTCTTGTGCAACTCGTGGAATCGCAGGACGGCGCGGGCGCTGTGCGCCCAGCGCCGGCAGACGGCACTGAACCGCAGCTGGGGCCAGGTCCGGATCGTGGACGTGACCAGGTCGCGGCCGTCCCGGGTGAGGACCAGGATATGCTCTCCCGGAAACACGTCATAAAAGTAATCCAGGTATTCGACCCCGGGGACTTTCAGAAGCATCCGGTCGCCTTCCGGAACGAGGGAATAAAGGTATGCGATAAAGGCGGACCCGAACAGGGGCAGGAAATCGTTCTCACCGATCTTTCCGCGGTTCATGCGATAAGCCAGGTGAAAATTCTCCTGCATGTTCCGGATGTCCCCGACCAGGGACAGGAACGGGGCTTCCCAGATCTTGTTCGGGTGGGGGTGGATGAGCGGATGGAGGCCGAGCAGCTCCCCCGCAAAGACGGTCCCGGACCGTTTCATGATCCCGTGGATGATGATCGCCGGCGGCCTGTCGCCTCCGCGGATCGCCCTGGAAACCCGGACCGCCTGGTCCGTGATTTCGTTTTGGGTTTGGCGCGCAGCAAAGGCGTCGTTCGGGAACAAGTACCGGAGGTACTTTTTTATACCGACCTGGAAGCCGATCGAGGTTTTCTTTTGCCCGGTCATTCCGCCTCTTGCCGGGGAACGCCTGGATCGAAAGGCGGGGGAGTGTTGTCCGACCGGTTTCCGGCGTGTCGAGCGAAGCGTTCGATCAAGGCTGCGCCTGCGAGCCCGGCGAACGGGAGGAGGGCCGCATCCACCGGGAGGCGGTAGCGGACGAGCGCCCAGGAGAACACGTGAAGGGCCGAGTAGACGAGCGCAAAGAACAACAACAACGATCCCGGTGTACCCAGGGCGTCCCGGAACCTGTCTCCCCACCGGCCGCGCAGCCAGATCCAGAGCCCGGCCAGCATCCATGGGAGGGTCAATCCGAACGAAGTGACCCTGGCGATGTTACTCAGCATACCCGAATCCGGGGAGGGCCAGAACTTGAAATACTCCGGAATTCGGTCGAGCGAGAGCAGCAGGTAGCGCACCGGGTCATCCGCCACGAAACCCAGCCCGCGGCGCAGGAGGACTTGATCGAGGGAAGCCTCATCGAGATCCCGCAGTTCGGCGGGCACGAGCGCCTGGTAATTGTCCATTTCACTGGCGGGGATGAAATCCGTCCCGTAGAACGGGTGGTTCGCGAGATAAAAGGCGTACCCCGCATTCGTATTGAGCAATACGAACCGGTCAAACCTTGCGGAGTTGTAGACCGTGAACGGCAGGATCATCAGCGCAACGATCCCGGTCGAAACCAGTCCGATCCGCAGGACCGCCGCGGTCCCGCCCGATTTCCGGGCAACCCACAGCCAGAAGAACAGGACCGGAATCAGGAGCAGAAATAGTTGCCGGAGCAGAACGGCGGTCCCCATCACCAGGCCGAGCCAGACGGTAAGGCGCAAGCTCTCCCTGCCCGGTTCGGCGCCGGCAAGCCGAATCGCCAGGTAGAGGACGCCCAAAACGGCGGTGATATAGAACGGCTCCGTCATCAGCGTTCCGGAATAGTAGATGAAATAGGTGTAAAGAGCTGTCATTCCGGCGGCAACCAGGCCGGCCATGTCTCCAAAGGCCTGCTTTCCGATCCGGTACGCCAGGAAGGGGTGCAGGATCCCGACGACCAGGGCCTGCAGCAGTCGCGCCGCAAGGGGCGCCTGCACAACGGCATAGATCGCGGCGAGAAAACCCGTGTACAGGAAGCTCCAATGGGCAGTGGGTGCATCTGCCGCCGTCATGGGCCACCAGTTCGATCCGAACGAAAAACCGTAGCCGCTGACGACACGCTGCGCCAGGGCATGGTAAGAGACCTGATCGGCGGTCCCCGGCAGCGGAGCGATCTCGTTCCCGAGCGCAAAGGCAGCCAGGACACGCGCCAGGACCGAAACGGTGGTGACGACAATCAACGCTTTGATTGGAACTCCTTTCAAAGGAACTACTTCAGGTGGCAGCGATCGTCCGAAACTTGGGACGGCCGGTGGATGGTGTGCGCCGGTTTCGCTGGCGCGCACCTTATACCGGCTTTTCTACCGTTTCTTCGGGCAGGCGCTTTAAATAAAGGTTTTCCAGGACGACCAATCCGCCCAGAAAGACCCAACCGATCACACTGACCCGAAAACCTTTCAGACCGATGTTGTAAACGAACGGCAGGATCCAATCGCCCAGGACGGCTGCCAGCAGCATGCCGGCCAACCCGCCGATGGCGCCGTTCACATAAGCTTTTGCAAACCCATCCGGGACGCGCCGGAGCAATTGGAAAGCCGTCCCCACCGCCGCCGCCACAAACCAGATAAATGCCACGAGCCCGATGAACCCGGTCTGGGCAAAGATATCGACATAGTTGTTGTGGGAATTGATCTCCACGGACCAGCCCCGGATCGTAAACAGGGTTGAATAAAAATAGTAATTCGCAAAACCGACCCCGAACCATGGGTTGGCCTGGGTGATCTGCCACAGGATCGGCAGCAGCTCCAGGCGAGTCGCGAGGCTGTAGGTCTCCGTCTCCAAAATGGTGGGAAGAATGATGGCGATCGCGATCAACCCGCCGCCCGTCAACACGATGCCCAACTTCCAGGTCCAAAGCACCGTGATCGCCCAGATAACGAGGATGATCGGGACCCACCCGGACTTGTCCTTGAACCGGAAGACAAAGAGGGTTACAAGCGTGACGGCGACGACCAATAAAAGCAAGCCGCGCCGGGATACTTTCAGGTCCCGATTAAAAAGCGCCTGCGAATAGGCGATTGCAATCAGCCAGATCCAAAAAACGCTGCCGGTGGTACCAAAAACAGACTGCACGCCGACCCGAACAATAGGCAGCGCGACGCCGAGCGCGTAGATGCTGCCAAGCACCACGAAAAACCAGGTGATCCGCTCGAGCATCCCCAGGGTTTTTACATGATAAGCCACCAGCACCAGGGCGCCGAATGACAGCAGATACGTCGCAAACCCACCGGCCTGCGCGTCCAGCGGCGCCGCCTGGACGAACCGGAACCATGGGTACTGCCCCATCGCGAACGCGAGGATCGAGATCGCCATGAGAATGTAAATCGGGAGCAGGATTCTCGAGGTCGGCAGCCGGATCTCCGGCTGAATGATTAAGACGTCGATCAGCCATAGAACCAGCAGAAAAGAAACCAGGAACACGTTGGCGTTGAGACCGCCCTGGGCAAGGAACGGGAACATCAGCCCGACCGCGACGATTCCGAATACGCCGATCTCCGGTCTCCGCAGGAGCGCCAGGGTGACCGGGACCGCAGCGACGGCTCCTGCCGCCGCCAACATCAGCATGGTTGAATTCTGATAGCCAAGGAGCGCGCCGCCCGCAATCAGAGCCAGAATGACCAGCCCCTTGAGCCAGGGAAGCGGCATCCCCGGTACGAACTGCCTGATTCGATCGTTTAAATCGGTGAGCATAAGACGTGGACGATTATATATCAATTCGAACCGGAGCCGGAGAGGGAAATGATTTCCCGTGCGCCGTCGTTGTAACCGCGAAAGATGGCGGCGCCGATCAGCCAGCGCTGGAGCCTCCGGCTCAGCCTGCTCTCGCGCAAACCGGCGGGCATCCCAGCGGTGATGCGTTCGATCACGCCCACGATAGCCGGTGAAGCGGAAACTCGGCGGAGCAGTTTCCGCAAGATCGTCCCCGGCGGATCACGTTGGAGGTCCACCGGTGTCTTGTCTGCGAACATGGGCAGATAACGCACAAGCGCCGGATGCCGTTTGAACAACACGGCCGCTCGGAAACCGGCATCGCGGGCCCGTTTCCGCCTGCCGGCGAGGCTCGCCAAAACGTGATCGCGGTGCCAGCAGACCGCCCGGTTGTCTCGCAAGAATTCAAAACCTTCCAAATGGGCCCGGTAAGAAAATTCCACGTCGCACCAGATGCTCGATCCCGAAAAGCCGAGGTTTTCCATTTTCCCAACCCGGAAAAAGCCGTCTCGCCGAATGGACATATTGTTGCTGCAAACTTCGACGAACGGAACCCCCTCAATGGAGGGCTGAATGTCGGGGTCGGAATCGCCCACGACCGGGTCGAGCGCCGGATTGCTGTCGCCAAGCCAGGTGATTTCCCTGCCGACGACGATCCTGGCCCGGCCGCCGGACAGGGTCGTGATTATTTTTTCCAGATAGTCGGGATGCAGGACGATGTCGTCGTCCAGAAAGACCAGGTAATCTCCCCGGGCACGCTCGGCGCCGGTGTTTCGGGCAATCGCATCCCCCTGGTTGGTCTGGAACAGATAGGTGAAAGCAAATGGGTAGGCCCGCCCGGCCAGTTCGGCCGTGCCGTCGGCGGAGCCGTCATCCACCAGGACGACCTCAAAACGATCGTGTGCCAGGGTCTGGGCGGCCAGCGATTCCAGTAGTTCCGACAGTTGGTGCTGGCGGTTGTAAGTCGGGATCACGACGGTCAGGACCGTGGGTATGGGGCGCGCGGTCATCGATCAATCTGGTCCGGCGGCACCGGTCTCGCCGCCGGCTGCCTCGGACAAAAAGGCCTCGATCGCAGCCAGCATCGCGGTGTTTGAGAACCGTTCATCCGCGTCCTGCGCGGCGATCCGGGCGATCCGCGCGCCGAATTCCGGATCGTCCCGCAGCTTTTCGAGCCGCCCTGCGAGTGCGTCTGCATCCCCCGGGGGAAATATCAACCCGTTGCGCCCATCGACGAGAACTTCACCCGTTCCCCCGCTCGCCGTTGCGACGACGACGATCCCGCTCATCATGCCTTCGATCACCACCCGGGCGAAAGGCTCGGGCCAGATCGATGGTACGACGAGGACGTCCCGGGCCCGCAGCAAATCCGGCATTTCTTCCGGCGCTACCTGTCCCAGAAAATTCACGCGCCCTGCACAGCCCGTCCGTTCAGCCCGTTCCTTGAGCTCACGCAAGTAGGGCGCCGATCCGGAACCGGCGACCTCCAGCCGGACTGCACCCCGGCCCTCACCCGACAGACGGGACATGGCCTCGACCGCCGTGTGCACGCCTTTGTCCGGATTCAGCCGTCCGGCGTAAAGGACGGTCAGCGGATCGGCCGGATCGGACCGGTAGACCCGGCCGTCCGAAAAGAATTTTCCCCGGTCAAGCCCGGTGTGAATAACGTGGGCGTGTTCAACCGGGACGCCTGCCTCGAGGAGTTTCCGGCGGGTAGCAACACTGACGCACATCACATGATCGAAGCGCAGCGGGACATCCCGCCGCTCGCGAGCCAGGGCAGCCAGGGCGAATTTTCGGAGGAAACGCTTCGGCAACGAGGTCCACCGGTCGCGTGGTTCGTGACGCCAATACTGCTCGTGCTGGCTTGGAAGCGTCGGCCAGTAATCGGCAAACCGGTAGGCCACCCGGCCGGGAAGCAATCTCTCCGCCAGGACCGCCAGCGATCGGTGGAGGTTCCACATCCCCCAGATAAAGATGACATCCGGGCGAAATTCGGCCACCGCCGTTTCGAAACGTGCCAGATTGTGCGCCTCGCGCCGCTTCCGGTGTGTAAAAAAAGTCACGCCGTTCCATAGCGGTCGCAGGTCCATCTCGGGATAAAGCCACCTGCGGACAGGGCCATGCCCGGAGGCCCGGTTTCCACCCCCATGCATGCTGGTCAACAGGAGACAGGTGTGGCCGCGTGCCGAAAGGCCTTCGAAAACCTCCTGGCAGGAACGTTCGAGACCACCCAGCCCGTGCGGCGGGTAATAATTGGTCAGAAACAGGATGCGCATCGGACCTATTCCAGGTAACCGAGATCGCGCAGGCGACGGATCATGGCCTCGTCGTGAACGGGAGCTTCGACCGGGGCGGTGGGGCTCGACGCAGCCACAGCCAGCAGATGTGCATCGACGACCTGCTGATATTGCCGCGCCAGGTCCGGTTCCCGTCGGGCGATGTCATCCCGCTCGCCCGGGTCCGCCCTGAGATCGAACAGTTCCGGTGCTTTATGGCTGTCGCTGTCCCAGATCAGCTTGTGATCCCCGGTTCGCACGGCGATCCTATGCCGGTTGTCCCGCCACATCTCGCTGATCGCCGGCCGATCTTCGTAGCTTCCGCCGGTTTCGCCCCACAGGGGAGCCAGGCTTTGACCGGCCAATTCGGACGGAGCCGGGCAGCCGCACAAATCGAGGATGGTCGGCATGATATCCAGCGTCTGAACCTGCCGGCGGATGGTCCGTCCGGAGCTTCCACCGGGCAGACGGACAATCAGCGGAACCCGGATGATCTCGTCATGAAGGTTGACCTCGAAATGCCCCCACTGGCCACGCTCCAGAAACTCCTCTCCGTGATCGGATACGACGATGATGGCCGTCGTCTCCAGTAAACCGCGCGCTTCCAGCGTCGCCAGCAGTTCGCCGATCTGCGCATCCGTGTAGCGGACGGCCTCCCGGTAGAGCCGGAGGTAATGCGCCTTCTGTGCTTCGGTGATCGTTGCACCCTTCCAGTTGACCCGGTACAGGTGTTTCACGTCAACCCAGGCCTGCGCGATCTCATCGGGATCGACCAGTTCACCTTCCCGGTGATACGGCCAATGGACGTCCATGTAATGGACCCAACCGAAAAACGGGCGGCCGCCATCCAGTTCTGCGGCAAACCGGGCGTTGACCTCTTCGGCTGAGCCGTAGCGACGCCCTGGCCGCAGCCGGCGACCGAGAAGATGGGCAATGCGGTGGGTCAGCGGGCGCGTCAGCAGCCGCTCCCCCCCTTTGATCCGGCGCAGGCGTGGATCCGACTCGCCGGGGATCAGCTCATGGAAGCGTTCGAAACCGCGCTCATATGCATACCGCCGCCCCAGCAGTGGGCTGCTCGAAATCCCGATCGTCCTGTAACCATGGCCCGACAATGCACGGATCGGAGACGGGCGGGCGGCCGCAAGCGGTCCGAGGCAGCCGCCGAACATCGAGGCGTAGCTGGAGGTCAACAGCGGAGGAAAAGCGGCCTGCGTCCAGGATCCGCCGGTGATGGCTTGTTCGAAACGGAAACCCTCTCGGGCGAGACCGTCCAGAACCGGTGTGATTCCGTTCGAGTCGCCGTGACTGCCGAGGACGTCCGCCCGGAGCGTGTCAATCGTCAGCAGCAGGACGTTCAGTGGCTGTTCGGCTGTCCGATCGTTCATGGATCCGGGCTGAGTGCAAGCGGTGCTGCGCAGATGGGGACCAGAACTAGCGTTTGATAATGATCCGGACGCCGGCGATCCCGATCAGGATCAGGACGGAAAAGAGCATCCCGGCGACCAGGGTCTGTTCCGGATTTTCCGGGCCTTCTTGCGGGGTCTCTTGCAGCACCGGCTGAGGAGCGATATCCGTGGTCTGCGGGGCCGCCTCGAGCGCGGGCCCGATCGTGGGCGGTGGGGTAGCGGTGGGAGGCTCCATCTGCGTCGGGATGGGCGTTGGCAGCACCGGCAGCTCCAACGGTTCGATGTCCGGCAGCGCGGCCGTCATAACGTATAGACCGCGGTTCGAGAAAGGCGGGGGGTCCGTAAACGTGAGAACGATCTGGTTCCCCGCACGCACCGCCGCATAAGTCCGGTGCGCCTCAACATTGTCGCGTGCTTCACCGGCGTAGCGGATGAAGTAGACGATCGTCGGCGACGTCCAGCGGTCTTCCGTGAAGACGGAGTGATAAATCCCGACCGGAAAACGGATTTGGGTGAAGTAGTGGATGCGGCCGCTGCCGTCCACTGCGAGACCGTCGCCCGCCTGGCCGTTCAGGTTGCCCATGAAGCGGGTCGAGCTGCTCCATGTCCGGCCGGCGTCATCCGAGAAACGGAAATGACGGAAATTCAGTGTGCCCCCAGCCCAGATCACAATCACCTTTTGACCGGAAACAGCCAGGACGGGTGAGGCCGCGTTGAGCTGGTATTCGTCATCGCTTTCCGGATTGACGCGGTCCATCATGAAGAGCGACCATTTCGGATCGCCAGCCGCAAGCCCGGCGTAGCGGATCATGTTTGCGAAATCGGGCGAGAAGTCGATGGTTCCATAATCCCAAACGGCATGCAGCCCGTCCGCATCATCGATGGCCAGCGTGAGATCCCCGGGGACGTAGCCCGCGGGGGTGTCCGGGTCGATCCAGACAGGGTTCGTCCAGCTTGACCCCTGGTCGGCGGATTTGATGTAATACACACCTTTCGATTGGCCGTCGGTTCGCGTATACACCATATGAAACACGCCCTCGCTGTCGACTACCATTTTGATGGTTTCAACCACCTGCTGGCTGGTTGCGGCCTTGGCCTGCGCCCAATTCTGGGCGTTCAGGGTGCCATCAAGCGGGACAGATGAGCGGACGAGGCGTTTCACCAGAATGCCCTGCGCCCAGAAAAGATGCAGCGTGTTGTCCGGGGTGAGGACGGGTGTGATGGTCTTGATCGTATGGTCTTCGAAGCCGATATGGATCCCGATCGGAACGGTCCAGATCCCACCGTCGAAACGGGAGTATTTAATGATCGGGCGGTTGTCGGGAAGGATCTCCACCCAAAAAAGATGCGCGTAGCCGTACGGATCGGCGTAGACGGTGTGATCCGTGATCGGTTGATCGATGCTCGAGATCCGGAAGGGCTCCGACCAGGTAGGCCGTGAGACCTGCGCCTGAGCGGCAAGCCCCGGCAGCAGCCCGGCGATCAGAAGCACGGTGATGGAGATGATTTTTACTTTGATGGACATCGGTTTCATTTTAACTCAAGTTGCGGGGCGCCGAATACGGACTCCCGCACCGCCCGCCTTCAATTCGAGTGTCATCCGGTAGATCCGTTCCAGCCGTTCTGTGTAAACGGTCCAGGAATGCCTTGCCAGGGCGTCTTTACGGGCGTTCCCTCCCAACCGGCGGCGTTCTTCGGGATCGAGCAGCAGGCCGGCGCAGGCTTCGGCCAGCGCCCGGACATCCCCGGGTTCAACCAGAACGCCGTTGTGGCCGTCCCGGATGACCTCCGAAATCTGCCCGCCGGTCGATGCGACAATCGCCTTACCGGCAGCCATGTACTCGTACATCTTTAGCGGGGAGAACCACAAGTCTCCCGGCAGCCCGGGATAAGGCATGACGGCCACATCCGAAATCGCCAGGATTTCCGGAATCCGTTCCTGGGGCAGAAGACCGGTGATGGTCACGCCGTCGCGCACACCGCAGCGATCGATCGTCGCTTCGACGGTCTCCCGAGCCCGGCCGTCTCCGACCAGCAGCAGCCGGGTGCCGGGCGCGCGAGCGCGGATCTCTGAGAAGGCCTCGACCAGCAGATCGAGACCGTGCCAGGGCTGGAAAGTTCCGACGAATGTGACCAGCCGGTCCTCCCGGGTTCCGAGAGCGCGCCGGAGCGGTTCGTTGGCCTCATCACCGGGTTTGAACCGGTCGGTGTCCACTCCGTTCGGTATCACCGAGATCTTCTCCTCGGGGATCCCGTATTCGCCGGCCAGGTGACGCCCGGCAGACGCAGATACACACAGGATCCGGTCCGCCTGGTGATAAGTATAGACCGCCGCGGCGGCGGCCCAACGAGCATGGACCCCGGTCAGCGCCTGTCCGGACAGCTTTCGCTCGCGCAGCAGGTCGGCACTGACCGTCAGGACATACGGCAGGTTGAGTCTCCGGCAGGCCAGGGCCGCTCCCACCGAGAACAGACCGTTGTGCTCGTGGCACAGGTCGAATTCGGGTAACACCGCCCGGCATCCTTTATAGAACCGCAGGCTGTCCCACACCGCATAGTACCGGAGATTCAGGAGCTTTTGCAGCCGGCGCAGACCGCTCTCCAGCGACAGGAACGGCCCGGAGTTGATCCAACCGATCGGGACCCGGCCGGCTTCATCAAAACCGGGCAGTTCGTAACGAAACACGGCACGCTTCCTCAGCCGGACGCAGACGACCGTATGGCCCGCCCAGTGCAGACCAAGCAGGCTTTGCTTGACGGGAACGGCATCCCCGAGGTCGGTCGAAAATTCGATCTGGCCGACGTTCTGGATCGCATAGGCGATTTTTAAGGGGCAGGTCGTATCCGGCACGCTATCTCCCGGGTCAGGCAGGTCGCCGGTTCGAATACCGAATAACCAGGTAGCCGGCCGGCTGCAATCCCCCGGTGTCTCTGGGCGCGTCCGGTGGATTTCCTCCAGCTTCTTCGCGGTACAGCTGTGCCCTCCAGGCGGAGGCTTCCGATCTTACGGTCGCCGCTGCCGATGGATCGCCGGTGGGGGGCTGGGCCGGTCCTGAAGTGGGAGGTGCGACCGGGTAGGCGAACACAGCAAAAGACGCCCCAAACAGACCGGTCAGGGCGATGCCGGACAGGACCGAGAGAAGAAAGTTGGACCGGAGGGATGACGGCATAACTACATAGCGCCAGTGACGGCGCAGCCAGAGGCGCGAGCCCGGCTCAGGTCCGGCGCGCAACGCGATTGATGAAGAAGAACGCAATCGAAACGACCAGGACCGCGATGGAGAAACCGATGATCAGCTGAAGCAGCAGGTTGCCATCATTTTCCGGCACGACAGGCTCGGGGGTAGGTTCCGGGGTCGCGGTAGCGGTCGCCTCCGGGGTGGCCGGGCTCTCGACAGTTTCCACCGGCGGCTCAGACGGGGTAACAATAACGACCGGCGGTGCGGTGACCACCAGCTCGCGCTCCGTGAAGGCCAGCTCCATCCCGCCCGGGTTGTTCCGATCGACCATGGAGACGAGAACACTAAGATAACCGGCGTTGTTGATCGCGACTGCCGCGGAGCTGTTTGCAGACAGCCGCCCGGTTCCAAACGCCCCGATCTCCAGCGACGACCAGGTCTCGCCGTCCCAAACCCATTCTTGCAGTCGCAGGTCGTTCAGGCCGCCCTCGGTGATCTGCAATAGATGAATTTGTCCGGCGACATCGATCACCAGGTCGGACACGCTCAGGTCCGCCGCCAGACCGATGAAGTTCGTAGAGCCGCCCCAGGAAGACCCTCCGTCCGTCGAAAATTCGTAGAAGTTGGTGACCAGCACACCTTCTTTCTCCTGCCAGAGCCGGAAAACCGTCAGGCCGTCGGTGGTGTCGATCCTCGCGATCTGCAAGTCGCCGGTCATGACCTCAACAGGCGGTGACCAGATCAGACCGTTGTCCGTCGAGCGGGAGTAATAAAGCTGTTTCTGCAGGCTGCCTTCAAGCGGGGGAAGCCGCTCGGCAAGCAGGTGGAGGACCCCGTCGGTGGACTGGGTCAACGCGGGCTGGCCGACGATCTCCCAGCCGGCGCCATCCAGGATCTGAACCGAGGCGGACCAGTTGATACCGTTGTCCGCCGAACGGGTCAAATAGATACCCCGGCCTTCGTTGACCGGTACGGCGTAGGTGACGAACACCTCACCCGTCCAGCCGACGTGGACGTCGGACGAACTCCCGATCCGCTGATCCATGGGAATCTGGAAGGGCGGCGCCCACTCGCTAGGGCTGCCGGCCAGGCCGGCATTGGCCCAGGAGAAATAGATTTCACCGCGCTCGCCGCCGTTCCAGATCAGGTAAAGCCTGTCCGCGGCCTTGTCGATCGTCGTATCCATGAAATCAACCTTACCGAACGGCGGTTCGATGATCGTGAGGATGAAGGTCCACGCCAGGCCGTCCCAGCGGGCATAACGGATGGACTTGGTATCGCCCAGCGTCGAATCGCTCTGCGCCCAGACCGCGTGCACCAGATTGCCGGCGTCCGCCACGAGCGTCACAGGCGAGATCTCTCCGCCGGCGGAGGCCAGCGTAGCCAGCGGTCTCCAGGTCGATTCGCCCGAGAACCAGGACTGGATATCGATCAAAGACCGGCTCGAGAACCAGATATCGCCGGCGGCGCCTTTGTCGCAGCCGATGACGTGAAGTTGATCGGCGCTGTCCATAGCAACCTGCAGGCAGGCGAGCAAGATCGTTTGAAAGGTCTCCGCATCGGTAAAATTGGACAGCTCAATCTGGACCTGCGGTGCGCTCCACTGTTCCCCATCCCATCCCACCAGGAAGACCTCGTCGAATACCTCAGTCTGTAAGACCAGCGCTTCCGGCGTATTGATCAGCGTCTGCGAACCTAACGGGCAGCCGGACAACTCCTGGAGCATGAACTGCGGGGCTGTGACGGGCGTGCCGTCCAGCTCAAACACCTGGTAGTACTGGATGCAGCTGGTCGACAGGTCAGCGGCCGATTCTTTCCAGATCTGGATGATCCGGTTGTCATGGACGCCAAGCTCGACCTGAGAAGGCACATCCGTATCAAGGATCCCTGCCGGCCCTACCACCCCCAACGGCGCATCCCAGCTGGCACCATCGTTCCCGGATCGGGCCAGGAAAAGCTGACGGCGCGGCCGGTTGTCCCAGGCGGTATAAATGTTCTGCCCGCCCTCGGGACTGTCGGTAATCAGCAGGCTCACTTCGACGTCATTCGTCGTCAAGCCCCGCAGATAAGGGGAATCGTACAGCCGGATGGACGTGTTCCAGACGTTCGTGAATGGGTTGCGCCTGGTGTAATAAACTCCGGCCGGCTTGGAAACCGTGTCGAGGATGCTGACGTAGGCCATGTGGATTACTCGCTGGTCATCGATCTGGGCGTCAAACCGAATTACCGATTGGGCGATCACCTGGGTGGTGGCCCATGTGACCAGGCCGAACTGGTTGGCCTGCGTGTAACTGTAATTGAGGATATTCTCGGCGCCGATCCAGATGGCGTGGATCAGCCCGGCGTTGTCCGCGAGCAGCAGGGGCTGATAGACCGGAGCGGTGGTATCTCCGGGGACAAAACCCGCGGCCCAGGGGAAGTTCGCAGCCGTCGGAGCGCTCCACCCCTCATCCGTCCGCCGGGAGAACACGGCCCCCTGGAACTCATCCGCCCAGACGGCGAAGATCGTCCCGGTCGGAGTGACCACCATCGCCGGGTTGGAAGTGTAACCGGATTGCGACAGGTTTTCCGGGACAGCCCAGGTCTCGACGACCGACTCCTGCGCGGGCACGGTCCTGCTGGAGCCCAGCAGCAAGACCAGGGTTGTCAGCAAGACCCCCAGCGAAATACGCTTAATCGCAGAAAAATTCATGAACATGCGTTCTCCTCACAAGTTGTCGTCGGGCAAGGCGGCTCCCCCGGCCTGACAACTGCATGATTATACCTGTAGAGGACTTAGACTGTCAGTCCAGATATCCGAGGGCTCGCAGGTGATCCGTGAGCTTATCCACATCGGCCTCGCTGTAGCCCGGTTCGCCGGCGGCAGCGCGCGCCGCGGGCTCTTGAAAAGACACCTTTGCGGCGCGGCGGTCGGCCGACAGCAGGGGGAGCAGCACCTGCCCGTCCCAATCCGTGGGAATGGGGACGTCGTAAATGTGCAGCAGCGTCGCGGGGATATCAGCGAGCGCTGCAGGCTCCCCGCGCCCGGGCCCGGCAAACGCCGGACCGGAGAACAAGTACACTCCGTCGCGCGAATGCCAGCCGTAATCACGGGTTCCGGATTCCCGGTAGAAGTATCCCGCCTGAGCCCGCCCCGGCAGCGAGACGAACCGGCTCGTGCGGATGTTCCAGCGGGCATCGTAGGCGTCCAGGATGAGGTCGGGGGCCCGCTCGAGCTCGGGACCGGCATAGATCTCCTCCCGCAGGTGGGCGCGCGTAAAGAGCCGCTGCCCGGTGTCCGGATCCTGCACGTCCAACAGCCTGTCCCGCAGTTCCTCGGCCAGGGCCAGGCGCTGCTTCGCGGGGATGATCCCATCCGGCTCCCGGCCGGCGACGTTCAAATACAGCAGACCCGAAAACACCGATCCGGGGATGACCTGCGAACGGCGCGGATCCACCCGCCCGCTCCACCGGACAAAACCGCGCACACCCGGATGATCGTGCTCGATCCGCTCCCAGATCCTGGTTTGGAGCCCGGCGGGCAGCTTGGGCAGGACCCGCCGAAGAACCCCGCGCGCCAACTTCTCAACCGGCCCGCGCCAGCCCAGATCTTCCCGGAAAAACTGCAGCAGCAGCCAGTTCAGGGCCGCAGCCTGCGCCGCCCGGTCGTTCTCCGTTTCGACCAGATAGCCCGCATCCTGCAGCCAGCCGCCAAGATAGAAATCGCCTTTCAGCCGGCTGGAGCCGTGGTCCGAGATGAGCAGGATATTGTCCGGGCCGAAAACCTGGATCAAGTCCTGCAAGTCCGCATCGGTCGCCGCATAGGCCGCCTCGACCTGGGACATCTCGGGCAGCTTGTGGTTGGCGTGATCGGGGAACAGCAGGTTGACGACCAGCACGTCGACCGGGTATCGCTCCATAAGCGCGGCCGCGATCCGGTTGAACCGGCGCTGCTGCTCCCGCTCCACCTCAAAAATGTGCGCCGGATCTGCCGACCGGAGCGCCTGGGCGGCGACCGCCGGCTTGAAATCCGGGAAAAGCCCCCGGACCAGGCCGGTGACCTCATCCGGAAAGCCCAGCCGCTCCACCGACTCCGGAGTCCCGAACCCGCAGATCACAAACCCCTCCGGAGAACCCGGCGGATGGGAGAATGGAACGTTGACGAGACCAGTCCGGACCCCGCGCGCGTTCAGGTATTCCCAGAACGGGGTCCCCTGCCGGACGGCCGCGTTGGTTGGCCCGGCCGCATAGGAACCGGGTGCCCGGTGCAGCATATCGAAAACGCCGTGCTTGCCGGGCTGCGTGCCGGTCAGGATGGTCGCCCAGGCCGTGGGGGTCCAGGGCGGCATGGTCGAGTGGAGGACGCCGCGCACCCCGCGGTCGATCATCCCCTGCAGCGCCGGCAGTCGGCCCGCAGCAAGCATCGGCTCCAGGTATTCCCAGCAGGCGGCATCCCACCCGACGAGGAGGGTCTTATCCATGCGCCTCCGTCCGGAGCGCCGGCGTCTGCTGGGACAGCCTTCCCATCAGCGCCTCACACGCTGCACGGACAGAGGGGGCGAGGTCAGGCGCCGCCTCCTTCCCGATCGACGAGGCGAACACCCCCGCGGCAATTTCGGGGTCGAATGCGAGACCGAGGAACCCGCAAAGCTCCCGGAAACCCGGTTCGGGGTCCGCAGCCAGGTCTTCATAGCGGACCAGGCGGACGCGGTCTTCCCGGTCCAGCCCGAGGTCGAAATAGAGCCGGTTGGTCAGCACCCAGCGCAGGGCGATCCTCGAGTTCAGGTTGAGGTCCGTCCGCCAGAGCGCCCGGATGTGGTCGGTCGTTTCGGCCGGGAGCGGGTCCCGGCTGAATTCGGCGAAATCGGTGTCCATCCAGCGGGTGACCGGCTCCCGCGGATCCCGCGGCGGGAGGCGCCTGGAGGGGTTAAAGGAGCCGTCGTCCTCGTAGAACCGCTTGCGAGCCGAGTTGATCACGTCGTCGAAATCTCGAAACGCAAAGATCAGCCGGCCCTCGGGGAAACCGGCCAGCAATTGCCGGGCGCGGTGTGTGTCCAGGATCGGCTTGAATAGGGTCAGCGGGGCGCGGGAGGCCGCCAGCAGGTTTTCGATCACGACGAAGTCCCGTAGCCGCCAGTAATCGAAGGCTGCCGGATGGTCTTCGTTGTAGAGCTCAACCTGCCAGGACCTGGCCAGCTGGGAAACGATCATGCTCGTCCCCGAGCGAACGGCCCCGATCAGGAACGCCGGCCGGGTCTGGCCGGTAGGATTTCTCAGGCGGCGCAGGAGGAAATTGCGAAGCGCCGTCCGCCGCGCGGTCCATGGACGGGCTATCCGGTTCATTCGCTCTCGGGGCGGATCCAGCGGTGAGGGATCGTGAGGTTGAACTTGTTCTTCTGGCCTTCGAGCCGGCCGTCGACGAAGCCTTCGGCGACCTCAATATAGGTGGCGGCTTCGATGTAATCCTGCATCCGGTTGTCGCCGATGATCCCGACGTCGACGCGATAGCGGCCCGGGAGCAGCAGCAGGGGGTCGATCTCGCACACGAAGGTCCGGTCGCCCACCCCGCCGGAGACGTCCTGCGGGGCGCGGTCCTTGCTTTTGAACTGGACGATCGCCTGCCCGATCTGGTCGAAGATCGAGAAGTTCATATCCAGGCCCGGGATGCGCCGGTCGACGTGGAAGGTGAACCGCACGGGCTCGCCGGTCTTCAGAACCGCCGGAACCCCATTCAGCGCCTTGACCTCGACCCCCACCAGGCGGACGTCCCCAAGGCCGCGCCGGTCGGTCCGGGTCGCCAGATCCTGAACGCCGCGCTGCTCGATCGAAGCCAGGTAGGCGTCCACGACGTCCTTGATCGGCCCATCGCAGGCGACCCGCCCATGCTCGAGCAGGATGCCGCGCTCACAAAAGGTTTGCATGAGCCCCATGTTGTGGCTGACGAACAGGACGGTCCGCCCGGCACGGGCGACGTCATCCATCTTGCCGAGGCATTTTCGCTGGAACGCCACATCCCCTACGGCGAGCACCTCGTCCACCAACAGGATCTCCGGCTCGAGATGCGCTGCCACGGAGAATGCCAGCCGTACATACATCCCCGACGAGTAGTGCTTGACGGGAGTGTCGATGAAGCGGTCGATCTCCGCAAATGCCACGATCTCGTCGAACTTGCGCTGGATCTCCCGCTTGCCCATTCCCAGGATTGCGCCGTTCAGGAAGATGTTCTCCCGGCCGGTGAGCTCGGGATGGAACCCGGTGCCCACCTCCAGCAGGGCGCCGACCCGGCCGTAGATGTCGGCGAAACCGGTCGTCGGCTCGGTGATCCGGGAAAGGATCTTGAGCAGGGTGCTTTTTCCGGCGCCGTTGCGCCCGATCACGCCCACCGCCTCGCCGTGCCGGATGTCAAAAGAGACGCCCTCGAGCGCCCAGATCGCCTCATCGAGATCCGCCGCGCTGCCGGCCTGTCCGCGCAGCAGCCGGGTCGCGCGCCGGAATGGAGTGGCGACCGAATCGGCCAGCGCATCGCCGAAGCGCTTGTAGGTCTTCTGCAGGCTGCCGATGTGGTACTCCTTGCCGAGGCTCTCGACATGAATGGCGATATCCGTCATCCGCATCACACCACGTCGGCGAAATCCCTTTCCATCCGCCGGAAATAATACGCCCCGCTGACAAGGATCACCAGCGCAGCCAGGGTGGAAACGATCACCATCGGCCCCGGCATGGTATCCGTACCGAGCAGGGCCCACCGGAACCCCTCCACGACGCCCACCATCGGGTTGAGACCGTAGATCGTCTTCCAGGGCTCGTCCAGCAGACTGCTCGAATAGGCAATCGGCGTGGCAAACAGCCAGGCCTGTGCGATGAACGGGACAGTGTGGCGCACGTCCCGGAAACGGACGTTGAGCGCCGAGAACCACAGGCTGACCCCCAGGGCCGTAGCCAACGCCAGCAAAAGCAGCAGCGGGAGCCAGACGACATTGCCGGTCGGGCGGTACCCGTAGTAGACCATCATCCCCAACAGGACGATGAAAGCGATCCCAAAATCGACCAGGCCGCTCAGAGCGGTGGAGATCGGCAGCGTCACGCGCGGGAAATAGATCTTCTTGAGCATATTGGCGTTTCCGATCAGGCTGTTGGAACCCGAGATCAGCGCCCCGGAGAAGAAATTCCAGGGGACCAGGGCCGCAAAGCTGAAGATCGGATAAGGCAGCCCGTCCGAGTCGACCCGGGCCAGGCGCCCGAAGAAGATGCTGAAAATGACCATCGTCATAAACGGCTGCAGGACGGCCCAGGCGACTCCCAGGATCGTCTGCCGGTAGCGCACCTTCAGATCGCGCCAGATGAAGAAATAGAACAGCTCGCGATAGTTCCACAGCTCCCGCAGGTTCAGCGAGACCCAGCCTTTCGAGGGTTCGATTCGAGTATGGATGGACGTCATCGAAGGGGATTTTTCCACGGCAGCCGCCTCAACCGAACAGGTACCGGTACGCCCCGCGCAGGCTTGTGCTGCGGACAAACCACATCAGCACCAGCGGTCCCAGGAAGCCGGCGGCGAAAAGGATCGGCTGGTACAGAACCTGGATCCCAAGCAGGGCGGGCGTGAGCCGGTACATCAGCACGGCCGTGACGTAGATGAATGGGATGTTTCCAAGATAGATCCCCAGCGAGCGCGTCCCGACGTCCGAAATCTTCTTCGAATAGGGGAATTTCTTATCATCCGATGCCAGCACCAGCATCAGGACCGCCAGGATGAAGAAGTTGCGGGAGAAGCCGGAGAAGGTCGGCCCGATCCAGGCCGGGCCGTTCAGGCTGTCCGCGATGAAGTATTCCGCGTTAAGGGTCACCGCAAACAGGACCGCCGCTGGGAGCAGCCACGACTTCACGCGCTCCAGGAAATCCCCGAAACCCTTTGTGTTCAACCCGACCACCAGCCCCAGCGGGAACCAGAACGGCTGCTGACCGTGGATCGCCCAACGCGGCGAGACGAACAAGATCTGCGCCATCCCCGGAAACGTCAGGCCAAAATCCTCGATATAACGCACCAGTTGCAGCCCCAGGTGCAGGACCGCCGCAATGGCAAGCAGCGATTTCCAGTTTCGCCTGGCCCATTTCACGAGCAGCGGCGAGATCAGGTAGAACTGGATCAGAAGCGGGATGAAATGGTACGGGTTGAGGATATCGTCCAGGCTGCGTGGGAACTGGCGCACCAGGATGTAGCGGATCACGGTCCAGATCAGAAACGGATAGACCAGCGTCCGGATGCGGGGCAGGATGGTCTTGTAGGAGAGGTTCGCCTCTTTGCCCCTCACCATGAAGGCGATGAAGAAACCGGAAATGAACAGGAACCCCGGCACCGAATACGTGGAGAGCTGGCGCAGGACCATGCTGACGACGAAAGCCGGGGACCCGAGGGCGTCATAGTTCGGCACCAGGACGTCGCGGTACCGGTCGGTCCACTCAAACATCGCCTGCAGGCCGTAAGCCGTGACGTGCTGGATGGGGATGGCCAGGATGGCCAGGCCGTTTAAGAACAGCAGCCTACTCGTCATACAGTCAGACCCGCCCTCGCAGGATGAGAAAGTTCGCGGGCATCGAGACTTCCGTTCCATCTGGAAGGACGAACGACTTGAGCCGAACGCGGTCACCTTCCGCAAGAACGGACCAGGCATCTTCCGGGTAATGCAGCTTCCGTTCCGTCAAAGCGTATCCGACGCGCCGGGTCGTCTTTGGGATCTTTTCAAAGATTTCCTCAGGAAGATCCCGCAGCGTCACGATGGATTCGGGGGCTAGCTCGATCTGGTAGAGGGTTCCACGCGATCCAAGCAGGATCCTGAGATTCCGGATCATTGGCGGCCGAGACTTCCTTGTCATCATTTGAAGGAACCCGCGCATGTAAATGTTCAGATCGCCGAATTCATCTCGGAGGCGCCGGACGGCGGCCGTGTCCAGGATATCCAGCATCCGGAATTCGACATTGGGGTTGCCATCTCCCAACCGCTGAGCCAGTTCGATCGCCGGGACCGAGGAATCGACGCCGATCACTCGCTTGAAATGCCGCGCCAGCCTTTGCGTCTGGCGGCCGTCCCCACAGCCGAGATCCAGGACAGGCAGATCCGGATCGAAGAATTTTAGAAAACGGACCAGGTCCAGCTGGAAATCGCTTCCCGAATCTTTCCCGTAAAAAATGCTGTCGTCGATCTCGCCGCTCGTTCTAGCCTTCCAGAAATCGTCCCAATTGTCCATGATCTCATTCCGCCCCCTGGCTGAGTATTACCTGCCCTTTTTTGAACCGATCCAAAAATCGAGGCGGCGATTTTGGAGACGGCTGCGGCTCCGCAGCCATCTCCAAAATCGCCCATCCTCCGGATTGTTTGGGGAAGCCAGGGTCTTGCCGGACCGTGCGTTTATTGCCTGGCCTCGACAAATTCCTTGATGATATGGACGGTTTCGAAATTCTCGGGGACCACTTCGTCATCCTCAACCGTCACCCCGAAAGTCTCTTCGACGAAGGTGATCAGGCGCAGGATGGCGAGCGAATCGATCACGCCGCTGGACACCAGGGATTCGTTTGGGTCCAGCTTCGTGCCGGGAGGCGCGACCATGAGTTCTTCAAGGATAAATTTTTCGATTACGGATTGTGTTTCCACGGGGATCTTTTCATTCCTTCCTGGTATGGATATGGGGCGCAAAATGTGCGGCTGGAGTGTACCACAAACACCAACTGCCAGGCACCTACCCGAAAAACCAGAGGACGGGCGATTTTGGGAGCGGCGGCGGCGGAACGGCAGCCGCTCCCAAAATCGCCCGTCCTCTGAATTTTCGGGTAGCTTCTAAAGCCCCAACATCCGGGCGATGATGACGCGCTGGATATCGGATGTCCCGGAATACAGCGTCCCGCCGATCGAGTCGCGCAGATCGCGCTCGATCTCGAACTCGGTCATATAGCCGTATCCGCCGTGGATTCGGATGGCATCCAGGCTGGATTGGACGAAACACTCGCTCAAGTACAGCTTGGCAACCGCGGCTTCTATCACGGCCGTCTTCCCCGATTGCTTCATCCAGGCGACTTTGTAAAGCAGCAGCCGGGCGGTTTCCAGCCGCACCTTCATGTCCGCGATGCGGTTGGATACGGATTGGAATTTGCCGATCTGCTGGCCGAACTGCCTCCGTTCGCGGGCGTAGCGGATGCATTCCTCCAGCTGGCGCTCCATGGCGCCGACGTGGCTGCCCAGGATGCTGGCCCGCTCCCATTCCATGGACGATGCAAAGATGGTGACCCCGGCGCCTTCCTTCCCAAGCCGGTTCCCTTCGGGCAGGAAGCAGTCCTGGAAGATCAGCTCGCCCATCGGTGAGGTCCGCAAACCCATCTTGTCCAGCTCCCGACTGACGGTGAATCCCGCGGTGCCGACATCGACCACGAAGGCCGTCACGCCGGCGATCCCCCTGGACGGATCGACCGTTGCAAAGATCACGGCCATATCACAAAAGGGTGCGTTGGTGACGAACATCTTCGTCCCATTCAGGACGTAGCCGCCTTCCACGCGCCTGGCCTGCGTGGACAGGCTGTATGCATCCGAACCGGAACCCGGCTCCGTCATACCGTGCGCCCCGATCAAATCCCCGCTGCACAACCCCGGAAGGTATTTGCGTTTCTGGTCCTCGCTCCCGAACTGCAGGATCGGCATCTGGACGCTCCAGAGCTGGGCGTTCATCGCAAAGATCAGCCCGTTGTCCCGGCAGCCGTAGCCGAGCCCCTCCATCACCAGCATCGTTGTGACGATGTCTTCGTCGATCCCGCCGTATTCCGCGGGGATCGGCAGCCCGAGGATGCCCAGCCGGGCGCACTTGCGCCAGTTATCCAGCGAGATCTCCCCGGCGTGATCCCGGTCGATCAGGCCTTCGTTGAGCTCCTTTTTGGCGAACTCGACGACGGTGTTCTTAAATGCCAGCTGTTCAGGGGTCCATGAAAAGTCCATTTTCGCTTGGTCTCCACAATACCGCGCCGGAATAGAAGGGCAAATCGGGGCGAGTGAAACCCAGCCGACCCGCCCCGATTTACCCTTCTATTCCGGCGCCGAATCCAAAATCTCCAGCAGTACCGGCAGCAGGGCTTCAGCCGTGAGGCGGTGCCCCTCCACGGATGGGTGCATCCAGACATCGGCGAACAAATAGCGGTCTTCGAGTTCGCAGGCCTCGCCCGGTTTTCCGGCACAGGCTTCCCGGAAGACGGGCAGCAGATCGATGATCGGTATCCCGGCGGCGGCGGCCCGGTCCAGCAGGACCTCCTGCGGGGTCGTCGCGAAATCCGGGTCGACGACCTGGTACTCCAGCGGAAACATGACCAGGATGAGCGGGACGCCCTCCCCGGAGGCGGCCAGGTGCATCTCGACGATCAGCGACCACAGCTCGTCCCATTTTTCCGCCTCCGGATCGAGCGGAAAATAGCTGCGCGCCTCCGTGGGGGGATCGATGACCGGGATTCGGTCCTGGCCTTCGGCGCGCGCCGCAAGCCACTGCATCTGGATGCTCAGGAAAGGATAGAGATAGGTGTTTGCGCGCAGCCATTCGATCCAGGCGGGCCGCGGGTTCCGTTCCAGCGCGCTGCGCCCATAAATATCGTTGACGAGGGTCAGATCCAGGACGACGGCATCGGGAGAGAACGCCAACCCCTCGGCGAGCAGATAGGCCAGTTCGTTTTCAAGGTTCCATCCGGGAACGCCGGCGTTGATCACTTCGACCCGGGTCTCCGGGCCTGTCCCGGCGGACAAAGCTCCTTCGATGAGCTGCCCATAGGTGGCTTCGTATGCGACCCCCCAGCCCATCGCGATCGAGTCGCCAAGGTTCAGGATCCGGAGCGTCCCGGTGGGCTTTTCCCGGGTCGTTTCCGGGCTGCGCAGACCCAACGCATTGATCTCCACCGCAATTCCGCCCCATTCATAGCGCTCCCCCGGGGCCATCAGCGTGTACCCAGGCGCCGGGTCCGGGTATTCGACCAGCTCGATGCGCCGCGACGCGACCAATTCCCAGGCATAGGGGCCGTTCGCCTGGCCCCGCTCCCACAGAAAGGCCGCACCTTCGATCAGCGCCAGCATTACCAGCGGTCCGGCGAGGGCGACCAGGATTTTCAACCGGGTTTCTTTCCCTCGGGATGCGCTCATGGGTTCTCGATCCCGAACGCCCCGGCGGTCACCGGGTTATCCGCCAGCTCGCGGTAGAGGTGTTCTGCGATCAGAATATGGCCCTCGCGATTGGGGTGCAGATCCCAGGGCGCCACCGAAATGCTGCCGATGTCGTGCCCGGCATACACGCCCGATAGATCCACGACAATCAAGCCCGCCCCCTCGGCGATCTCGGTCAGCCTGGCCTGCTCTTCGACCGAATTTGGAACCTCGAGGGTCGGCATATAGACCCAGATGGGAAGGATCCCGTGCGCTTCTGAAAGCGCTGCAAGGCGCGCGTAGGTCCACACCACAAGCTCGGTCCCGAACGGCGCCAGCAGACTCTCGGCCTCCTGCTGCGTCATCCCGACCTCCACGCCGGCGCGGGCGGCGATCTCGCGCAGATATTCGTAAGGGATCTCGGATCCGCTGATCAGGCGGCTGACCAGGTTTCGGACGAGGATCGTCTCCTCAAGCTGGTGCCCGACGTAGAAGAGGGCGTCGGGCTGGAAGTCCAGCGCCCTGAATTCGTAGACGTACAGCTGCTGCAGCGCGGAATGACCGGCCACGGCGAAGTTCAGGATCTCGTACCCGGTGTGGGCGCCACCGCCGAAGTCCTCGTTGAGGCGACGCTCCACCAATGCTTCAAAGACCTCCTCGTTCGCCACCCCCGAGCCCATCACGAACGAAGGCCCGACCAGGACCGTCCGGAATGCGCCCGGCGGCGGGACGAGATCGTATTCCCGGTCGCGCATCCCCCAGGAATTGGTGGAGAACTGCGCCCCGTGGAACATGTAGCTGACCGAAGGGTTCAGCGCCACGATCTCGAAATCATCCGTCAGGTCGGCGCCTTCGGTCGCATGAAGCGCGGGCCAATCGGTCGGCCGCCTGGAATACAGCTCCCACAGCTCGGTGTTGAACCGGCTGACGCTGATCAAGTCCTCATAATAGCCGCGCAGCAGCAGATTGGCATCGGCGTCGTTCAGGCGCGCTTCCGACATATCCGCAAGCAGCGCCGCGGGACGGCCGCCGATGCGCTGCAAGACTGCCGGCGTCCCGGCGAGCAGGATGGCCACAGCGACCGCGGCATGGACCAACGCCCGCCGGCCAACCGGCCCGTCCACAAAAAGCGGCCGCACCCGCGCCTTCAGCCGGACGTTGACCCAGTTGATCGCAATAAAGACACCGACCACCCCGGCATAACCCAGCGCCAGGACGCCCAGATTCCGAGGGGTCAGCGCCAGGGACCACAGGCCGGCCCATTCACCCAGCGTCGGACTGGTCCAAAGCGTCCAGATAAACGTCAGAAAGGAGATCGTGGCGGCGTTTCTGATGCCTGTCGCGGCGATCTCCTTCAGGCTCAGGGTTTTCGAACCGAGAGTCCTCGCCCGCGGCGTCTTCAGCTCTCTCAGGATATTCACCAGGACCAGGACGGCCAGGATCGTCCAGAACAGGATGTCGTTCGCGGTCAGCAGGAAGCTCCCGCGCAGCCAGAACCAGTACCACGCGTGCAGGAACCAGGTCCAGAAGAAAACGTAGACCGTCGTCAGGATCAGCGCGGGCCTGGCCGTCAACCCGCGGCGGGTGAGCCAGGTGTAGGCCGGGTAATAGAAGATCTTCTGCATGAAGTCCTTCCAATAGATGTTCACCCGGCGCCACAGATCGGTGAAATTGGCGGAGAGCAGATAGTTGTCGTTCGTGCGTGGCAGGCTGAAACCGAACAGATACAGGATCCCGATGATCAGGTGGAACTGGCCGGACACCCGTAGATAAAGCAGAAAAGTCGTGAACGCAAACCGGATCAGGTCCAGCGGACCCTCAACCTCACCGGGAGCGATCACGAAATAATAATAAACGGCCCGGTACAGCAGCAGGTGGACGATCCCGCGCAGGATCCAAATCGCTCCGCTCTGGTAGGCCTCGTAGCGCTCCTGTTTGTTGTGCGAACTGACGAACGTATTGTGGTCGATCACCGGGAAGAACGGAAACAGGACGTTCGGCAGCAGGAAGAAATACGACAGCGAACTCCAGAGCCCGAACGATTTTTTGCTGTGTTTAAGATCGTAGACGTAGATGATGAACCGGAACATCAGGACCGCACCGAGGATCGGCCAGACGATCTCCGGAACGGTCCGAATGTATCCGAAACGCGAGACGATCAGGACGGCCAGCCCCAAACCGATCAACGCCATCCGGACCCGGAAAGACGCCGGGAGGTGGGCGATTCCGACAGCAGCGATCACAACACCGGTGAGCCAGAGACTGTTGACGATCCCCAGCACACCGATGAATGCGGCCAGAGAAAGGAATAAAAAGAAAGGCAGCCGGTCGGTCGGAGCCAGCAGCGCGTGCAGCAGGAAACCGTAGAAAACGGTCGGAAAGAAGCTGCTGTAAAACACCAAACTTTCCAATTCGAACGCCCGAACGGCCAGGAGGAGGATCACCAACTGGAACACGATCGCAGCGAAACGCAGCGCGCTGCGCACTTCGAATCGAAACAGCGCAACCGATGCTGTTTTTAAGCCTTCATCGGCCGTCTCCCGGGCAATTCGCAAGCCGGTGAATGCCCCCAAAAAGACCAGCATCAGCCCCAAACGGATCGGGGGGGGCGCCAACCCGCCGACCAGGATCAGATCGGCGGCCGCAGCCGCCGCGACGGCCCCGGCTCCCAGCAAGCCCAGCCCGGCGATCCGCCCCGCGCGCCCCGGCAGCAGGAAGACGAGCCCGGGCAGCCCGACCCCCACCCCGGCCAGCACCAGGAAAAACTGGTTTGTGGTGAGACCGTCCCCGGGAGGCGGCTGCCCGAGCCGCACCCCGCCGAGCGATACCAGGACCATGACGATCCCGGCCAGGACGACCAGGGGCGGTAAGATTCGTTCCGCCAGGTGGAAAGATCGATCACGCAGCATATTCGGAAATGAGTCAGCCCGCGGCAAGTTCTTTCAGGGACTGGTAATCGACCTTATCCGTGGATGTTTTGGGCAGCACCGCCAGGAACCGGAAGATATCGGGGACCATATAGCTCGGGAGGTTTTCCATGCAGAAGCGCTTGAGCTCCAGCACCGACGGAGGCTCCTCCCCCTTGCAGCTCAGAAAGGCGATCGTCCGCACGCCGAAGTCATCGTCCTGCTGGGCGATGACGGCGGCTTCCCGGACGTCGGGATGGCGGTACAGTCCGGATTCGATCTCCCCAAGCTCGACCCGGTAGCCCCGCTTCTTGACCATCCGGTCGCGGCGGCTGAGGTAGACGTATACGCCGTCGTCCTCTTCCACAACAATATCGCCGGTCCGGTACCAGCGCTCGCCGGATTCGTCGACCCGGAAGGCCATCGCCGTCCGTTCCGGGAGGTTCCAGTAGCCTTCCATCACCCCCGGCCCGGAGCCGCACAATTCGCCTTCCTCGCCGGCCGGGACCTCCTTGCCGGCGTCGTCGAGCACGCGGATGCGATAGTGCGAACAGGCCTTCCCGATCGGGTAGGGCGTCTCCCGGTCATCCGGGATCACAGCCGGGATGGGATGGTAGGTGCAAACATTGGTTTCGGTCGGCCCGTACAGGTTGTAATATTCCGGCTCCGGCAGCAGGGACTTCAGCCGGCGCAGGTGCTTGACCGGGAAGACCTCGCCGGCAAACAGCACCGTCCGCAGGGTCGAATAATCGTAACGCTGCATCCGGCCAAACTGCGCCAGGAAGCTCAGGATCGACGGGGTCGAGTACCAGACCGTGATCCGGCTGTCCGCGATCAGCGGGGCCAGCCGGAGCGGGTCTTTGCCGATCTCTTCCGAGATCAGGACGACGGTCGCGCCGTGCTTGATCGGGACGTAAAGATCGAGGATCGAGAGGTCGAAATGAAATGGGGCGTGAGAGGAGAACCGGTCGTCAGGTTCGGGCTGGAAAGCTTCCGAGCACCAGTCCACAAAGCTGATCGCCGCCCGATGGGTCAGCATGACGCCTTTAGGTTTTCCGGTCGACCCCGAGGTGTACAGGATGTAGGCCAGGTCCTCGATCCGGGGAGTGGCCGTCTCGGCGGGTGGGGAGGCGCTGCGCAGCGCTTCCCGGAGCGGTCCACCGCCGCCGACGCCGGCCAGCTCGACAAGCGCCGGCGCGGCGCCCAGATCGGCGAGTTCAGTTTGAAGCGCGCCGGCGAGATCTCGCTCGACGATGACGACCTTGACCGCACAGTCGCCGAGGATGTACGCACAGCGGGCGGCAGGCGCACCCGGATCGACCGGCACGTAGGCCGCACCCGTTTTCAGGATCCCGAAAATACATGCCAGCGAATCGATCGATTTGTGCAGATAGATCCCGACCCGGTCCGCCCGCCCCACGCCGAGCTCGACCAGGCGATCCCGCAGCCGGTCGGAAAGCTCGTCCAGTTCGCGATACCGGATCACGCCGGCCCCCTGCTCCTCCGCCGCGACCGCCTCCGGCCTGGCCCGGGCGCTATGCTCGAGGTATTCGACCAGGCTGTTTGCTGAATACATCATCCGACCCTAGAGCTTCGCCTCAACCAGGTCGGTGATCGCAGTCAGCGTGTCCAGGTGCTCCGTGGTCATTTCGTGGGGTTCGATCTCCACACCGAACTGCTCCTGTAAAAACGAGACCAGGCGCAGGGTTGCCAGCGAATCGAGAATGCCTCCGCTCACGAGCGGAGTCGAGTCCTGGAAGAGGTTCGGATCCTCACCCGGCAGGAATTCCGCCAGGATAAAGCCCTTGACCGTGGTCTTGATATCGTCATGTGATGCCATCATAAACTCCTTGAACAAATCGAATTAGATCTTGAAATTCGCTCGCAATCCCAACCAGACTGCGATCCAACTGGCCGGCGATGATTGGGGCGCAGGTGCCGGGCTGCGCCCAAATCATCGCCGGGACTGATTTCCGGATCGGTTTAAATCAGAACAGCGTATAAATGAAAGGCCCGATCCCGGATGAGGCAGCGAAGACGATCACCAGCCCAAGCAGGACCAGCACCGCCACCATCGGAATCATCCACCAGAGTTTCTGCTGCCAGAGAAAGCTCATCAGTTCCCCGACGACGCTGAAATTGGCGGACATGCTGCGCAGGAATTTTCTCATTTTTTTTCTTCCTTGTCCCAAAGGATGACCCGAAAATTGGGGCGGCGATGTTGGGGGCGGCTGCGGCGGAGCCGCCCCCAACA